>NZ_JXCG01000003.1 GCF_001317345.1 Thermococcus sp. EP1 | reverse complement strand
TAGCAATGGGAGATGGGAGAAAGGCTGCAAAGAGCATCAAAGAGTATTTAGAGAAAAAGGCAAACAACACATAGTTCTCCTTTTATTTTTGCCCTTTGGAAAGCCTTGCTCTTTAAGCTAGAATCTTTGATACAAAATTTTATAACTTCTATTTCTAAAACCATTTTTAGGCAATGAGGAACTCTAGGGTATCTGAGAAATGATGAGGGTCAACCTCCTGAGCCGCTAATGGAGTAAATTCTTCATATTATCACCTAAAAGCCTCATCCTGAAGGGCAAGAAGGTTATTCACACTATTTTTCCGAAACCTAGAATCCTGGGAGAGATGAATGCGCCAAGTTCTTCTTTTTTCTTTCCAACGGCTCGTATCGACTTCACAAGCTCAAAGATGTTTCCCACAAACATGTTGTCTTTAAATGGAATTTTTTCTCCATTTTTTACAAGATATCCAAGCTCTACCGTTAGTGAAAAGTCCCCACTTATTGGGTTTGCAGTATGTTCTCCAAAGACTTTTTTTACAACTATACCTTCAAAAGCCTCTAAATCTTCCTCTTTGCCTTCTACTACTATGTTGCTTGTACCAATATGAGGAGGCGTTCGAAAGTCCCTTACACCATTTCCCGTGCTTTCCATTCCAAGAAGGCGTGCATAAGTTTCGTCTAGAATAAATGACGATAACACTCCATTCTTCACTAAAATAGTTCTTTGACTAGGATTGCCCTCTCCATCAAATGAGTAACTTCCTAATTTCCCCTCAAGAGTACTATCATCGATCAGGGTAAATGCCTCACTCGCGACTTCCTCCCCTACTTCCTTAAACCTACTTCGTTTATAATAGATACTATCTCCCCTTAAATTTGAAAGAAATAATCCTACCAGTGATGCCACTGAGTGAGGCTCTAATACAAGCTCTCCCTCATAAGGTTCAAGTTTTCGGGCCTCATAACTGAGCTTAACTTCTTCCAAAGCCTTTTCAAGGCCAGTTTCAAGCTCTTTTTCGAAGTCTATCATATGTCTAGAGCCTTTGTAATAATCTCCCGTCCCAGTTCGGCGACCTTTCCTAACTATGTAGATGCTAAAGCTCACTGCGGTACCTTCTTCCTCTTCGCTAATACCATTCGAATTGATTATTCCATCCTTAGCAAAGCCAAATGCAAGTCTTCCAGAAAATGTATATTCAGGACCAAATTTATTTCTCAGCTCTTGTTCCTTTTGGGATATCTCTTTTCCCAATTCAAAGGCCTCTTCAAAAGTCAAATTACTGATCCGTTTATCATAAATTCCGCGAACTTTTTTAATGGGCTTTTTGTCTGGAAAGCCATGGAACTTAACCTCGCCCACTTTCGCAAGCTTTATTGTCCTCTTCACAAAATTTTCAAGGGTTTTTTTGTCATGATTTATACCCGTTATGTACGAGAATCCTTGTTTCCCATGGTATCCTATCCTAAGCCCAATTCCAGAGTGATATTTTCTTTGAGCTCTTTCAAGTTTACATTTTTCAATTTTAAAAGAACTCCCTCTTCCAACTTCCCAATAAACCTCCCATTCGATGTTCTCACGATTTAAAATTTTAATGAGTTCATCTACCATCTTCTCACCGTTTTTTGCTAACCGACGTAGAATTAAAGTTTTTTGGTGAGAAAGGTATATATATCTTTAATGAAATTATCTTATATGAAAGAAATGAGGGTTATACCTTTTGTTTTAATTTTCATAATTCTTTCAAGCGGATGTTTACAAGCAACTTCATCTCTTTCGGAATCTACGCCATTTGCTCCAGAATCTTCAGAGACTATGTCCTCCTCCCAAGAGATCTCCGAAGTATCGTGTATCAGGCCAGGGTACGGAGAATTTAATGCAAAGAACATCTTTTTCAATTTAACCGATGAGCATGAGCGTTTAGAAGAAAGCCTAGCGTTTCTCATGCCACCTAACAACACTATCAATGTCAAGGGGCTCTTAGTTGCCAAGAAATACACTGTGAATCAAAAAGAGTGTTATTACGAAGGAAACGTCGAGTTTAAAGCATTTTTAGGAGACTCAAACTTTTCAAACAGCTGGAGCTTTGTTCAAAGCAAACTTAGAAAAGTCGAAAATATAAGTGTCGAGATACTTCCAAAAGAGACCACTATCTCCAAAAACAAAAATGCGACTTTTGAAATAAAAATAAAGACAGAAAATGTGAGAATTGGTGAGATGTATTACATCTACATAGTTGCCCTTGGAGAAAACGGATGGAAGAGCTGGGCAAGAATAGAGGTGAAAATCTGGGGATTAGAGAAGACCTCCCACTAAAGCTCTAGTCAATATATGTGGGCCCCCATCATCGACTGAAACCCATTGTCCTTTCCCGCAATAACCTGGGAAGTTTACTTCGAGATCTTTTCCTATACCCCTTATGTTCTTGAGAATGTCCAGAATCTTTCCTGAAAGAGCGACATCTCTTATATGGTACTTAATCTTGCCATTTTCAATTAGGTATCCTTCTTTAGCTCCAAACATAAATGTTCCATTAGCGATATCCACTTGTCCTCCTTTATCTCCAATTAGATACAGACCATTTTTGACTTCTTCAATCATTTCTTCAAAGTTCCAGTCTCTCGGCTCTATGTATGTGTTACTCATTCTCACTAATGGCTGGTAGTTGTAGCTTTGGGCCCGTCCATGCCCATTTGATTCGGTTCCAAAGAATGCTGCAGTTTCTCTATCTAAAAGGTATTCATTTAAAACTCCATCTTTTATAATCTCAACTTTTCTTGCTTTTATTCCTTCATCATCATAGATATAAGATCCAAACTTTTTCTTAAGCGTTGGGTCATCAACAACGGTTAGTTCATCTACTGCTATATTTTGACCAAGTTTCCCTTCTAAAATGCTCTCTCCATTTTTGATCGCATCACCTTCTGCTGCATGGCCCAAAGCCTCATGGATAAAAACACCTGCAAGTTCGGGATCCATAATTATATCAAACTCCCCAGAGGGCGGTAATTTGGCCTGTAAAAGTGACGTTGCTTTGTTCTTTACAAAAGAGGCCCAATACTCAAGATCTATATTCTCTATACTTTCCCAGCCTGTTGTTCCTCCAAAGACTTTCCAGTAAGTCTGCATATCATCATTTTCTTTCGCAGTAACAGAGAAACTTAATCGAATCTTAGGGACTACAGTTTTGATTTCACTTCCAAGAGAGTTGAAATAAAACTGCTCTTTTATACCATCCCCATAAGTTATTTTCCTATTAGGAATATGATCTCCTTTTAGGAGAGAATCAAGAGTTTTCAAAAGTTCTATTTTTTCCTCCAAGTCTATGTCAAGAAATGATTTTTTCACTTTAATCTCAGCTTCATCTGTGAGAGGGTCACCGAGATAAATCTTTGAGTTCCCTTTAGTTGTTTTTGCAATTTTCATTGCAGCTTCGAGGGCTTTTTCTGCTCTCCTTAAATCATTTGCTGAAGAAAAGCCCCAAGAACCATCAAAAACTCTTACTCCAATACCAATCTCTATATTAGAAGAGATATCCTCAAAGTGGGAGTTTTGCATTTCAATGTGAGTGGCATTTATCTTAGCTATCCTTACTTCATAATATTTGACTTTATACTTCGTAGCAAGCTTTTCAGCTTTTCGGACAAGTGTCTCAATCTCCATAGTCCTTCCCGAAAGAAGAGACTAAGATTTGTTTATATCCTTTTTGGAGATATCTAAAGAAAAAAGAAAAGTTAGTAATCTACTTCTCCTTTCTCCTTTAGTTGTTTGTACATGCGCCATGTAATTATGGGCTTCTTAGCTGCTAAAACATCGTCAACGCGTCTAACAGCAGTGTTGTGGGGTGCGGTTTTTACAATTTCAGGGTTAGTGTAAGCCTCCTCGCTTATCTGCTTAAGGGCTTCAACATAAGCATCAAGATCTTCTTTGCTTACTGTTTCGGTTGGCTCAATCATCAAAGCTTCGTGGACTATTAGTGGGAAGTAAATCGTTGGTGCATGTAGCCCAAAGTCAAGCAAGCGCTTTGCTACGTCCAAAGTCTTTACGCCAGTATCTTTTTTCATTGGTTCAGCGGAAAATACTACTTCGTGTTTTCTCAGCTCTTTGTGCGGTAGTTCATATCCTTTGGTTCCCTTTAGCTTTTGAGTAAGATAGTTGGCATTGAGAACAGCAATTTCAGAGACTTCTTTTAACCCTTCTCTTCCCATCATTTTGAGATAGGTTAGGGCCCTAACTAGGACAGTGAAATTTCCATAGAATTCCTTAACTTTCCCAATACTTTTTGGAAGGTCGTAATTAAGATAGTATTTTTCTCCATCAAATTCGACGAGTGGTACTGGAAGGTACTCTACAAGATGCTCTTTTACTCCAACAGGACCAGCTCCAGGACCTCCTCCTCCGTGAGGTGTTGAAAATGTCTTGTGGAGGTTTATATGGACAACGTCAAATCCCATGTCTCCAGGTCTTATTTTTCCTAATATCCCATTTAAGTTTGCGCCATCATAATAAAGTAAACCTCCAGCTTTGTGAACTATCTTTGCTATTTCGAGGATATCCTCTTCGAATATCCCAAGAGTATTCGGATTTGTAAGCATTATCCCTGCAGTTCTTTCACTAACTGCATTCTCTAGGGCCTCCAAATCTACCATGCCCTGCTCATTGGAAGGAATCTCTATAACTTTAAATCCAGCCATAGCAGCACTTGCAGGGTTTGTACCATGAGCAGAGTCCGGCACGATTATTTCGTTTCTTTGCGTTTCTCCTTTGTCTAGGTGGTAAGCTCTTATTATCATGACCCCAGCAAATTCACCGTTTGCTCCAGCAGCTGGCTGCAAAGTAAAACGATCCATTCCAGTAATTTCCTTTAACCACTGTTCAAGTTCCCACATTATTTGTAGAGCACCTTGAACTGTTCTTTCATCTTGATATGGGTGTATAAGGGTTGCTTTTGGGTGGTTTGCAAACTCTTCATTAATCTTGGGGTTATATTTCATAGTACATGAGCCAAGGGGGTACATGCCACTGTCCACACCATAATTCATTTCGCTAAGTCGGGTATAGTGTCTAACTATCTCTGGTTCACTTAATTCGGGCAATTCTAGTTGATCCCTTTTCAAATACTCTGGAATTTGAATTTTGATATCCTCAATAGGAGCTGGAAGTGTGAAACCGACCCTTCCAGGTTTAGAGAGCTCAAAAATAAGGGGCTCTTCCCATTTTGCTTGTCTAAACATTTTTATCACCTCATAACCGCGCCATGTTTATTATTTCTTTTAGATTTTCGATTAGAATTTCGATCCATTCTTTTCTTGTAGTCTCAGTTACTGCAAACAATGCACTTTCTCCCAACTCCTGGAAGTGAGGTCTTAAGTAGAAGCCCCCGTGAATGTTTCTCTTTAAAAGCTCTTCATGAATTATGTCATAAGGTACCTCGAATCTAACAAGTACATCTTTGAAATTGATGCCATCAAAAGGAATCTCAGCTACTTCACTTATACGCTCTTTAAAGTAAGCTGTATTCTTTAAAATTATCTCGCCAAGTTGTTGTAGGCCTTTTGGTCCAAGTGTCGCCATATGTATCGCTGCTGCAACAGCCACTAAAGCTTCATTTGAACAGATGTTCGAGGTTGCTTTGGCCCTTCTAATGTGTTGTTCCCTGGTTTGTAAGGTCATGACAAATGCTCTCTTTCCTTCTGCGTCCTTTGTCATCCCTATTACTCTTCCAGGCATTTGTCTAATCAATTTCTTGTCATTTCTAACTGCCAGAATACCTGCCCTTGGACCTCCAAAGTTTAAGGCACTGCCTAAAAATGATGCTTCTCCTACGACAATATCCGCTCCTAGGTTTCCTGGTGCTTTAATTACCCCAAGAATAGTTGGATCAACACCAACTACAAATAAAGCCCCAGCATCATGAGCAATTTCCCCAATTTCCTTTACTTGTTCCTCAATCAATCCAAAGAAGTTTGGAATCTCAACGTAAACTCCTGCTGCGCCTTCAACTTTTTCCTTAAGATTCTCTACATCTAATTGTCCTCTCTCATTCCACTTGACGTACTCAATCTCAAGACCCGGTCCTGCAGTGTAGGTGTGAAGAACTTTTTTCCTTTCGGGATGGAGATGTGTTGGAACTATAAATTTCTCCTTTTTCGTAACACGAGCGCTCATCAACGCTGCCTCAGCCATGGCTGTTCCCCAGTCATACATAGAAGCATTAACTATTTCTAGACCAACAAGTTCTCCAACTAAACTCTGGTATTCAAAAAGGGCCTGTAGCATTCCTTGACTTATTTCGGCTTGATACGGAGTATATGAAGTTATGAATTCGCTTCTCTCAATGAGATACTTTACGTGAGCAGGTACGTAGTGGAAATACGCACCAGCACCTAGGAAAGTGGGCATCTCTAAAATAGTCTTGTTCTTGTTGAGTATCTCATTCATCTCAAGAAAGATTTCGTATTCGCTTTTGCCTTCTGGAAGATTGAACTCCTTTACGAATCCCTTAGGCACATCTGAAAAGAGATCCTCGATACTCTTGAACCCGATCTCTTTGAGCATCTCTTCCTTATGGGCTGAGTTTGGGATATAGTGTCTCCCCATTTCTATCACCTTTTTGAAATCATCATCTAAACATTTCGTCGCACTAAAATATATGCTTTATGGAGAGCAAAACTTAAAGGTAGGTAATAGTTGGTTAATGTGAGGAGTCAAACAAGAATAGGGGGAAAGACTAATGATAATTGGCTTTGACTTTGATGGTACAATTGTTGACAGTTATTCAGTTATAAATGAAGCCTTCAGAAGGGCCCTAGAGAAACATTTTCCTTGGCTTCCATTCAAAGGCTTTTGGGCTACTATACTTACCAAATTAGAACTTTACTTTGAAAGGCCTAAGTTCGGAAAACATTCTGGTAGAATAAAACAACCAATGTTTTTTAAAACTAAATTTGCGCGTACATGGTTTGAGGAGAGGGCTAAGCTTTCAAAACCCATAGATGACTCAAAAGACGTTTTAAAGAAACTTAGAGAAGAAGGACATATAGTTATTTCCTTCTCCGCTGAGGACTTTTTAGATGGAATGAAAGAGTATAGACTAAAAATTGGTGGTTTTTATGAGCTTTTTGACGATATAATAGTCTTTGGAAGAGACATAACCCTTTGTGAAGCGTTTCAGCTTATTAGGGAGAGGTATGGAGATGAGGTATTTATATGGGTAGATGATAAGCCATGGAGATTCATAGGCCGTGGGGATGAGAATACTGAGTATGTATGGTATTATTTCCCTCCTACAGCAAAATATGCAAGTGAAGAGGTTTTAAATCAAATTCCCCATCTCCATGTAATCCAGGATCTCTGGAATATTTTTGACGTAGTAAAACGAGTAAAGCAAAAACGAGGTATTTAATTTTCTCAACTTTTTACTTTCTCTTTTGAAAGCCTCGCCGTTCAGAGTGGGGAGGAAGTCAGATTGAAAATTTAAAAACACATTTGTATAATCTGTTACCATGAAAATAGAACTTCTTCCCCAGAAAGCTATCAAAATTAAAGACAACCTGATAATAGCAGATCTTCACTTAGGTTACGAAGAGAGTTTGGCTCAAGAAGGTATCTATCTTCCAAAAGCTTTTAATCAAATGCTCACTTTGCTTAAAGGTTTAGTATTAAGGGAACGACCCAAAAGGCTTATCATAAATGGCGATCTCAAGCACTCTTTTGTCCCATTTAGACGAGAAAAAATCGAGGTTGAGGCGTTCTTTAGTGAAATTTTGCCTTTAGTAAGAGAGATAATTGTAATACGGGGAAATCATGATGTAGGTATATTTTGGATAAAAAGCTTGGGAATTGAGGTTCTGGACGAGATTGAGATTAGTGAGTGGAAAGTTGTTCATGGTCATAAACTTGTAGAAGGCGACCGATTCATTATAGGACATGAGCATCCGTCAATAAGGTTGCGAGATGAAGTAGGAGCCTTGATAAAGGTACCTATTTTTTTGAAGGGCGAGGACCTAGTAGTCCTTCCTGCATTCTCACCTTGGGCCTATGGAAACGACATTCTCAGGGAAATAGTCTCTCCCTTTCTAAGAGACCTAAATTCCGCACTCTTTGAAGTTCTTGTTCCCTTAGAGACAGAACTGTTAAGTTTTGGAAAGCTGAGTGAACTAGTAGAGGCCCTTCGAAGAATGTGAATAATCACAAAAGTTTAAAATTCTTAATGAAGTTAATTCTTTTGGTGATAACATGGATATTTTTAGCACGATAGTCTTCTTTGCTTATGCTCCTGCTCTTGGATTATTGTGGTATTTCTATCATGAGGATAAATACGAGCCAGAGCCCAAAAGATTCGTAATTGCCACATTCCTCCTGGGAGCAACACTTTCAGTTGGCGTTGCAATGGTTTTAGAGGCCTTCCTAGTAGAAGGTGAGTTTGGATATGCCCTCTTACCGGCAACTGCTTTCTCAATGGCATTAATAGCGGGTATTGTAGAAGAACCAGCGAAAGCTCTGGCCATTAGATTCCCTTTTAAAGCTGGACAAATGGATGGGATTATGGATGGAGTAGTCTATGGTGTAGCAGCCGGCTTGGGTTTTGCAGCAACTGAAAACTTTTTATATGGTATTGGTTTTGGGGTTGGAGCTACTATAGTGAGGGGCTTTTTGACCCCATTTGCTCATGCTACATGGAGCGCAATAATAGGAGTGGGCTATGGATTAAAGGCCGAAGGTAAACTTCAAACACTTTCTAGTTACTTTGCATTAGCAATACTACTTCACTTCCTTTGGGACTATTTTGCGTTTCTTAGTATTACTATTCCCTCATACTATATTTTCACGATCTTGCTGATTTTCATAAATATAGCCTTAGTACGATATTTCATAATATTGGGCCAACGAGAAGATCTTGAAAAAGTATGGTGGTATTGGTTTGTAGGAGGTAAGGAAACATGATAGAAAAGATTGAAAAGGCACTCTTTGAAACGAGGCCTTATATTGAATATTATGAAAAGTTAGAGAAAAAAATTAGAGAACTAAGTTCGATAACTCAGGATGAAGAAAGTTTTATTAATCTGCTGGAGAGAGAGATTCAAAACACAGAGGAACCTTTTAAGACAGACCTCAAGATTTTTTTGCAGAAATTTACGAGTATTTAAAACTAAATTTGTTTTTACCTTTTTCGAAAATTTTTCGATTAGACCTGGCAATCTATAGAATATTTTTTCTAGATGTTGTATACTAATGAACATTATTATTAGTGAAGTTACATTCACGTAACTTTCTCTGGCATCTTGTGCATTTCATGGGTTTCATGATAAAAGTCCTACATAACTGCTTTTTTGGTGGTTCTGCTGAGTTTTATTTCTCTTCAATGGATTTAAACGGTCTGAAAAACTTTATATGTTCAAAAAAGACAAGATGTCTTGCTTTTGTATCTTGAGTATAGGACATGAGCAACATGTACAAAAATGTACAGGGGGTTGAAAAATGGAGAGATATGCTGGACAAGCTCTCGCAAAGAGGGAAGAAAGTTATAGAGAAGTAACACCTGCTGCGATAGTCTTAGGAGTTCTTTGGGGAGCATTCATGGCTGCAAGCTTTACTTATGCTGGTATGATTATGGGTTTTACCTCAGGAGGCTCTGCCATAGCGGCAATAGTAGGTTGGGGAATTCTTAGAGGTATCCTAAAGAAAGGTACGGTAGTAGAGAATAATATTGTCCAGACAGTTGCCTCAGCAGTTAATATCTCAGTATCAGGTGTCATTTTCACAATCCCAGCACTTTACATAATGTCACTCCATCAGGAGATAAATACCCTGTACTTCTTCCTAGCAACTGCAGCTGGAGCCATCTTAGGTATAACATTCATAATCCCACTTAGAAAGCAGATGATCGAAATAGACAGACTTAGGTTCCCAACAGGGACTGCAGTTGCTACTATACTTAAGACTCCTGGAAGTGGAATAGAAAAGGCAAGGCTTTTGTTTTTTGGTATGGTTCTTAGCGCAGTAATTTATCTCATTCAGCAGTTCCCAATCTTTGGGTTGCCACATGTTATACCTGAAGTTGTGGACTTAGGAGCAGCACTTCATCTCCCAGAATGGGTCAACTTAACAATTGCTCTCTCACTCATGGTATTTGGTATGGGTTTAATTACAGGAAGAAATGGTCTAATAGTTCTTGCGGGTGGTGTGCTCTCTTACTACATTATAACTCCAGTAGTCAAGAGCCTTGGGTGGATTCCAGCAGATGTTCAAGGAAGTGCAATAAGTAGTTATGTATATGGCACAATGACAAGACCACTAGGTATTGGTATGCTCCTTGGAGGGTCAATAGCTGGTTTGATACTTTCTCTACCTGTCATTGCAGTAGCTATGAAAAGTCTTGCACAAGCAAGCAAGTTTAAAGACAAGAACGGGCACAACGAAGAACTTCCAATCCATTACTTAATCGGGGGCGCTATATTTGCCTTTGTCTTGCTTCTAGTAACAGCCTACAAGCTCGGAAACCTGGGCCTAGGAAGAAGCCTCCTCACAGCACTCATCGGGGTCGCATGGATCTTCATTGCATCACTCCTCGTAGCAATGTCCACTGGAATGACTGACTGGAGTCCAGTTTCAGGTTTGTCTCTCGTCTCAGTTATGATACTTCTCTACTTAACCAACAAGAACGTCCCACTTACAATCCTGATGGGTGCAACAGTTGGTGTGGCCATTTCAGGAGCCGCAGACATGATGCAAGACCTTAAGACTGGACACATGGTAGGTGCGGTTCCATCAAGACAACAAAAGGTTGAGCTCCTAACTGGCTGGTTAGGCCCAATAATCGCACTAACAGTTGTTGGTCTTATTTGGAATGCCTATGGAATTGGAAACGACAAAGTTCCAGCTCCTCAGGCCATGGCCCTTAAGTCAATGGTAGAAGCAGTACTTGGTGGAAGTGTACCAATAGACAAGTTCATAGCAGGTGGACTACTTGGGTTCCTTCTATCACTTAGCGGAGTTCCCGGACTTGGAGTACTAGTAGGACTCTCAATGTACCTTCCAATGCTCTATATCATTCCGTACGGAATTGGCTGTGTTGTAAACGAGGTTGCAAAGAGAAAGAAGGGTTACGAATTCATCGTTGAGAAAGTCCTTCCATTTGCAGCAGGTTTGATGGTTGGAGAAGCTGCTATGACATTACTATTTGCAGTGCTCACTGTAGCTGGAGTACTACACCCATGAGGTGATAACAATGAAGAAATTTATCGGAAATATAATGCTCACAATTGGACTGGTTGGAGGAGCTATAGCCTCAGCTAGAAATCCACCACTTTGGACAGCACTTGGAGGTAGTTTAGCTATCATGGGAGTTGGAATATTGCTCAGAAGACAAGGAGAGAAAGAAGAGCTCCACCAGAGTGCTGCTCAAGGCAAAGGTGGAAAAGAAGAACTCAAGAGAACACTGGAGAACGCTATTGCAGAGATTGAAAAAATAATGGAAGAAAAAGAGAAGGACTTAGAAAAGGCAAGAGAACACTTAGGAAAAATCCTTGAAACTTTAGAGACCTTTGCAGAGAAGGCCCAACCACTTAGAATTGAAGGCATCAGGTTTTATGGGGAAGTCATGACAAGCTTCAGCAAGGCAGAGAGACACTTAAACAGAGCATGGAGTGCCTATGCTGATGGATATGTAAAGGAAGGAGACACCTATCTCGAGTCTGGATATTCCCAGCTTAAAGAGACTTCAAAACTTTTAAGTTCCAAGCTCTGATTCTTTTTCTTTTGCTTTCTATTACAACAAAAGGAATAAATACCTAGAAGCTCAAAATAATTTTGGTGGACAATGTGAGAAAATTTTTTAGCTTAATATTGGTTTTTCTTATAATAATCAGTCTTTCTGGGTGTATTTCAAAAGAAACCCTTTCCCCCTCTAAAAGTGAAACACCAACGTCAACAACTCAGCCGACCATAAGTGAAAGCTCCACAAGTACATCACCAGAAACAACCACAACTGAAGCCATGATGCCAACTTTAAATAAGGAGGATTTAATTAATGCCATTGAAAGTGTTGAGAAATATCAATTTACTGCTGAGTATTCTACGATACCCAAAAGTGATACCCGAATAAATTCTAAAGGGGGATTTGACTTCACTAAGGAAGAGGCATTTTGGGAAATTACCTCTTTAAGTGGAGATCTAGTAGCTTATTCTAATGAGGTTGTCTGGGGTAATTCCATTTATTATTCCGTCACTGTAGAACAAGACAACAAGATAGTACAACAAGAGAGCACAAGCATGACTATAGAAACATACTTTGAACGGGTTCTTCAAGGCCGTACGGAAATAAAAACTGTTGAAGAATTTAAACAATGGCTTTTCAAAGGTGCCGATCCTACTAGAAACCCTCTGTACTATATCCGTGATCTTCTTAGCAATGCGGATTCCTTTGAAGTGAGTAAAGAGGGTAGCAATTATATAGTGACTTTCGCTTTCACAAAAGAAGAAATGGTTAATCTAGATTCTATAGAGAAACACATAAAAACTGAAGGTACAGGGAAACTATGGCTCGAGGATAATCTGCCAATAAAAGGGGAAATAAAGATAAAACGAACAACAAGCTATACTGGATTGGATAGCACTACTACAACAGAAGCCATTGTAAAGTTTGAAATAAGCTATAGGTATGAAAGACCTGAGTGGGTCAAGAAAATTGTTGAATAGATTTTCTTTTTATCATTTTTAAACCGAAAAGAATAAGTATGTTAATATCGTAATATATTTCGGTGGAGGATTATGAAGAAAGCCTTTGTAGTAGCTTTCATTCTCCTTGTGATAACTAGCTTTTCTGCTTGTGTTCAAAAGGAACCAACACCCCAAGCGCTCATTGAGGAAATTGAAGATGTGGATAAGTACAGCTATTCAATTGAGTATCATCAGAAGACCCAATTTAGTAATGTCACAATATACTCCAAGGGAGGTTTTAACTATGACAGAGAAGAAGCATTTTGGGAGACTAAAGTCATTAGAGAGGATATAACTTATATTAATGAGACAATCCTCGGAGATTTCATGTACTTTTCATACGCCATAGAGAAGAATGGAAATGTAATCCAAAAAGGTGGTGGGAATACCACTATCCAAGAATATTTTGAAAAACTTAAGGATGGACTTTCTCCTCACATTAAAACACCAGAAGACTTAAAGTATGAGCTTCTTAAGGGGGCAGAGTTGCCCAGAAATCCCCTCTACTTTATCAAAAAAGCCCTTAATAATGCAACAAATTTCGAAGTTGCGAAAGGAGATGGTATATATTTAGTTGCATTCAACTTTACTACAGTATATGAGCCATCTCTACCTGAAAACGTCAGCGAAGCTGAAAGAGCATACTATGAAGCTATGAAATATAGAAAAACAAGTAAAGGGTTCATAAGGATTTGGGTCAAGGACAATTTGCCCATAAAAGGTGAAATCAAAGGCATAACTATTTTTGAAATATTCGCTACAAACACTACCTCGACGTCAAAATTCTCAGCAAGTTTTGAAATTACATATGACTATAAACGACCAGAATGGATTAAAAAGGTGATTGAATGAAGCAGTCATTCTTTGTAGCTTTAATTACCCTAATTCTTTTTTCTGGATGTCTTACGTTTGAAAGAGCCCCTTCAATAGAAGAAGTCCTAAGAGCAATGGAAGAAGTAAATGAATACCAATATGAGTTCTATTCTACAAATATCGGGATAATCGAATCGGAAACATTCACTCAAATTATGACGGGAGGCATGAACTTAAAGAGACGTGAAGGGTTTGAAGAAATAATGACCTATAATTTTGATGAAGAATTAATAGAGATCTACAGGACAGCTGTTTTTGATGGAAAATACTACCACCATCAACTTAGAAAAAACAAAGGAGAGATACTCGAGAACATAACTAAAGAGAATCCGCTTGAATCTATTGTTTCTTCGGAAAATATTACTACTTTTATTGAGGGCCACTTTGCATGGCCACTTCACACTTTGTCGTTTTTTCTAAAGAACGGGAGCGTAAAGTTGATTGAAAAAGATGGCAACCTCTACGTTTTCAGAGTTAAATATAGTAAGGAAACGCAGGGTGAATACTATGAGTACATTGGAAATTTAACTGGAATAATATGGGTAAATGACGCTCTTCCAGTTAGAGTTTTCTTGAACATAACAACAATCACAATAAACCTGCACTCAAATATAACAAAAAGAGCAACTTCAGTCGTTAGAGGAAATATAACATACTCCTATTTGACCCCAGAGTGGCTTCTAAGAATAAGAAAGAGATCAAACTGACTCAACATCTCTGGTCGCGACTATTTTTGTTTCTAAGTCTAAAGGGTTTTCTAGGATTACTTGACCAACTCTTACCGGTGCCTTAATCTCAATCTGTGCTAAAACCTTCATAAGTTCAGGTATCTTTTCTTTGGGAATTGGTTTAGTAGTCTTTACACTAACCGTTGGCAATTTGCCATTTTTCACTTTTACTACACTCATCACGATTCTCTTTGGGTTGATTATCTCGTTAATTGCCCAGTCCCTACCTCTCGGACACTTGTAACCTATAACTTCCGTTACTCTGTCATTCTCCACTTCTACTTCTATGAGACAGCCCAAAGGACATACAATGCAAGTAAGGCGGTGTCTCATTGGGGAATCGCCTCCATAGTTATCTTCTTCTCTGCCCTTCTAATTTCTTCAGCTCTAAGTCTAATTCTGAGCATTTCTGCTGGCCTGAGTATAGGAAATCTAAGTTCCTTCTTTATCTCAGGAAAAACTATTTTGACGTTTTCCATTGGAGTTGAAACCCTAGCATATACATAGACATCTCTTTCACCACTCAGATAGTGAGGAGCAAGAAGTCTTATGTTCTGGCCGTTTTCTAGTTTTATCCACCTCTTTGATGGTATTCCTTCATTTTCAATGAATTCTTTTGCTCCAAAAGCAGCTAATTCTCCTTGTTCTGCAACGTAATCCACAAGGTCATTTATTAAGAGAGCATTACCTGCAACAAATATTCCTGGTACTGTAGTTTCTAAGAGTTCGTTTACTATTGGTCCGCCGGTTGAGGGATCTATTTCTACCCCTATTCTTTGAAGAAGCTTTACATTTGGCACCAAACCTGCTGAAATCAGAAGAGTATCTGCGTCAATCCAAAATTCGCTTTTTGGAATCTCTTTAAGGTTTTCATCGACTTTAACGACTTTAATCTTTTCAACTCGTGCCCTGCCCCTGACTTCAACTACCTTATGGCTTAGGTATAATGGAATGTTAAAGTCTCGGAGTATCATTACATTTCTTGCTAATCCTCCAGGATAAGGCATTAGCTCAATAACCGCTTTAACTTTTGCCCCTTCAAGAGCAAATCGACGTGCCATTATCAGACCAACATCCCCAGAGCCTACTATAACGATTTCCTTTCCTGGCATTATCCCATAAATATCCATAAGTGTCTGAGCTTCCCCAGCAGTATAAATACCAGCAACTCTATCCCCCACGATACCTATTTCAAAAGCATGCCTCTCTCTTGCTCCCGCGGCATAGATTACCGTTTTTGTCCATACTTCTTTAATTCCCTTAGGAGAAGAGAAGACGATTTTTTTCTCCAAATCTGAGTAGTTCTCAATATTCAAGACATATGTACTTGTTTGATATCTTACTCCAACATCTTTTATCTTCTCTATAAACCGATGTGCAAATTCCGGGCCAGTGAGCTCTTCCTTAAAGTAATGAATACCAAATCCGGGGTGAATACATTGAGGCAAAATGCCCCCAAGAAACTCATTTTCATCAAGGAGGAGAGTTTCTAAACCAAGCTCTTTTGCTTTGACTGCTGCAGCTAAACCTGCGGGTCCACCACCGATGACAATGACATCATAACTCTCCATCATGAGGCCCTCCTAAGAAGAACTTTAACGTCTCCAACTCCAATCTCACTTCCCTTTCCCTTCAACGTAACTTTCCAGGGTTCTACTTTATATTCTCTTGCCAGTATCTGGACGATTCTAACCTTACAAAAGGTTCCTTGACAGGTACCACTTGTTGCCTTTGTTCTAACCTTGACCGAATCTATGCTTGGAGTTTTAACTCCTATGAACTTCATTCTTTCAATTGCCTCTAAGATGTCCCCTTCACTAACTTTGTTACATTTGCACACTATCTTTCCGTAAGAATTATTAGTAGCTATAAGCCGGTTTGCTTCCTCTCTGGGAGTCATGAAAAAATGAGTTATATCTCTCCTATATGGATTCCAATGAGATTTTTCAGTAAGTGTTATCCCGAGGTCACACTCTATTATCTCTTTAACCTCATAAGCTATTGCTGGTGCACTTGTAAGACCTGGTGAGCGAATCCCTGCTACATTGATAAATCCATAAACCTCTTCTTCTGCTTTGATTATGAAGTCTCCACCACTAGGCTCAGGCCTCAGACCTGCAAAGGTTCTAATAACTTTACTTTTTGGAGGTAAATTTGGCCATATCTTTTTTGCTTTTTCCCAAACCTCGTTTAGACCTTCCATTGTAGTTGCAAGGTTCTCTTTTTCTTCTTTTGGCAAGTCTTGAGCATTTGGGCCTATCATAAGGTGACCACTTATCTCTGTTGTTACTACAACCCCTTTGCTTATTGGAGTGGGTGTGGGAAAGAGTACTCTCCTAGGTCCCGGCACATCCTCGTCAAAGATCCAGTATTCTCCTTTTCTTGGGTGAATCTCGAAATAATCTATACCAACCATCTTAGAAATTTCATCAGCGTAAAGACCAGCAGCGTTTATAACTATATCAGCATCTATAAGACCATTGTTAGTCTCTATCCCCTTAACTTCTCCATTTTCAACTTTTATCCCTTTAACTTCTGTTTCCAAATGTAATTTCACACCATTGCTAACTGCATTCTCCACCATTGCAACAACAGCTGGAATTGGGCCTATTTGGCCCACTATTGGAATCCAAAGACCTCCAAGAGCTTTTGGATTAAGACCCGGTTCTAAAGAAAGTGCTTCCTCCTTGTCTACAATCCGCATTTCTGGAACACCATTTTTAATACCTCTCTCTAAAAGAGTCTCAAGCTCATCAAAGTCATCCTCTGTTAGTGCCACTATCAAAGCTCCGTTCCATATATGAGGAATCTCTAGCTCTTTTACCCATTGGTGCCAAATACGATTTCCTTGTATACATAATTTTGCTCGTAGTGGGAATTTCTTTGGATCATCATCGTATCCTCCATGAATTAAGGCAGTGTTTGCTTTAGTTACACCCCAACCAACATCAGAGTTTTTTTCTATCAAGTGCACTTCAAGATTATCATATCTACTGAGGACACGTGCAATACTAGCTCCACTTATCCCTGCACCAATTATAGCCACTTTGATTCGTTTCATCACCCATCACCGATTGCTTGGTTAAAGCCCTTCAACAACCTTTGCCCATGCTAGTGCCCTTTTTACGGCCTCCTTCCATCCGGCATATAAGCGTTTTCGTTTTTCTTCACTCATTACAGGTTCAAAAGTTCTTTCAATTTTCCATAGGTTTTTTATCTCTTCAAGGCTCTCCCAGTAGTCTACAGCAAGACCCGCAAGATATGCAGCTCCTAGTGAAGTGGTTTCTTGCACAACTGGCCTTATCACGTTCTTGTTTATAATATCCGCCTGGAACTGCATTAAAAAGTCATTTTTTGTTGCACCACCATCAACACGAAGCTCTTTTACTTGGATTAACTTTTCCATCTCCTCTAGTACATCTCTTGTGAGGTATGCTATCGCTTCAAGAGTTGCCCTGGCGATGTGCTCTCTTGTAGTACCACGGGTAATTCCAATTATTAGACCTCTTGCATACTGATCCCAATAAGGGGCCCCCAATCCAACAAACGCAGGAACAAAATAGACGCCTTCATTTGATGACAGTTTTATTGCAAGTTTTTCTGTTTCTGCGGCGTTTCTGATTATCTTTAGCCCATCTCTTAACCACTGTATTGCTGCACCAGTAATGAAGATACTTCCCTCAAGGGCATAGTTAACCTCTCCATCTAGGCCCCATGCTATTGTAGTAAGCAAATTATCGGAATAAAGAATCATCTTTCCAGTGTTGGCTAAAATAAAGTTCCCTGTTCCATAAGTGGCTTTTACCATTCCTTCCTCAAAGCAAGCCTGACCAAACAATGCTGCCTGTTGGTCACCAGCATCTCCACTTACAGGAATCTCATGACCAAATATCTCCTTCTTTGTATACCCATAGATTTCACTTGACTCTTTAACTTCAGGTAAAAGAGAATGCGGGATATCAAATAGCTCTAAGAGTTCATCGTCCCATTCAAGCTTTTTTATGTTAAAAAGCATTGTACGAGAAGCGTTGGAATAATCTGTCACATGTTCACCAGTTAACTTGTAAATCAGAAAACTATCTACTGTTCCGAATTTGATTTCTCCTTTCTCAGCCTTTTCTCTAAGACCAGGTACACTATCGAGAAGCCATTTAAGTTTGCTTGCTGAGAAATAAGCATCTGGAACAAGCCCTGTTTTTTCTTTTATTATGTCACCATATTCATGCTTTATTTCTTCAATCATCTCGGAGGTCCTTCTACACTGCCAAACAATAGCATTATACAGGGGTTTTCCATTTTTATCCCAAACTATTGTAGTCTCTCTCTGATTTGTAATTCCTATGGCAGCTATTTTTTCAGGCCCTATCTTGGCATTTTTCAGTGCAGTTTTTATAGCAGCAACTTGGGCATTCCATATTTCTTCCGGATTATGTTCGACCCATCCGGGCTTTGGAAAATACTGGGGGAACTCATATTGGCCGCTCCCAAGAACATTACTATCCTTGTCAAAAATCATTGCCCTAGCAGAGGTTGTACCCTCGTCAAGAGCCAAGATGAACTTTTCCATAATACCACCAAGAAAGAAAATAGAGGTTAAAAATATTTAAGCTTCACGCTTTTTAACTTTCAATCTCTTTTAAGTAGTTCAACATTCTCTCTGGATCATCAGTTATTACAATATCAAAGAGGCCTTTAAGTCTCTTGAGATTGTCTTTTCTGTAATATATCTCCTCTTCCACAGGCCATAGTGCAATCTTAACTCCCAAACCTCTGAGCCACATTAAAGCTGTCTTAAATCTTTCAAAACCTAGTACAGATATTCCATCTATCGGCACGTTTACAGAATACAAATTAAGTTCCTCTTTGAGTCTTGGGATTAAAGGCATAATCTTTTCGTCTCCCACCAGTAGGCCAAGAGTTATCCTCTCATTCATCTCTCTGGTCAATTTCAGTGCATTTACATTGAAAGAGGAGATCATTGCTCTTTCCTCAGCATTGAACTCATTAATAATTCTTAAAACTTCGCTTACAGCTTCAATATCCTTGACCTCAATATTCACAAGAGCGGTTTTAGGAAGGGTTTCAAGAACATCTTCTAGAGTTGGTATCCTCTGTTTCATTCCCAAATCTGCTTTTTGTAACTCTTCTAGGGTCATCTCTTTTTGTTTCCCGCTCATGTTACTCGTTCTGTTTATAGTTTCATCATGCATTACTATGACTTTTCTGTCCTTAGTTAACCACACATCAAGTTCTACTCCATCTGCCCCTGCTTTAACAGCTTCAACAAAAGCCAAGAGGCTATTTTCTGGATATTTTCCGATTGAACCCCTATGGCCAAGAACCAATACCCTTTTCACGTCCCATCTGGACATATTTATCGCCAAATTGAAAGTAACTCTCTCACCATTAAAACCTTTTTTATAGAGACCAAAATTTCTATGTGCTTATAATTTAAAAGTTAAAAGGTAAAATAGCTTTTACCTTTTCATATGCTTCTCAACGGACTCCCATATTTCTGGATATTTCTCTTTTATGGCTTTTTCAAGCAGTTTACTTGCTTCATTGGATATGCTGAATTCTGGGACGGTCTTTCTGAGATATCGAAGAACTGCAGTAGCTTCTGGTGACCATAATGTTATTCTTGGATTTTTTAGGGCCTCTTGAACGCTTAACATTAATACACCTTCTTGAATCTCTGTTTTTGTTTTCTCTTTAGGTTTTTCCTCAATTGGAAGAGGTTCGGAAATAAGTGCTTCTAATCCCCGTCCGAGAGCCTTTTTCTTCATCTACCATCAACCTCCTCGGCTAGTTTTATATATGCCTTAGCACCTCTGCTATCAGGAGCATAGAGGAATATAGGTTTTCCATATGATGGAGCTTCTGCAAGCCTGACATTTCTGGGAATCATAGTCTTGAAGACCTTTTCTCCAAAAGTTCTTTTTACTTCCTCTCTAACTTCCTTAGAGAGGTTAGTTCTTCTGTCAAACATTGTTATTAGAAAGCCTCTGATTTCAAGAGGGATCCCTAGCCTATCTCTAACTAACCTTATTGCCTTTAACAACAGTGCAATTCCTTCAAGAGCATAATATTCGGCTTGTATGGGGATTATAACCTCATCGCTTGCGACTAAAGAATTCATCGTAAGTACCCCTAATGAAGGAGGTGTATCAATAATTACATAGTCATAACGATCCCTGATTTGCGCAAGTTTATTTCTGAGGATATATTCTCTCCCTATTTGACTACTAAGCTCGATTTCAGCACCACTTAATGCTATGTTGCTTGGAATTAAATGAAGACCTTCTATAGATGTCTCTATAATGGCTTCTTCCATTTCTGCTTCGTCTATTATTACATTATAGATTGTTGGTGTAGCTTCTCTAAGTCCCAAGCCGATAGTAGTAGCCCCTTGTGGGTCCATGTCCACGAGGAGAACTTTTTTCCCTTTCAGTGCTAACGCTGCTGATAAGTTTATTGCAGTGGTACTTTTTCCCACTCCACCCTTCTGATTTGCAATACTTATTACGGGCATAGTAAACCTAAGGCGGTTAGAAGTTATAAATCTTGAGAATTATAAGTTATAACTTAAATCTTATACCTTAATAGGCGAAAGGATAATAACCTTCATCACCGTACGTATTTAATGCATTAATGCACTAAGGAGGTGAGTGCATGAAATGGTTTAGTTATAGACGTATTTTCCTGCTGGGCTTTGGATTTTTTGGAATAAGTATTATATGGTCCTTGTATAATGCGTATATCCCGATTTTCTTGCAAGACACATTTCAGATGAGCAAAACTATTACAGGCTTTATTATGACCATCGATAATCTATTTGCGGTTTTATTACTTCCGTTCCTAGGAGCATTAAGTGACAAGACAAGAACTAAAATTGGGCGACGAAAGCCGTATATTCTCATTGGAGCTCCTTCAGCAGCTTTAATGTTCGCATTGATCCCACTCGCAAGAAGATATGAGAATATTGCCCTTTTTATGGGAGTTATAGTTCTTATGAATTTCTTTATGGCTCTTTTCCGATCTCCTGTTGTAGCATTTATGCCCGATATAACTCCAAGCGAAAAAAGAAGCCAAGCGAATGGCATAATTAATTTTATGGGTGGAGTTGGAGCATTACTGGCATATTTTGGAGGAAAGGTACTTTATGATATGAACTATGCATATCCCTTCATAGTAGGAGCAGCCATAATGCTTCTTGCAAATCTCCTTGTGATTCTCTTTGTACCAGAACCAGAAGAATTCCGAGTACCCGGCGAGAAGATTGTTATTAGGAAATTAATTAAAGAAACCTCAAAAAAGAGCTTTAGAGAATTAAAAGAAAACCTAAAGGATGTTTTTATTAGTCAAGAAAGGAGCCTGCTTTTCATACTTACTTCAATATTCCTCTGGTTTATTGCATTTAATTCAGTGGAGACATTTTTCACAAGCTATGCCAAATACCACCTCGGTATTGCGGAAAGTACTGGAGCATTCCTAATGGGTGTTGTCTCTCTAAGTTTTATGATCTTTGCAATTCCAGCAGGATTTGTCGGTGGACGTATTGGACGGAAGAAGACCATCACAGGTGGTCTTATACTTGTAACACTTGTTATGTTAACAGCGTACTATCTTGGAGAAACCTCAAAACCATCTAGTAGTGCTCTTACCGATCCAATAGTCCTTCGATTTATGCTCCTCTTCTTCTTTGGAGGCGTTGGCTGGGCCTTAATAAATGTCAATTCATTACCAATGGTCGTAGACATGACAACAGAAGAGAAACTTGGAGGATACACTGGACTTTATTATTTCTTCAGCCAGGCTGCAAATCTTGTGGCTCCCCCTCTAGCTGGTGCGTTCCTAGATGTTATCGGATACAACACTTTACTTCCATTTGCCGCTGTGTTCTTTATATTAGCTGCAGTAACGGTACAATTTGTCAAAAGAGGGGACATAAAAGGAAAAACTGAGGATGTCTATGAATTAATCCCAGATATGGACTGATGTTTCTTTTTCTCATTTTGAAATTAAGACATAAATTGGACGGTGGTCTGAGACTTCAACATCTAGGAACCATCCATAGTCTTTAACCTTCAGAGTACTTCCTCTCCTTATGAGGATATAATCAATGTTTTCTATATCCACATTGCCCCAATTGAAAGTGTAGGGCGGCCTTTCAGCAAAGGAATCATAATACTCCCTGAGAAGTATTTTTATTGCTTCTTCTTCAGGTTCTGCATTTGTATCACCTAAAATCATGTCAGCCATCGGCTCTTTCAGTGCAACTTCCAAAAGTTCTTCTGCTTGTAAGGCCCGTTCCTCCGGAGAGAGGCCCATATGAACATTTACCAAAGTTAAATTAACACTCTTTATTCTAACTTTTTGCGCTGGTCTAGCTTGACCAATACTCTTAAGGTTTCTTTCTTCTATAATCTCCAGTGGCCATCTGGAAAATGTTGCCACGCCATATGTTCCCTCGACAGCAGGTGTATACTCGTAGTAATAGCCGAAATACGCCGATAAAAGGAGTGGAACATCTTGATATCCATCTCCTATCATCCCTCCAACAACTTCTTGAGCCGCTATTATATCAGAATTATAGGTTTTTAGAAGTTTTACCAGTTCATTTCCGTTAAAAGACCCTTTATATGGGGCGAATCCTTGATGGAGATTGTAACTCCATACTATGATCTCGGTTTTTTTCTCTGCAGTTATCGGCGATGGATGAAATGTAGCAAGTACAAGGAGAGAGACAACCACAAGTCCCACTATGGGGACTGCTACTTCTTTTATATTTGGTCTTTTGATAGACATTGATTTTGAAGAAAAAGCATAAACAATTGCGCTGAATGTTATTAAGGCTTCAAGATGATCTTCCATAAATGGAATTCCAATATCTCTGCCAACATATGCTCCTATAGCAAGCACAGAGACCACTACAAAATATAAAGCCCCCAAAACTCCAAAACGACTTTTCTTTGCCCCTTCTAGCAGAGCCAGTGCAGAGGCAAGTGCTATTGGCATCCCAATAATGCCAAAAGGTTGTACAAAGAGTGTAAGAGCACCACCTATCAACAAAAATGGTGTAAATTTTTTTCCTGTTAGATATGGAGAAACAAGTATGGCAAGAGCCACTACAAAAGAATAAGCTACAAATTGAGTTAAGTAATAGGTTTCAATCCCAGAATAACGCATTATTGCATTTGGATATATAAGACCAAGATTAATCAACACGGCGAATCCATAAAGTTCAAATCCAGGGCTTTTTAATTGTCCTTGTTCTTTCCAGAGTACACATGCCAAAGCCAGAATAAATATCACAAGCAAAACCCGGGTATGAATAAAATCAATAGGCTCTCCCCCCACTGCTAAGATTCTAAGTGCTAAATCTCCTACAAGACCAATGAGCACATACTTAATTTCTGCTTCTTTTAATACAGCCAGTGCTACAGGGAGAACAAAAGCTGCAATTAGATGTGTGTATTCTGTCGCATCAGTTATAAGAGAAGCCAGTGCATAAATGCCGACTATAATTGCTCCTGTTTTCCTTCGTATTTTTCCAACAATGAATGAGGAAAGTAAAAACAGTATTATTCCAAGGCCTGAAGGAAACATAACTCCGTAGAAGAATGTTTTCTCCAGACTTGCATAAGCTCCTGAGACAAAGATCCTCATGGAAGATGCCAACAAAATTCCCACACTAATTCCCAAGACTCTTTTTTCCCACTCAGATAGTTTCATATAATATCACCAGAATATAAGATATGTTTCGAAAGATTTAAGCTTTTCTCAAATATTTACTTGGGATTTTTGGCTTTTTCTTTCCCAATTACGCTGTTTAGAGTACTGTAGATGTTCTCACCCCCAGTGAAAATAACCTTTAAGTATTTCATTTTGATAAAATATCTCGGTGAAGAAAATGAAAGTTAAAGTTGGGATTAACGGGTATGGCACTATAGGGAAGAGAGTTGCCTATGCAGTCACAAAACAGGATGATATGGAGCTCATTGGAGTAACGAAGACAAAACCAGATTTTGAGGCATATAGGGCCAAAGAGCTTGGTATTCCCGTCTATGCAGCATCAAACGATTTCTTACCAAGATTTGAGAAAGCTAATTTTGAAGTAGCTGGAACTATCGAAGACCTTCTAAACGACGTAGATATAATAATTGACGCAACTCCAGGAGGAATGGGCGAAAAGAACAAAACCCTTTATGAAAACGCTGGTGTTAAGGCCATATTCCAAGGTGGAGAGAAGGCGAACATTGTAGAGGCCTCTTTTGTGGCACAAGCAAATTACGAAAATGCCCTTGGGAAGAATTACGTTAGAGTTGTCTCATGCAATACCACCGGACTAACAAGAACCCTGAATGCAATAAAAGAATACATTGAGTATGTTTATGCAGTGATGATTAGGAGAGCTGCAGATCCAAATGATATTAAGAGGGGGCCTATTAATGCGATAAAGCCAAGTGTTGAAGTGCCTTCACATCATGGCCCAGACGTGCAAACAGTGATTCCAATAAACATTGAAACCACAGCATTTGTTGTCCCAACAACAATAATGCATGTACACAGTGTGATGGTAGAACTCAAAAAGCCCCTTACAAAAGAAGATGTAATTGATATTTTTGAAAACACCACAAGAGTTCTGCTTTTTGAGAAGAAAAAAGGCTTTGACAGCACGGCTCAGTTGATAGAATTTGCAAGGGATCTTCACAGAGAATGGAACAACCTCTATGAGATTGCAGTATGGAAGGAAAGCATCAACATCAAGGGTAACAGGCTATTCTACATTCAGGCGGTTCATCAAGAGAGTGACGTGGTTCCAGAAAATATCGATGCAATAAGAGCAATGTTTGAGATGGCCGATAAGTGGGAGAGTATCAAAAAGACTAACAAAAGTCTTGGTATTTTGAAGTAGAAACCCTTTTATATTTCCTTTTTGATCTTTTTTGGTGGATGTTGTGAAGTGTAGGGCATTTAAAGTAGATGCTTTTACCAATCAAGCATTTAAAGGAAATCCTGCCGCAGTTGTTCTTGATTGTCCTGAACTGGATGCAGAAACTATGTTGGCCATTGCCGGTGAGCTTAATCTTTCAGAGACTGCTTTTGTCTGGCCTGAGAAAAAGGGATTCCGAGTGCGATTCTTCACACCTGGAGACGAAATTCCTCTTTGTGGACATGCAACTATTGCAACGTTTTATCTGCTCTGGCGTTTAGGCATGGCTAAAGAAGGTATAAACAAAATGATTTCTAAAGTCGGAGAGCTTGACGTCCTTATTAAAGATAGAAAGGTATGGCTCAAGCAGCTACCACCAAAAATTATTGGCGAACTTAATATAGAAGAGCTAAAGAGTATTCTCGGTGTTAAAGAACTTGTAGGGCCTGCCTTGGCTATGACAACAGGAACACCAGAAGGTGTTGTTGGCATTCGGACGTTTAAGGAGCTTATGAACATCAAACCAAACATGGAGGCATTAGCAGAGTTTTCCAAAGAAAACGGAATAATTGGAGTTTACGTTTACACACTCGACTCGAAATTCGATGCAGCTGGAAGGTTTTTTGCTCCTGCGGTTGGTGTTCCTGAAGATCCCGTAACAGGAACGGCTAGTGGAATTCTCGCAGGTTACCTTAGACTCACGGACAAGCTAACGAAAGATAGCTACATCTTTGAGCAGGGGCATGCCCTAAAGAGAGAGGGAAAAGCATATGTAGAGTTTGAAGGAAATCACCCCTGGGTCGGAGGGGAAGCTAGGGTAATCCTTGAAGGACAGCTTGAATTCTAAAACCTTTTTAACCTTCTTACCTAATCTTTCATCATGGAAATTGAGGAGTATCTCATTGTCGTTGGATTGCTTTTGATACTTAGCTTCTTTATTTACCCGAGTGAAACCCTATCTAAGACTTTCTGCGAAGGAAACTTTGGAAACCTTGGAAGTTATGAAATAAGCATTCAAGAAGGGTTTCTAAAAGTTTATCATAAAGGCGAGGAGGTATTCACTGTAAAAGAGGAACAAATATTTGTTAAAAAAGCGAACATAAAATACTCATATTCCGAGGGGTGTTATATGGTCATGATAAGAGAAAAACCTGAAAAAGCGCTGTATCTCTTTGTTGGAGGTGTAATTTTAATTGGGGTTGCGTTTTACTACATAGCGTTTCTACGTTATCGATAAATTTCGAGTTTCTTTTTAACTTCCTCTATACTCACCCCTCTTATCAGAAGATCTTTTTCTCGTGAGGTTTCTCCTTTGATGAGGCTTACCTCAGCTCCAAGGAGCTTGGAGAAAAACTTTACAATTTCTTTGTTCGCTTTTCCTTCAACAGGAGGAGCTTTTACTTTAACTTTTAATCTCTTGCGCCACTCATCTACCCCATCTATCTCAGTTCTTTTTGCCTTTGGTTGCACATAGATTTGGAGTATTACTCCTTCTTTGCTCTCTTTTATCATCCAACCACCATAAGGTATTTTAGGTATGGTGCCTATTTAAACGTGAGGGAGCCTAATGAGGGTCCTGGTGGTTTTTGCTATACTTCTTTTTGTGCCCTTTGCAAATGCAACGCAACTGGCATTTATTGGTGACGAGAGTCTAAAAGAACTTCCTGGTTCCGGTATTCCTGAAGATCCATATGTTCTCGAAAATTTGATCATAAATGCAAGCAATATCACTGGCATTTTAGTTAAGAACACTACCGCATATCTTCTCATACGAAACTTGACTATAATCGGAGATAATAAGCGCCCAGGCATAATTCTCGAGAATGCAAAAAACGTTAGAATTGAGAATGTACGAGTGATTAAATGCAGTTATGGAATAAGGATCGTCAACTCCGAGAACATTACTATTATCAATAGCATTTTCAAAGGAAATCTATATTGTTATTGGAAAAGTGAATTTGCAGGGGACGCTGACTGTAAGGGAGGAGCGATTTTTGCCGATTATTCAAAGAATTTATATATCATAAATAACTCCTTTGTTCCACACTCATACCTTTTCTCCAATATCTACGGGGTATATCTGGTAATGGTCAAGAACTCTATGGTTTACGGCAATAGATTTGTAAGCTCAATTAAGTGCTACCCCTCTGCAGCATTTGGGGGCTACTGCAAAGGAGCAGCAATTTACTTAGACCGTTCTAATAATAATGAATTAACTAGAAACACGATTTACCTCCCCATAAGTGGTGGTATGGAGTATGCGGCAGAAGTGTATGGAATGTACATCTTTGGGCACAATAACACTATTTATCTGAATAATTTTTATGGCGAAGAAAAACCATCTCAACCAAGTGAAGGTATAGGCTTCTTTTATCTGTACCATGCAGGAGAGAATACTTTTCATTCTCCAAAAGTGATCTACAAGTTTGGAAACGAGACTTTTGAAGGATTTTTGGGCAATTACTGGGTCGCGTATAATGGATCTGATGAAAATGGAGACGGTGTTATAGAGTGGCCTTTCAAAGTGGATGAATACCCATTAATCCTTCCTTCAGAGAACTATGAAATTATAAAACTTGCAGAAGAATCCGAAATGAATACAAGCTCTCCAAATAACTTAACAAACTCCCCAACAACACCTTCATCCCCTCAAGAAAACGGAGAATCCAAATACTTATTTCCAATCTTGGCAGTTTTGGCCATTTTAATCATTCTATGGAGAGGAAAGTGAATACTTCCAAACCACATCTGGAGGGAATGCACCCTCTCTAAACTTTTTGATGATTTCTTCTGCTTTTGAATAGGCAAAGTCAAATGTTTCTTTATCAATCAATCCATAGTTAAGGGCCATCTCCAGTTCTTCTTCATCAAGAAGGAATGCTTCTCCATTTGGGAAAATAAAAATATCCAAAAACAGATCCAGCATCTCCAAATTATCACCCTCTCTTTTAGTATATGCTAGAACATCAATGTAAAGGCCCTTAAAGTTGCCTTCTCTGTCATAAACTTTTAGTATATCATACTTCTCTCCAATAAAGGCAAAATAGATCATTGTGTAACCATTATCAATAACTTTGACTCCGTTAACGAAAAGTGGAGTAAGCATCCCCTCAAATTTTGACTTTGCCACAATTATATCACCTAGATCTGCTATGAGCTCATCTTCTCTCTCAAGAATTCGATTTGGAACACGCTTGTAAATGAGGTGAATTTTTCTGACCATTGATAATTCACTGCATTTTGAGATATATTAATCCTTCGGTACAAGACAATGAAGAAAAAAGGAAATCATCCAAAAATAAGCTCCCTTAACTTCTCTGGAAGCTCTTCAATCTTAACCCTAATCTGCTCTCTCGTATCTCTGTCCCTGATTGTTACAGTATTATCTTCAGGGGTTTGATTGTCTATTGTCACACAATAGGGAGTTCCTATCTCATCATACCTTGCATATCTCCTTCCTACTGTATCCTTCTCATCGTAAACCACGATAAATCCTTCCTTCTGTAGGGTTCTGAAGATGTCATAGGCAATTGTTGTGAGAGGTTCCTTTGCCACCAATGGAAGAACTGCAACTTCTATTGGGGCCATATCCTTTTTAATTTTCAGATAAACCCTACCATCTTCATCCACAACCAATGAATTCTCGAGAAGGAGATAGAATGGTCTGTCTATACCAAAGCTCGGCTCTAGGACATGGGGCACTATTTTTTCACCAGTTATCTTTTCCTCAACTTCTTTGATAATAAAATCATCTTTCTCAAGCTCATACCCGTCAATGATAACCTTCCCTATCTGCTCCAGCCCCTCAACTATCTTTTTAAGCTCTTCTTGACTCATCTCTTGCAGTTTTTGATTAATCCTCTTTGCATCGCTTTTTAGTTTAGGTCCTACGCGCTTCATGTTAAGAGAAACCTTGAGCTTTCTAATGCTCTTAGGCTCTTTATAGTGGATCATTACGGTTAAATCTGCACCGCTTTCCTTTATATGCTTGCTCAAGTCATAATCTCCTCTGTATGCTATACCCACACACTCTATCCAACCAAACCTTTCACTGTGGATTTCTACGTCCCATGTGTCAGTGGAGTAGTGAGCTCTCTCCTCGGGTAATTGTTGCCTAAATCTTATCTTGTCCTCAGGAATACCGATATCAAGGAGAATCCTCTTAACCATCGCCATGTAGTAAGCGAAGAAAGTATTCAGAAGATAACCTTTCTTAACAGCCTCTTCTAAGGAGAGTTCAATCATTCCTAAGTCTTTGAGCTGATGTTCGATTGGATAAAGACGAAGAACTTCATTTTTCACTTCATCAAAATGTGGATGCTCAGTTTCGTTTGGATTGAAGAAGATCTCCACCTCTGCCTGAGTGAACTCTCTAAGTCTGAGCATTCCTTGCCTTGGAGAGATTTCATTTCTATAAGCTTTGCCAATTTGAAACACTCCAAATGGAAGCTGGTTTCTTGCAAAGTTGTTTAAACGCTTAAAGTTTACAAATATGCCTTGAGCAGTTTCAGGCCTGAGGTATCCTTTTTTATCTTTGTAAGGACCAATATAAGTCTCGAACATCAGATTAAAGTACCAAACATCAGAAAGTTCTCCCCCACATTCGGGACACTTTATATCATGCTCTCTTATCAACTGAGTTAAATGCTCTGCACTTAGGCCCTCTGTGTCTATCTCAAGAACATCTTCCACAATGTGATCCGCTCTGAATCTTGAGCCACATTTCTTACATTCAGTTAATGGATCAACAAATTTTTCCACGTGTCCTGAAGCTATAAAAACCTCCTCTGGAGTAATATCAGGAGTCTCAATTTCAAAGAACCCTTCCCTTATGAAAGCTTCTCTAATCTTCTTCTCAATTTTCCTCTTTATTGTAGCTCCAAGAGGACCGTAATCGTAAAAACCTCTCGCTCCACCGTAGATTTCAAAACTACCCCACGCAAAACCTCTCCTTCTCATCAAGTCTTGAAGAGCCTCATACTTATTCACCATTACCACCACCTTAGTGCATGAAGGGAAAGCACCTAAAAAAGTTTTGCCCCAATCTTTGAAAAATTGATAAAAGAGCTGAGCTTCCCCAAGATAAAACTAGACTTATCACTTCAAATATTAGCTTAAATCGCTTCTATCTCCTCTTTTAATGCCATAGAGCCCCTCTTAAATAATCTTTCATCCATTTCGTCTAGTTTTCTACTAATTTTAGGTCGGAACTGCATCTTGTCTAGGATGTCTTTGTCTACATCAATTCCTGGGGCATACTCCTCAAGAACAAGTCCTTTCTCTGTAAGTCTAAAAACTGCTCTTTCTGTAATGTAAATGACCTCTTGCCCTTTCTCCAATCCAAGTGCTGCATTATACACTATTTTGTACACATTTTTAACAAACTTCTCAATCTCTCCATCCTTCACTATGTTGAGCTTTCCATTTCTTATCTCTAACTTCTTTTTACCTGCTGTAAAGTGACCGGCAAAAAACATTCTTGGTGAACCATATGAAATCACAGGGAATCCTCCTGGACCTGGCAACCTACCGGGGAGCAGAGAGGGATTTACGTTCCCCTTTTCATCTACTTCCATAAACCCTAGACTCGCTGCATCAATTACTCCCCCTTCGTAGTTGGCAAATTGATCAGGCTGAGAAATTATGGCAAAAGGGCCAATAGAAGCTCCAAAGTCTGGTCCTTTTAGTGCAATCCCTCCAAATGGCCCAGATTCAACTGTTGTTAATACATACTCTTGAAGTCCTTCTTCCATTGCAATTTCAGCAACTCCAGTGGGTATTCCTATACCCAAGTTGACCAAAATTGGTCTTCCAAGCTTTTTCACAAGGTTTATCATTTCTAGTAGAACCCGTCGTGCAATAACCTTCTGGGTATTTAACATAGGTTTTAAAGTCGAGTTCGAGGTAATTGGAGGAATGACCTCTCCTGACACTCTAGGATCGTAATGAATATTCGCACTTTGCATGTGGAACTCAGGAGGAGCCACAACAACATAATCTACAAGAGGACCAGGCACTTTAATGTCCTGAGGATGTAACGATGGATATCGGGCAATTCTTTCTACTTGAGCGATTACAATACCTTTATTTGGTTCAGCTTTTGAAGCTTGAGCTAAATTAAGTATCTCCGTGAAACTCCCCTCTTTTTCTGTTGTGATATTTCCAAGTTCATCAGCTGTTGTGCCTCTGATAAGAGCTACAGTTGGCTTGGGGGCCTGATATAGCAGATATTCTTTCCCCTGAATGTTAATGACCTCAATCTTACACCTCTTTCTCTCTTTAGCCAATTCATTCAAATATCCCCCATCTTCTCTTGGATCAAGAAATGTACCAAGTCCAACCCTAGTTAATACACCAGGTAAACCTCTTGCAACTTCCCTGAAGAACCAAGAAGCTGTGCCAATTGACCAGGTGTACCCTTCGATTCTATTTTCTTGAATCATCTTTTGCAATGTGGGAGACCAGCCAGGATAAGTAACCAAAATTCCAGACAAAAACTCTTGGTCAGGATCGTTGTATAGCTCCGTTGCAATCTTATCAAGAACTCTCCCTGGAGCTGTTGGTATTGGATTCACTTCAAGAAAGAGACCTTTTGGATGGCCTGTTTGTTTATACCTCTCATAAAGTTTTAAAATAAGGTATTCTGGAGCCACTAAAAGGTTAAAACCTGAAATCGCAACTACTGAATTATCCGGAATTTTCTCAACGGCTTCTTCACTTTTTAATATTTTTCTCATCATTCTTAATTCCTCCATAAGATGGTAGTAAACAACTGCTGAAGATGGTTATAACATACGCCAAGAAGAGTTTGTACATTCATCCTTTAAACTGTTCTCCCAAGAGCTGAGAAACATTACCAAAAGAATATGGTGGACCGGGCGGGATTTGAACCCGCGGCCTCTGGCTTGCGAAGCCAGCGCTCTCCCAAACTGAGCTACCGGCCCATCCCGATTTTTATCTTTAAAGCCAACTTAAAAAGTTTTCCATCCATTAAAACCTCTCAAGAGTTATATCCTTCACTTTTTTCTCATTCTCATCAAAGTCTATTATAGCATAATGTCCTCTTGATAGGGGTCCAGGGTTTACAATAAGGGTCCTCCCGATCTCATCTATCCCAATCGCCTCATGTATATGGCCACATATTACAAGTGGAGGTTGCTTTTCTTCTATGAATCGCCGTAAGGCCTTGCTCCCTGCATGAGTCCCAACAAATGTTTTGTCGACTTTTGTGTTCTTTGGTGGGACGTGAGAGAGTATTATATCGCCATCCTGATAGTTGTTAATCAAAATCTCCCAGATCTCTTCTTCACTGAACTCCCATATAGTTGAGAATGGTGTGATGTTTGAACCTCCTATTCCAATAATGCCAACGTTTTTAAATTCCACTCTTCTGTCGTGAAGACTTATATTCAACTCTTCCAGCATTTCAAGAACATCTCTACCGTCGCAGTTACCCATGACAGCATAAAAGGGTTCTCCCAGGTTGATGAATTCTTTTATAATGTTATAGGCTGCCTCTCTTCCTCTAAAATGGGTTAGATCACCAGCTATCAAAAGAAGATCAAAAGTTTCTTCCTTAATATTCTCTAAAAATTCTCGGGCCTTGTTTCCCCTCCCATGAATGTCAGTTACTGCAACTATCCTCATTTTCCTCACCGCTTACAGAATACACAAAGAAGCTTAAATGTTTGGCGGTTAGGTTTAAAACTTGGGTTTCAAATCCATAAATGTATGGGGTGGAAAGAAACACTTAAAGAGGAAGGCCTCCTGGAAGTGGAGGACTTTGTAATCGAGGTTAGCATAGATTCTGAATGCCCATGTAAAGATGATCAAATTTATCCAGCAGTCTTAGTGTATGACTTGAAAAATGAGGAAGTATACTACCTCGATGAACCATTTGAACCAGTGAGCAATTTTAGAGAGGCTTTAGATCAGGTTTTCGAGTGGTTTGAAAGATATAAAAACGGTGAGAAACCCCTAATGAAGAGAAGTCCTAAGAAAAGCGCTCCAGAAGATGTCATTGAGAGGTTTTTAAAAGCCATTAAGTCACTTGAATAATCACAAAACCTTTAAGACTCCCACCCAATGTTCATCAGAGGTGAGCACTTTGGATCCTAAAAAGTCAGTTCTTAAAGAATCGTCGACAGAAGGCATAGAAGAAATTCCAATTGTAGGCCCATGGCTTGAAGATTCTAAAAGCTTGGAAGAAGTTATTGAAAAGTATACTAACTTAGGATTTCAGGCCACTCACTTAGGAAAGGCTATTGAGATATGGAAAAAGATTGAGAAGAAGAGAGCAAATGGTGATGAAGTTAGAGTGTTCTTGGGGTATACTTCTAATATAATCTCATCCGGCCTTAGAGAACTTATTGCATATCTTGTTAAACATAGAAAGGTCGATGTTATTGTAACCACTGCTGGAGGCGTTGAAGAGGATTTCATCAAAGCACTAAAACCTTTCCTCCTAGGGGATTGGCATGTAAATGATGCTGAAATGAGAGAAAAAGGTATAAACAGAATCGGGAACATTTTTGTGCCCAACGATCGATATATAGAGTTTGAGAAATACATGATCCCCTTTTTTGAGAGGATCCTTGAAATTGAAAGAGAAAGAGGGATTCTGACAGCAAGTGAAGTTATCTACGAACTTGGAAGATATATGGACGAAAAGCTTGGGAAAGAGAAAGAGAAGAGTGTTATTTATTGGGCATATAAAAACAACATTCCGATCTTCTGTCCAGCTCTCACTGATGGATCATTCGGGGATATGCTCTACTTCTTCAAAGAAGAGAGAGGAGACAAGGAGCTCATTATAGATATTGCCAATGATATAGTTAAGCTGAACAATCTGGCGATAACAGCAAAAGAAACAGCCTCGATTATTTTAGGAGGTTCCCTTCCAAAACATGCGATAATTAATGCCAATCTTTTTAGGGGCGGGACAGATTATGCCATCTACATTACCACAGCAATACCTTGGGATGGTTCACTTAGCGGAGCTCCACCAAGCGAAGGGGTAAGCTGGGGCAAAATAAAAGCAAAAGCAGATTATGTTGAAATTTGGAGCGATGCTACATTAGTGTTCCCGATTTTGGTATGGATGGTAATGAAAGAGTAAATTTGCATTTAGATTGCAAACTCTTTTTACTTTTTCCACCAGGGTTTTGATCCGCAATCCTTGAATATTAAGAGAGTGAGGAAGCTGAACTGATTATAATCTACGGTGAACGGCGCGTAAGAAAGACAACTTTGGCCCTCAAGGTCTTTTGAGCGCGAAGACTACTTCGTCTTCGAGACTAGGGATTTGTTTGAAAAAGCTTAGGGAACACTAAAGCTCGTTGAATATTAGATCTCCTTTTACGGGAACCTTCACTCTCGCCGTTTCGAAGTGCGGTTTTAGCTTTATGTGCATGGCCTCAATCGCTTCCCTCTTTATCATAAACTTATCTTCAACTCCCCTTGCGCCTCTGTTTTTCATGAGGTTTTCTGGGTTCCCAATCGTTCTCTCTATCGCTTCATGGGTTACGTCCAGCAGATCCCTCTCTATTGTCAGAATGTTTCTAACGTCCTGCGGGTCCAACTCCCCTCTCTTCACCCGTTCGGCGAGGTTCTTTATATCCTTCATCATACCTGCTGCATGTTCCCTGACGAATGGCAACATCTTCGGGTCGATGTGCCTTTCCTCTAGGGGCAGTATTGCTCCCTTCATCCAGTACTTCTCTATGTGCTCCATTGCCTTCTCCGCCACGTGCTTTTTCGCCACTATTTTTTCCCTCAGGTTTCTGATCTCTATGAGCGACACCCCACCGTAGAGTCGTGCAGTGGATGATTCCTTCAGCGCGCGGAGCTGGTTCTCCAGCCAAACAGCTGTTGCCAGTCGTGCCGCCACCACCTTTATCTGTTCTTCTGGCACCCCCTTTGCCCTGAGCTCCTCCTCGACTGCTTTCTTCGTTTCGGGGAATTTCGGCCTTACCTCCTTCCCACTAATCTCCGCGAGTAGCTGCCGGAATTCTTCCAGTTCTGGCTCTATGTCGATGCCTACTTGCCTAAGGATGTGGATTGGATCTTCTACGCCTTTATACAATGCGTTAGATGCTTTTTCGAGGTGTTCTGGATCGTGGTTCTCTGGCCATAGCTTCTCTGCAATTCTTATGATCGTAGGAAGCCCTCTAAGTATTGCCTGTTTTGCCTTTTCCTCGTCAGTTATGATGTTGTTTTCCTTTAACTCTCTCGCGACCAGCGCTGCAAACTCCTCAGGGTTCTTTTTGATATCGCTAATATCTCGTTCTCCTGCGAAGTAATACTTGTCAATGGCGTCGCCTACGGCGTGCCCAATTTCCGGGAGGACTTTTCCGCTGTGATAGGAGAGAAGGAGTGCGAGGAATCCGTGCACGATGGGTAGACCTCTTGGGGGTCTTTCTTCAAATTTTGTGAACGCACCCACTTTTTGGTATTTTTTTTGTTTTAGTGCCGATATATACATATTTCCCTCTTCATGCCGTTGCTCTGCATCCATTATTCTCATGGCCCTACTTTCATTTTTTTCAGGATCGGCCTCCGCAACCAGTTTTATATATCCTTTGTTTGCACGTGCGTGGAACTTTTGTATCGCGACCAAAACAGATTCCGGCAGTCGGAGTTTCTTCTCCTCTACCCTTCTCTTTTTTTCCTCCTTTTTCTTCCCTCCGAAGATGAACATTCCGATCATCCCACACCCCTCATTGATACTACTCTTCCGTGGTTTTTAATCGTTCTTCCTACCATCTGTGCCCAGGACATGTAGCTCCGTTTACCTTTATACAGCCCTCATGCGCCCATAGGATTCCGCCCTCCGTGGATATGGTCGCGACAGATCCGGGATTTATTGCAACTGTGAGGTAATCTACATCTCCGGTTGTTGCCATGAATGTTATCGAAGATGTTATTGCACCTGCGATCGCGCCCGCCGCCCCACAGAGGAACTTTTTATCCTTGAGTTTCTCCAAGGTGCCCTCTAGTTTGTCAGTTATTGCTTTCCAGAGGTCATTGACGTTCTTGAATCCGAGATTCGCGAGTGTGCTATCTGTATCCTCTATTGCTTTTACGATAGTTTCAGCTGTCTTGGCGCCTTTTATCTCTTTAACGAAATCATCTAATTGCTTTGCCACATCATCCATCTGTGCCTTCTTCGCGTAATCTCTTAGAGTCTTCAGTTCTTCAAAGTACTCGATCACGTCGTCTGATGCGCCTGCTTTCTTGAGTGCTTTCACCGCGTCGTCTAGGTTGCCAGCACCTTCTTCTGCTAGGATTTTTGGCACCTCCTTTTGCGATAGTACCTCAGCCAATGATTCTTGACTTGCAATGGTACCCCTCCCTCTCTTTACAGTTCCTCCTGCAACGCTGAAGAGCACCCCTTCACTTTTCTGTACTTTTGGCAAGCTTGTTAGTTCGTCGATTTTTTTGATTCTTGCAATTTCTTGGGTTTTCCAGTATGCTCTCGCCCCCACTCCGATTCCTGCCACTGTCAAAATGCCTCCCGATGCTGCGGGGGCTTTCCAGGATTCTTCAAGCCCCGCTCTTGCGGATGCGAATGTGAGGGCAGTTCCCATCAAAGGTCCTATGCTACATGTAAATACTCCTGTTGCTATACTCTTCGCATCTAATGATAGCGCACCACAAGCGTATGTCACTGTGAGACACGTGGCAGCACCGAGTCCCCCATATATTAGCGCGTTTTCGTAAGTCATTGCTCTGCTCAGCTCTGTCTTCTCCGCGTGTCCGTACTTCGGCAGGCAGTCATTGCCGTTGATCACGAGGTGGAGGTTGTAGTTCTGATACTTCTGCTTGTAGTCCGCCGTGAAGATCCTGTTCTTTACCTCGTCGCAAGCGTTGTCCTTTGGAATGTCCTTCACCCACACCACCGGCTTGCTCTTTCCGTTCTTCACCGGGAAGATGATCCTGAACGCCTCCTTGTCACCCTTCTTCGCCACGTAGGTCAGGACGGAGGAGCGCTCAACATTCCAGGTGTATTCTTTCCCCGCAATCTCGTCCGTGTTGCTGGATGCGTAGGTGCAGATCTTCGTCTTATCCTGCCTCACTGCCGCCGCAAGGACCGTTCTGGGTGCCGCCTGGTCCAGCTCGTTCAGGCGGAAGTCGTGGCAGGTGAGGGCGGTGACGAGGCGATCGAACTTCACCTCCAGCGGGCGGATTACGATGGTGTAGGTTATATCTTTCTCCCGTGGTTCGTCTTCTATCGTGATGCTCATCGTTCCCGTCTTGCACTCTTCCAGATCTTCGGAGACGGAGATGACGAGTTCGTTCTCTCCGGGGTTTGGGTAGTATAGAGTCTTCTTACCCTCGAAGATGAGCATCCCTGTCAAAGCCAGAAGCGACAAAGACACCACCTTAGAAAATTAACCTAAAAGAAAATAAAGGTTACTCCTCAAAACCCGTCGAGAGTCCCAAGAGCCACTTCACCAGGGGAACCATCTTGACTCTGCCCTTCATTCCATAGAGCGAGATATCCTCGATTCCCTCTTCGTCCAACGTTATGAGGGTCAGTTTCTCACAACCAAGCTTCTCTGATGCGTGGAGCAATGCCAGAAGTTCCCTTCTCCTTGTTTTTTCATCGATTGTCTTGACGCTCACTTGTATTAGCTCATTGACCCTTCCATGCTCTGAGATTACAAAATCAACTTCATGTCCCTGAGAACTCTTCCAGTAGGTTACCTTCATTGCTGGGTTACCCGATGTTCTTCTCAAAAGCTCAAGAAAAACGACGTTCTCCATGTCTCTTCCCAAATCCTTTGAACCAAAAATTGAGAGGCCTGTGTCAATCAGGTAAAGCTTTCTTGGAGCAACTATACGGGCCTTGGGGGAACGTTCGTACTTCCTCACGAGAAAGAGGGCAAAGGCTTCCTCAAGGTAGGAGAAGTAATTTGCAATAGTCCTTTTAGTGACCTTCAACCGACCTTTGAAGAGCCTGTAAAGTGAGTCAAAGGAGACGTATTTTGAATAGCTGTGGAGTGAAAAATAGAGTAGTTCGTTCAGCAGGTGGATGTTTTTGATCCTGTGACGTTCGAGGACATCCTTCTTGATCAGTACGTCAAGATAGTCCTTCAGTATGTTATCTTTAACACCTTCTGAGGAGAGAGCAACCTCCGGATACGCTCCATAGTGGAGATACTCTTCAAGGAGCCGAGAAATCTGGGTGTAATTCCTGTAGAAATCCCTTCCTCTATAATCCACTCTTTTAAATCTGAGAAACTCCCTAAATGAAAGGGGTAACAGTGTATAGGTAAGGGACCGACCGCGCAGATGGGTGGCGACCTCTCTTGAGAGAAGCTTTGAGGAAGAACCCGTAATGTAAACGGTATAACCCCCATCGAGGAGATAGCGTACTATTCTCTCCCAGTCAGGAACGGCTTGAACCTCATCTAGCATAACTATTGGATGCTTTATCTTCGGATAGAGCTCGTGATAGGCGTCAAGAACGGCCAGGAAGTCGGTGGGAGTCATAGGGTGGAAGATCGGATGCTCAAAGTCTACATAGAGATATCTCTCAGGGTTCTCCTTATCAACGAGGGAGAGCAAGTAATAGGTCTTTCCAGCCCTTCTCGGCCCGATAATAACCGTGGCTCTGTTGGGAATGGCCTCTACCCTGAGCTCTCTTGGAATTATTCCGCTGAAGTCCCTCTCATGGAATCCAACTATATACCTTTTGAGGAATGTTTTGTCCAACATGTGTAAAATTAAGGGTCCCAATATTTTAAGTTTTTGGTACCCTAAGTTTCCCAACTTTCAAACTTTTTGAGGCCTTCAATGTTCTTCCTCTGCACTACTTCATATTTTTCCATGCCTTCATCTGAATACCTTGTAAAGATCTAATACAATGTCACCCACACATCTTCTCCCTCTTTATACCCCTCACTGTCCTCTGGAACTTCTATGTAACCATTACTTTCTACCAGAGCACTTATTATTCCACTTCCTTTCTTTCGTATTGGATGAGCTTTGCCATCTTCGTAATAAACCTTCACAAATTCGTGTCTTCCAAGGGACGAGGGTACTTTGGCCATCAAGGTCGCTTTGATTTTTATTGGCTTGTAATTAGCTCCAGCGAGCTTGGCTAGTGCATACTTAACATAGAGGTGAAACTGAGCAAACACTGCAGAGGGATAGCCACTCATGACAAAAACCCTCTCTCCATACCCTATAGGCCTTCCGGGTTTATTCGTGCACCCATGGAAAAGAAGTTTAACGAATTTGTGGGCATAATCCTTTTCTCCAAAAGCGCTTCCGCCGGTTATCAAAACAAGATCACATTCACATTTTGCCCTTTCCAAGGTTGCTCTGATTAATTCTTCATCATCCGGAATTACCCCATAAAAAACTGGCTCACTAAAGTAATCTCTAACAAGCCCCTTAAGCATCGTTGAATTACTATCAAGAATCTTCCCACTTTCCAAAGCCTTCTCGCTGAGATCTTCTATTAGCTCGTCCCCAGTGACAATTATTCCAACTTTTGGTTTTCTTTTAACTTTGACAGTTTTAAATCCTAAAGCCTTAAGCATTGAGAGATCTTGGGGCCTAAGTATTTGGCCTTTCTTGAGAATAACCTCACCTTTCTTAACGTCTTCTCCTTTAAATGCAACATTCTCTCCTGGAGCAACAGGCCTGAGTACGTAAATCTTATTTTCCTCTCTTTTTGCATACTCTTGCATAATAACAGCATTTGCTCCATTGGGCATTTTATTACCAGTCATGAGTCTTATTGCCTTACCATTTGTAATTTCCTTCTCACTTTCCATCCCTGCAGTAATTTCATCAATTACCTCAAGCTCAATTGGAGCATATTCCCTTGCTTGAAAAGTATCTTCCGCTCTAATGGCATACCCATCCACAGCAGAACGGTTGAACGGTGGCAGGTCTATTGGAGATACAATGTCCTCTCCAAGAACTCTTCCAAGAGCATTGTCTAAAGGAAGTTCCTCAACCTCTTTTACTTCCTCAATATCGTTTAACATCATTTCAAGGGCTTCTTTGTAAGGAGTTAAGCGCTTAAATTCTCTCATCTTTTCCACCTTTTAACTTTTAAGTCTTAACTTATAACTTCCAACTACTCCCGTGCATGCTTTAGAATATGATACGCTTCTCGTTTTATTATCTCAAGAGCAGTTTTCACAGCATTTAAACTTCCTGGGAGGCAAAAAACGACTTTACTCTCCTTGTCCCTTATTATCCCAGCGGTTGCTCTACTTAATACTGCTGCAGTTCCAACTTCTTCATAACTCTTCAATCTGAAAATCTCACCAAACCCCACGAGTTCTTTATCAAAAAGAGGCCTCAAAGCTTCAATTGTAATATCCCTTCTTGTTATCCCTGTTCCACCAGTAGTTATCACAACATCGGCCTTTTCGAGGGCTTCAATTACGGCTTTTATTATCTTAAGCTTCTCATCTGGGACTACCGCATAATAAACGTTATCATTCCCCTCCTTCTTCAATTCCTCAATTATATAATATCCGCTTAGATCTTCTCTCTTCCCGAGACTTGCAGTATCGCTTATGGTTATAACAGCAAACTTAAACTTCTTGGGTGCTTTTGCTTTGTGTTCCTCATGAGACATTTTACACCACCGTTTAACATTGTGCAGAAAGGTTAATAACTTTTAGCTTGTCCTGGCCTAAACTTTTTATAAGAAAAAGATTTTCACAAGTTAAGGTGGTTCTATGCATGAACTTTACACTGTTTTGGCTGAATACTACGATGCCATCTATCGAAGACGAGCTGAGAGAGTTAGAGATGAGATTAACTTTGTTGAAGAAATATTCAAAGCAGATGCCAAGCGAGATGTGAAGAAGATTTTAGATCTAGCCTGTGGCACAGGAATCCCAACATTGGAGCTCGCCAGGAGAGGTTACGAAGTCACAGGCATGGATCTGCATGAAGAGATGCTTGAAGTTGCAAAGAAAAAAGCCAAAAGAGATGGATTAACCATCGAGCTCATTCAGGGAGATGCCCTTGAAGTAGACTTTAACCAAGAATTTGATGCAGTGACAATGTTCTTTTCAAGTATTATGTACTTTGACGAAAAGGACCTCAAAAAACTGCTCAACTCAGTAACCAAAGCCCTTAAACCTGGGGGAGTTTTTGTTGCAGATTTTCCCTGCTGGTTCTATGGAGGGAGTGATGGGCCCATAGTATGGGACGAAAGTGCAGATGGAGAGAAATTAGTGATCACAGATTGGCGAATAGTCGAACCAGGACTCCAAAAACTACACTTCAAGCGACTTGTCCAGATACTCAAGCCAAATGGAGAAACTAAAGCATTTTTTGTTGATGACACACTTAACATCTACACTCCAAGGGAAATGAGGCTACTTGCTAAGGAATACTTTGATGAGGTCAAAATCTACGGCCACTTAAAAAGAAGACTTGATCCAAATGACAGAAGATACTGGCTCGTTGGCATTAAGTAAACTTTTTAAACTCCGACCTTGTTTTATTTTTTGGTGGTGCATATCGTCAATCGGAAGAAAAACACTTATTAATCTCCTTAAGAAATTCCCGTTTTTCTGGTTAGTGAACTCTTTTTCAAATGCACCACCGAGAGGAAGATTAACCTTTTTAAATTCCGCTTTTGATAGGTTAGATATCTCCAAAAAAGAGGTGATATAAATGCTCCCAAAGACATACGATCCAAATGAAATAGAACCAAAATGGCAGAAATTCTGGCTTGATGAGAAAATATACAAATATAAACTTGACGAAAAGAAACCAGCTTATTCTATAGACACACCACCACCGTTTACCAGTGGGACCCTTCACTTGGGACACGTGCTCAGCCATACTTGGATTGACATAGTAGCAAGATACAAGAGGATGCGCGGTTATAATGTGCTCTTTCCACAAGGTTTTGACAATCATGGACTTCCAACAGAGCTTAAAGTAGAGAAAGAATTTGGGATAAGCAAGGATCAGCCAGAGGAATTCCTTAAGAAATGTATAGAGTGGACCTGGCAAGCCATTGAAGCCATGAGAAACCAGTTCATAAGGATAGGCTACTCAGCAAACTGGGACTTAGAATATCACACAATGGACAATGAGTATAAGGCTTTGGTACAAAAGTCTCTCCTAGAGTTCTATAAAAAAGGTCTCCTTTACCAAGACAAGCATCCTGTTTACTGGTGTCCGAAGTGTAGAACAAGCTTAGCAAAGGCAGAGGTAGGTTACGTAGAGGAAGACGGATATCTCTATTACATTAAACTTCCCATCTCTGGTGAAGATGATTACATTCCAATAGCCACAACAAGGCCAGAACTTATGCCTGCCTGTGTAGCAGTGTTTGTCCATCCTGAGGACGAGCGCTATAAAGACAAGGTAGGGAAAAAGGTAAAACTCCCAATATTTGAGAGAGAGGTACCAATAATAGCTGATGAGGATGTAGATCCCGAATTTGGTACTGGAGCAGTTTATAACTGTACTTATGGTGATGAGCAGGACGTAGTATGGCAAAAACGTTACAACCTGCCTGTAATTATAGCCATAAATGAAGATGGCACCATGAATGAAAATGCCGGCAAGTATAAGGGACTAACAGCAGAACAAGCAAAAGAAGCAATAGTAAAAGATCTAGAGGAAATGGGACTTCTTTATAAGAAGAAGCAAGTACACCACCGTGTCCTTAGACACACTGAGAGAAGTTCATGTAGGGCTCCTATCGAACTATTACCAAAGAAACAGTGGTTCATAAAAGTGAAAGAGTTTACAGAGGACATAGTAAAGGTATCCGAGCAGATAAAGTGGTATCCACCAGACATGTTTCTAAGGCTAAAGGATTGGGCTGAAAGCATGGATTGGGATTGGGTAATAAGTAGACAAAGAGTATTTGGAACTCCACTCCCATTCTGGGTATGCAAAGACTGTGGAGAGATAATCCCCGCTAGAGAAGAGGACCTCCCTGTGGATCCAAGGTTCAACGGAGCACCTGTAGATAAATGTCCCAAGTGTGGAAGTACTAATTTAGAAGGTGTAAAAGACGTCCTTGACTGCTGGATAGACTCCTCTATAACTCCATTGGTAATAAGCAAGTGGCAAAAGGATGAGAAATGGTTCAACCACAACTTCCCCACATCCTTAAGACCTCAAGGAACTGATATCATAAGGACATGGGCATTCTACACAATCTTCAGAACTTACATCCTAACTGGAGAGAAGCCTTGGGACGATATACTCATCAATGGTATGGTAGCTGGCCCAGATGGAAGAAAAATGAGCAAGAGTTATGGAAATGTGGTCTCACCAGAAGAAGTGATTCCAAAATATGGTGCCGATGCATTGAGGCTCTGGACAGCTTTAGCTCCCCCAGGAGAAGATCATCCTTTCAAGTGGGAAACCGTAGACTATAACTACCGCTTCCTCCAAAAGCTATGGAACATCTTCCGTTTTGCAGAGAGACACATCAAAGACTTTGATTACGAAGAGTACAAAGATATAGAACTTGAACCCCTTGACAAGTGGATACTCTCGAGACTTCACCGGTTAATAAAATTTGCCACCGAAGAACTCGAAAAGTACCGCTTCAACCTTCTCACTAGAGAATTAATGACATTTGTATGGCACGAGGTTGCAGATGAGTATATTGAAATGATAAAGCACAGACTCTATGGAGAAAACGAAGAGAGCAAAATTAAGGCAAAAACTGCACTATATGAGCTCCTTTACAACATAACCTTACTACTTGCTCCACTAGCACCTCACATAACCGAAGAACTTTACCAAGAGATGTTCAAAGAAAGAATTGGTGCAAAGAGTATACACTTGTTAGAGTGGCCTACATATAGAGAAGATAGGATCAGCGAAGAGGCTGAAAAACTTGGAAAACTAGCAAGTGAGGTAATCGGCGCCATGAGAAGATACAAGAACTCACATGGATTAGCGTTAAATGCAAAGCTTAAACACGTCGCAATTTATACACTAGATAATTACGACGCACTCAAGATCCTAGAAAAAGACATTGCCGGCACAATGAATATTGAAAAACTCGAAATCATCAAAGGGGAGCCAGAACTCGAGGAAAAGATCATTGAAATCAAACCCAACTTTAAGAACGTGGGACCAAAATACGGAAAACTTGTTCCAAAGATCACCAAGCATCTTAAAGAAAATGCAGAGGACATAGCTAAGAGCCTCAAAGAGAGTGGAAAAGTTGAATTTGAGATAGAAGGACAGAAAATAGAGCTTGGTAAGGATGACATAGTGATCAGAAAAGCCGTGTTCAGTGAAGGGGAAGAAGTAGAGACTGCAGTAGTTAAAGATGCTGTTATTCTCTTCTTCTAAAATGTTTTTATTCTCTCTTCCCCATCTCTTTAAGCCGGTTTAAAGCTTCTTCATATTTTTTGCTTTCTTTAGCCCATTCACTAAGTTTCTCACACGGAAAATCCTCACATTGATAACAGAATTCTAATCCCTTTTCATCAACACAACATCTAAGTATCCAACAGTCCGGTGACCAATGTTTTGTTCTATCCCCTCTACAACCTAAACAGTGAATGTCTTCGATTTTTACATCTATGTGCCTCTCTTCTCTAAACCAATTTACAATTCTTTGGGCTATCTCTGGATTATCTGAGGCTCGGAAAATATCACATTCACTGCAGTTTAGACCACAAACTGCAATCATCTGGTTCTTCTCCATTATTCTCACCTCCTTTTGCTTTTTTACCTCTTTCTGCAAGCATTTTCTCTTTACCAAGTTTTGGTACTCATTCCCCCTTTGACAATCTTTGATTTTCTTTGGATACATTGCTAAGGAAGATAACTTCCCTAAAATCCAAAAATAGAACTCTTTTTGTACAGTTGTTATCATGAACTCTACAATGGGCAATTTGAGTTGAAATTATAAAAGAGTTTTGTAAGCACTATAGCAAAAATAGGAAGTTATTGAAATGGTGTTTCTTCAAAAAAGTTAGTCATATGCAAACTTTCTTTAATGAAAGGGAAGATATCAGAACCGACTCAAGGAACAAAAAGTGAAGAGTTAACAATTATAGCAAAGCATCTCGGCTCTTTTCAACAAAATAACACGATAAAGCTTGCCATTTATTATTCGTGGGGTTGAGATTTTGTTAAGATGTTGAATTCTCTTTCTTTCCAGAGCTACGAACCCAAGCTCTCTCAAAACCTGAACAAAATCTTCCCACCTTATGTTGAGCCATTTAGAGTATTCATCAAAAAGTTCCTTTTCAACGATCAGAAACTTTCTTCCATCGATCAGAAACCTGATTTTATGCTTAGGCAACTCTTTTCTAAGCCTCCACTTTGCATGTAGCGGTGATTGAACTTCTAGAATTGCTTTATCCATATCTTTGCCCTCCACAACCATCTTAAGCAGCAATTCAAGTATCAGATTTATTCTATCTGGAACTCCGATTACATCTCCCTTCAAGGATATCTTTCGCCTCTTAACCTTAATCCCCACTCTCTCCAATTCTTCACCAATTTTTGGAGTAGTTTTTTTCTTCGTTCCTCCAGTGTCAACGATTCCACCTATGATAAATGCTCCTGTAGAAAAATCCTCTTTACTTAAATCTTTTTCAGCCCAAGGATCAAGAAGAACAACTTCATCTATACCTTCTTTTTTAAGGAATTCTGCAGTTGAACCTTCATATGAGGTGATTTTATTGAGGGGAAAGTTTGCAAGCTTTTTGAATTCTTCATTAACCCACGTCAAAGCTAAGCGATCTCCCCATAGATAGTCCCTAATCACACCATAACTTTGGGAAGCTTGAAGAGCAACTTTTTTCTTCTCCTTTTCTGTATGCTTATCCCAGTGCATAAGATCAATTACAAAATAAGGCCATTTTGATTGAGAAATTTTTTCTCTGAGATCATTTCCCGTTATTATAACTTTAAATTTGTGAAGATGAGAGGAATTTGAAGGGACATAAGCAAAGAGTGCTTTATCGGTTTGCCTCCCTTCAAGATCCCATGCTATTGTCGTGGGCTCATTAACCTGCACAATAACTCCCTTGTTTTCTAAGAGAGCTATTGCAATCTCCTGAAGAGGTTTATCGGAGGATCTATTCGGGATTCTTCTCGACAAACTCCCTATTTTTTCTATACCTTTTTCTTTGAGCACTTCCTTGAGAATATCGCCGAGCTTCTTCATGGTTACCGTTCTGAAGTGGGGAGAGGGTATTTAAGTCTTTCTCTCTACACATTGAACAACTATTCACTTTTCTTCAGGACTATTGCTTGAACGTATTCTCCAAACTCACTCTTTACTTTTCCCAGCACTTCTTTACTGAAGTCCGGTACATACACAAATATTAACTTGTTCTTCTCCTCTGTTCTGTACCCATTTTTCTTAGCGATTGCCAAGATTTCTTGGTTGAGTTTTGTTAGGTTATGTCCATACTTATCGAAAAGCTCCCAAGGATAGAGTTGGATATAGGGACTCCCGAAAGCTTCAAGAGCCTCTTTTGATGGAGGAGAGTAGAGAACTCTAATCCATCCATCCCTATAAATGTACATCTCCTTTCTTTCTTCGCCATCCTCATAAAGAATCCAGAGGGGTTTGTATGTGAGGTTAAAAGTATAAATGCCTATGCCTTTCCCTTTCCAGCTATCTGCCAGAATTGTCACTCTAACGTTCTGGTAATCCTTCAAAAATCTAATCCCAAATGCCGGAAAGACGAGATCATCAGTACACATGACCGATGCTGGATTGCACTTCCAGAGCTTGAATGTGAGTTTTAGATTGCTCCCATCTTCCTCACAAGCCAAGAGCTTCAAGTAATACATGCCGCTTGTTCCAAAACTTGTGTATATTGTCACATCCTTTTCCAATTCCCTACCTCTAGTGTTGGTGTATTCAATAGGGCATGTAGGCTCAGGCTTCGTAAAATCTTCGTCATATTCACCCCAAACTTCAATTTTAACAGCCTCTGAAGGTATTCCTTCTTCCTTTATAGCGTTTATGAGTGCTTCCTTATCACCATATGGGCTTATCGCAATATGAATGTAATTATCCCTCGCCAGGCTGTCTTTTCCAAGCCATACAGCTCCTATTCCATAATCCGGATTTAAAGCTAAACGTTCGATTTTTGCTCTCCAAAGGTAGAGATCTTCCTCGCTCCAATTTTGAGGTTTTTCTCTGAGCGCACTAAGATAATAAGCAGAAGAGAGCACAATCACAATAGCAATTAGTCCGACTGTCCGTTTCATGATCCCATCAGAGAAAAGTTATTCATGAAAATATAAATTCCTTTCGACAACTTCAAGAAAATTAAAAGTGAAATCAAAATGCAATACCCATGTTCTCTGCTATCCTTCTGAGTCTCTCGATTCTTTTGTATGTTGGTGGATGAGTTGAGAAGAGTTCAGCAAAGCTGACTCCCTTGAATGGGTTTACTATGAACATGTGAGCTGTTGCAGGGTTCCCGTCTTTTAGGGGTTTCCTTGAAACATAGTATTCAATCTTCTCAAGTGCCCTTGCAAGAGCCCATGGTTTCCCACTTATTTTTGCCCCAGTTTCATCGGCTAGATATTCCCTAGCCCTGCTTATTGCCATTTGAATCAGCATTGCAGCTATTGGTGCTAATACTATAAGAAGTATTGCTCCTAATGCACCTCCAGCGCTTTCATCTCTATCTCTTCCTCCAAATCCACCAAGCCAGAGCATCCAACCAGCCCATCTTCCCACCATTATTATTGCTCCAGCCATTACGGCAGCTAATGTTTGGATTAAAACATCACGATTCTTTATGTGGCTCAGTTCATGAGCTATTACTCCTTCGAGCTCATCTCTATTAAGAATTCTCAGCAAACCTTGGGTTACTGCAACAACAGCATGTTCTGGATTTCTCCCAGTGGCAAAGGCATTTGGAATGTCAGTTGGTATTATGGCTATTCTCGGAGTTGGTATCCCGGCTTCCTGAGCGAGCCCCCTAACGATTTCGTACAGTTCTGGAGCTTCTTCTTCCTCTATGATTCTAGCTCTATACCAAGTCAAGACAATTCTATCACTATACCAGTAGCTGAAAAAATTCATAAACAACGCGAACATGAAGGCAAAGAACATTCCAGTTTCACTACCTAAGACATATCCTATCGCCATTAAAAGACCTGTGAGGAAAGCCATAAGCAATCCTGTTCTTAACCATAGACCTAGACCCATTCGTCACCACCTCCAAGATCAAGATAGGGGATAACTTCATCATAAACCTTAGTCCAATCTACAACACCTAATCTTCTTTTCACCCCTTTTTCAAAGAGATTTAAGATTTCATCAACTACCTCTTCAGGTGTCTTATTAGTAGTATCTATTTCTATAATGTTCTCGTTTTCATCAAGGGCTTCAAGCAGGCAAACATCTACCAGCTCGGCCTCTACATTCTCACTTATCTTCTCTTTGCTATAACCCCTCTCTTTTAAACGCTCTCCAATTATCTTTGGATGAGCTCGAAGCACTATGATCTGATCCACTGGCATTAAATGACTTAAATGACCATCAAGCACCAAATCTTTCCCTTTTAACTTCCTCTCAACATAATATGCGAGTTCGTCAATCTCAACCTCGAGTTCCTCTCCTTTCATCTCACCTACTCCATATCTCAGGGCAAATTCTCTCAAATCAACGTAATCATAACCTAATTTTTTTGCTAAGAGTTTTGCTACAGTAGTTTTCCCAACGCCAGGTGTTCCACTTATGGCTATAATCATTTCTTCACCCCCTTACATAATTTATTAACTTAAGGTTTTTAAAGATATGGTTTTTTACGCTGATTGTCGATAGAATACTAGGCATTAAACGGAAGATTTTTAAATGATAAGTGCATATATATCTTGGTGATTTGTTCATGAGAGATGACAAATTGTTGCAAAAAAAGCTTGAAATTATTAAAAAACAAAAAGAAAAATTGATGCTCGAAGAGGCCAGAATCTTAAGAATCCTCATGCAAGAAAAGATGAAAAAAAGCACAAGTTAAATCAGAAAACATTGATTTTGTCTTCCAATATCATTTTTTGGATTTTTGTTATATTTGCTAGCCATTCATCAGCTATTTCATATGCTTGTCTCTCAAATTGTTCTACTTTATACCCGTTTTCTGGAATTATTTGAATACTTGCGACCAAGGGTTCATCAATGGGCTTTCCTATTTGGCTAAGAAGCCTTACATAAACCTCTTGAACTCCATCAATTTGCTCCGCAATGTCTTTTGCAATCAAGTTAGCAAGGATATTATAGATTTTACCTACGTGACTGACTGGGTTTTTGCCGGCTGCAGCCTCCATGCTCATGTGTCTGTTGGGAGAAATCAACCCATTTACTCTGTTTCCTCTTCCGACACTACCATCATCACCTGCTTCGGCACTTGTTCCAGTTACAGTTATGTAATAGATGTCCTTCTCAGGGTCATCAGCTGTGTTGACATACACATTGACTTTTCTTTGGGTATATTGAGCAACAAGCTCCTTAACAGCTCTGTATATGCCCTCCTTAACCTCTAAGTATTCCTGTGGGCTTTGGACTTCACTATCAACTATTGCAGCTGCTATTGTAAGGTCAATTTCATCTCCTTTTCTAAGGCCCATAACTTTGATATCTTCTCCAACAGCAGGCCATTCTTTCTTGAATTTTACGCTGTTTAACAACCTTTCAGTCTCAAGTACTATTTTCTCAGTCTCACTCAAAGGAGCATACCCCACACCAAATGAAGTATCATTAGAAAATGGAATCGGATTCTCCTTCACCTTATTAAAAACTCCAACTAAGTCAACACTTCCTTGGCCAATTCTTGAATCAATCACTACATGATTGTCAACCTCCAAGTGTCTAACAGTTTTCCTAAGGTACTCCTTGGCCGCTTTAATCGCCACTTCATGAACTGGGAACATTTCTCTGTCTACAAATTCAACTGCCCTACCAGAGAGGAGAATATATATTGGCTTTATAACCTCACCGCCCCCAAATCTTGGGTATGCTCTTCCACCAACCACCTCAACTTGATCTGTGTTGTGGTGAAGGATTATTCCATAGCGCTTTATGTACTCCCTCGAAAGTGCTCTGCTAACTGCCTCAGCAATTCCATCGGCTATACTATCTGGGTGACCAATTCCTTTTCTTTCTACAAGTTCTACCTTTTGCATCTCAACTGGAGTCCTCACAAGATCTTCAACAACAATGTTCCTATTCTTCTCAACCATGATCATCACCTCAAATGAACTCTTACGTGCATAGCTTTGAAGGTCCCTTTATATATCTTTCGGCATGATATTTACCCAAATATATAACTGCTAGTTATACCAAAGACAAAAAGTTAAAATTCCAAGCAATAGAAATTAAATACGCATCCGACCCACCCGGTAGCCCGACCGAAGGAGCCCTAGGGCAGCTATGAATTCTGGGGACGATGCCGGGTGGACAGGGCTTGGTCTCCGGGATCACCTGAGATGGCCGAAAATGGCCCACAATGAAGGTGAGAGGATATGCCAAGCCCACAACCGAAGGTTTTTATCTCATTATGTCAAAAACTTTTGGGTGGTGTTAATGAACATTTCTGAGATAATAAGAGAAATACGAGACGTTCTGGATAGAAAAGATGAAGTGCGAGAGAGAACGTTAAAACTCACCAGAGAGATTGTTCGCCTAAGTGGGGATTCCATAAAAGCACTTCATAGGGGAGAATTTAAAACCGCTGAGGAAAGATTGAAAAGAGTGGAAAAACTAGTTAATGAACTAAGAGAGATGCTTAAAGAACATAGGGACCTTTATTTTACCGGATATGTGCAAAATGCTCATCAGGAATATGTAGAGGCAACTCTCTTCTATAATTACCTCTTAGGAAAAGATTTTCCAACGCCCAAAGAAATTAAAGTTCCAGAGGCTGATTATGCTCTAGGGATTGGAGATTTTATAGGAGAGCTAAGGAGGTATTTTCTCACATTATTGCTGAAAGGAGATTTAGAAAGAGCTCAAGAAGTCTATGATTTTATGGAAAAAATCTACAACGAGCTTGTTACGCTGGAATACCCAAAAGGTCTAGTGAATATAAGACAAAAACAAGACCAGGCCCGATATATTCTTGAGAAGACTCTTGAGGATCTGGTCCGAGCCAAGATAAATAAAGGTCTCGAGAAGAAACTCGAGGAGTGGAGAAATGAATCTTGAAAAAATTGCCAAAATCCAAAAAAGACTGGCAAAACGAATAGTAGAAATGCCCATAGATATTTCAAAAGTCAGAACCATTGCTGCAGTGGACGTTTCATACCGCAAGAATAAAGCGAGAGGTGCTTTTGTTCTCTGCTCGTTTCCTTCATGTGAAGTTTTAAAGACAAAAACCATTGAAATTGAAGTTAGTTTTCCTTATATTCCCACATATTTTTTCTTGAGAGAGACCCGACCAATCTTGATATTATTGAAAGGTGAAACCTTTGATGTGTTGCTCGTAGAAGGCCACGGAAAAGCCCATCCAAGAGAATACGGACTAGCATCTCATATAGGACTTCTACTTGGAAAACCCACTATTGGAGTTGCAAAGAAACCTCTACATGGTACCAACAAGAACTTCATCAAAATTGGAAAAGCTTATGTAAGTGTTGGCAACTTAATCAACCTAGACTCTGCAAGAGAGATAATAGAACTCATAAATGAAGGTGGGTATCCAAGGCCATTGAAAATAGCAGATAAAATTTCCAAAGGTGCTGAAAATGGAAGAACTTAGACTTATTATAACACTTGCAAAAAGAGGAGCTGTTGGAGAAAGAATCAAAGTAACCTTGAGAGACCTTTCTAGAGAAGTTGGTAGTTCACCACAATCAGTTATGCGAAGACTTAACTCTCTCGAGAAAGAAGGCTATATAATCAAAGAAACACTTGGAAAGAGAACATTCGTTGAGATATCTCCCAGTGGGCTACAATTTCTGGAATCTATTTTCGAAGACATAGGTAAGATCCTCTATGGGAATTATATTCTCGGGGAAGTTGTCTCTGGAATTGGAGAAGGAAGATACTACGTAGAACAGTACAAAGACAGGATAAAGGAATATCTTGGGTTTGAACCCTATCCTGGGACTTTAAATATCCTTGTGGTTTTTCCTAAGACTATCTATGATGCCCTTTATAATGTTGAACCCATAATAATACCTGGCTTCTCAAAAGGGGGGAGAACATTTGGAGACGTGAAAGCCTATAAGGTAATGATAAATGGGATTAGTGGAGCAATAGTGGTTCCATCTAGAACAATTCACCCTCCAAGAGTTGCTGAGATTATTGCCCCCATATGTCTTAGAGAAAAACTTAATTTGAAAGATGGATCTAGAGTTAAAGTGGAGGTTATAAAGTGAAGAAAAGACTCCTCTCTTCCTTGGGGTACGGCGGAGCAGGTGTAACACTGAGTTTTTTATTGATAGTCCTTATTTATCCACCATATACACCAACAAGAACACTACTCCCAATCTATGGGTTGGGATTATTCCTAGGTGGAGTTTTAGGAAGTTATAAAGGAAAACTAAATGCAAGTGGATATGCTTTTATAGTTGGCTTTCTCTTAACCTTAATTCTCCATTTGCTGTGGATTAAAATAGAGTTCTCGATGTTATATTCCTTTTCACTCTTGGTAATTGTAGTCTTTGTCATGGGGCTTGTATCAGCGGAAGACACTTTAGATGTCTCTATAGTTCCGTTTGCATATTTTGGTGGCTTTGTTTTGGCCAGTTTGATATTTATGAACTTTAATATGTACGAGATCAGTGGGGCAATCCAAAGCATAACTCTCACTGGAATCAGCGGTGCAGTGATTGCCACTGTAGTTATTCTCTTGAAGTCATTCCTTGAAAACACTGCAAGACTTAGTAAGAAAATTTAAAAGGATAAAGCTCCAATTCTAAATGGTGAGCAACATGGTAATGAGATTATCAAAGATTTATGGGAAGCAGATATACAATACCGCTGGATATTATATAGGTTACGTTGATGAGGTGCTTATTGAGATAGAAGCAGGCGGAGGCAAAATCCTTGCTTTAGGTCTCCCTGGAGAAAAAGTTGGGATTCCATATGAAAGAGTATCTGCCATTGGAGATATAATATTGATAGAAGCAAAGAAAGGTTAGGTCTCCTTTACATTTAGAGCTTCCAAAAACTTCTCTGTTATTGCCTCTTCTACTAATTTTAAGAGAGAACTTTTGTCTTTAGCAAGTTTAAAGATCCCCAGTGGAATTCTAGCTCCTCCAGATTGGGGATGCCCCCCGCCACTTCCTATGTCTCCAAAGGCATCTTTTAAAACTCTTCCTACATTCACCCTAACGTCCCTTGTTCTTGCTGAAATTTCAATCCTATCATCCACAATGCCAAATACAACTACTGTATTAACTCCTTCAAGTCTAAGCAGAAAATCAGCAGATTCGGGAATAGCATCTCTATTCGTTATGAATCCCACATTTGAGATAACAACATTCTTAAAGGCTTTTCTGTTTAAAATAGCTTTTGCCAATATCTCTGCAGTTTCTATCGAGATATCAGGATATTCTATCTTTTCTAAAATCTCATAATCCACTTTACCAGTCAAAAACTCAAGTGCCTCAAGGTCCGTGGTACTGAGTTTCGAAAACTTCTTTGTGTCTATATATATTCCATAAAACAAACTAGTCCCCAAGATATTACTGACCTCCATGTTGAGGTTTTGGAGATATTCTGCCATTATAGAAGATGTAGAGTTAACATCAGATCGTATGTCAATAAAAGTGGTTTTGGGAAGCTTTTCGTCTAGGTTCTGAAGAAGTTGATGATGATCTATCAATATCTCTATTCTCTTCAGATCTTCGTCGTCTAGGACACTAAGATTTCCATTAGGTTGACAATCAACTAAAGCTATTGCAGAATGTCGTTTAACTTCGTAAGAGCCTAAGGAAACCTTTCTCATGTCCAAACCAAGCAGGTTTACAAACGCTCTATTCTCATGATGAGTTATTTCTCCCCCATAAACTATCGTGCTTCGGAGCCCCATGTTTTGAGCAATATACTGGAGAGCAGCGGCACTCGCCATTGCATCAGGATCCGGGTTATCATGCATTACTATTAAAAGAGAATCAGTTTTTTGTTTTATTTCTGAGAGCTTTCTAGATAATAAGGTAGCATTTTTCTTTTTTCCAAGTCCTTTGACAGTATCAACTAATACTTTGATAGTAGCTACCCTTGGAGAAATCGCATAATCAATTTTGACATCAGTTTCGAACTCTTCCTTTATCTGGGAGATAACATCATCTACAGTGACCTCATCTGGTAGCAGAACAAGTATTGGAACTTCAGAATTGTTGTTTCTTATAGCTTGAATTGTCCTTTTTACCTTAGCGATGTCCAGAGTAGTAATTATCACAAGGTCTACTTTTTCAATTCCAGCTTTTAAGAGTGAGGCAGTGTAAGAGAAATCACCATGAATTACATGAAATCCACTTTCACTGAGAGATTTTGCCCGAATTTCATCTTGTTCAATTATAATAACCTCGAATTCGCCCTTTAGGGCCTGAGCAACATTCCTTCCGATGGTTCCCCCACCCAGTATCAACACCCTCATGGCGCTCACCTAAGGACAACAATGCTTAAATATATGCTTGAATGGAACTTAATAGTAGAGGTCTCTTTAACCTTTATTCGGTTTTTGATATATATATCTAATGGTGGTGAAAATGCAACTTCCAAGAATCACACCAATAGAAGAAAACATTGTATGTACTAAAAAAGGCGAGATCTTGGAATTAGTCCGCAATACATTGTCTAATCAAGAATTTAGCGGAGTATTTCTAAAAATATTTGCAAAGGATGACACTGAGAAATACTATGTCACATTATTGATGGACAAGCGAAAGCTTTTGGCTTCTAAAGTATCACTTCTATCTTCAAAGACTGAAGTAATCGGAGATGAGAGTTTAAAAATATTAAAAAGGATTGTAAACTATCCATTGGTCGTCGATATATACGGGTTAGATGAAATAGAGCTAAAAATTTCAATAACAGATAACCTAGACATACACAATGCCACTCCAAAAATTGAAATTGACAAGATTTTTGAAGAAACTATTATCGAAAACAAAGAACTTGCTGAGAAAGAAAAAATTTTGGAAGAGGCTCTCAAAAAAAAAGAAGAAGTAAAAAAGGAAGAAGCAAAACCAGAACCGAAATTTCCCCCCACAGTTGAAGAAAAAGTAGCACCTAAAAAAGAAAAGCCCCCTAAAAAACTACCCAAACCAAAAAAGAGAAAGAAAACTCTCGAACCTGAAATCATAGTAGAAGTAATTGGTGGTGAGATCTTTAAACCTATTCTCAAAGAATATACAGAAGAAGTTTTGAAAGAAGTTCAAACACTCAATGGAGTATCTCCACAAAAGGTTAAAATAACTGGAGAAGTCGGCTCAGGGGTCATGTATCTCCACGTAGAGTTTTATGGAATCAGTGAAGGAGAGCCAAATACTAGACAGATGTCCGAAAGAAGGATATTATACTTCATAAACAAACATCTTCCAATAATCTGGAGAAAGGCTGGACTTAAACCAATTCTAAGCGGCGCACGAGCAAAAATAGCTGGGCCAGGTGAGTCTTTTGAAGAAGAAAAGGAAACTTCAGAAAATAAAAAGAAAATCGCTCCTCGTAAAATTGAGAGCAATATCTCAGTTGAAGCTCATGAGAGCATTAAGCCTTATTTCTCCACATATGCCAGGGCAATTCTCCAAGATATACAGAATGCAGGAATTGATGTAGAAAAAATGCACCTAGATATAAAAGGAAGAAGTGAACATGAGATCAATCTAACACTTTGGGGTAAAGCTCCAGGCAAGACTCAGGCGCAAGCAAGAAGCATAGTAGAAAGCATCCTGAAAACTCATGCAAAAGAGATTTCTAAAGCTCTAAACAAATACATTACAGTTCATCGAGTGGAAATTAATCTAGAGGAAACTGAGGGAGAAGTTTCAGAAAGTGTAAAACAAATACTCTCAAAGAAAGAAGAGTTAGAAAAGGAAATAGAAAAACTGCTTAAGGAAGTAGGTGTTGATGAACTTTCCTCGTTAACTGAGGAAAAAAGGAGAGAAATCGAAGAGAGCTTAATAAAACCTAAAGTCGAACCAGCAATAGAGGCCCTAAGAAGACGGCTGCAAAATATGTTTAAGGAGCTTCCAAATTCCGTATTCAGATGGATGCGACTGGATTGGGAACTTCATAGAAATGAGGTCTTAATAACTTTAGAAGCAAGCTTTGACAAAAGGGGAAGCCTAATAGGAGTGGTCTCAGATGACAGAATAATAGAGGATGCTACTCAAGTATTAAACACTGCTGTTCAGGAAATCTCTAAAGAACACAACGTACCAATCAAAATCAAAAATGTAAATATAAACGTCAGGTAAACTCAGTACTCAAGATCTTCATCATAGCAATGCTCAGGTTTGCCGAGCTCATCACTACTTAAATTTTACTTTTTTGAGTTTTTAAGTTCTCTGTTTTGACATTATCCCTGTCCTAAATAAGATGCTTTTAGGTGGTAGAGTTCTATCAAATCTTTTTCGAAACATTAAGTTTTTAAACTGATTTATTCTCTCCAAACACATGAACATCCTCTTCGGAGCATTGTTGGCATTGGTCGCTGCATTTGGCTGGGGAACTTCATCAGTTCTAATTAAAGTTGGAATGAGAAAGAAGAGCGCCATTACTGTGAATATTATAAGACTATATATAACAGTGCTTTCTTATCTAGTTCTATTCATATTTACAGGGAGTTATAGAGAGATAGTCAACCTTTCATGGGAGCTTATTCTAATAGCATTCATTTCAGGTCAATTTGGGTTTGTTGTAGGAGATTACTTCTATTTTAGCGCCCTCAGAATTATGGGGGTTTCACGGACAGTCCCTATAACCTCTTCGTATCCCCTTTGGACAATATTATGGACATGGTTATTTCTTGGAAGACAAATAAATATTCAAATCGTTCTTGGAGCCTTTCTTGTATTCCTAGCTATTATCATCGTAAGAAAGGGAGAAATTGAAGAACGTTTAAACCCAAAAGGGTTTATCTTTGCACTTTTAGCCCCCATATCTTGGAGTATTGCTATAGTGTTATTGGATTTTCTTTCCTCTCAAATCTCTCCTATTTCCCTTGCTGGAATCAGACTTGCCTTCGCAGCTATGGGGATTAGTCTCTTTCTCCCTAAATACTCCACGGAATTAAAAGAAGTCACAAAGAAGGAAATAGCTCTTTTATCAGCGGCAGCGCTTCTGGGGCTTATAATAGGGCAATATGCATTTGTAAAGTCAGTAAGTTTAGTGGGCTCACAAATATCTGCTCCAGTGAGTGCCATTAATCCAATTATCTCTTCTGCTCTTGCAATGGCACTTCTAAAGGAGCCACCAAATAGAAAGATCATCTTGGGATTAATCTTAGCTGTCACAGGCGTTATATTAATAACGACAGCGTAACCGCCATCACACACAAGGGAATATTTTCAAAAAAATAAGAGTAAAGAATTTAACCCCCTTATGATTATCTTTTAATGCCGACAGCGAGGGTACAAGTATGTACCCTCGTTGGGCCTGGTATACCCGCCTCCACAAGGTATCGGGCTCTATGAGTGGGGGTGCTCACACCAGGCTCACAGGGCCGGTGCATCCACCCGCGCGAAAAATGAACGCGGGCCTCTGTTGCCGGCCCACAATTCTCCAAAAAATTCTTATACCCGCTCTTCTAAAGCACTTTAGAGAGGGATACCATGACTACACTGATAATTGCAGAGAAACCTAATGTAGCCAGAAAAATCGCATATGCACTTGCTGAGGGAAAACCTATAAGAAAGAGTATTGGTAAAGTCCCTTACTATGAATTAACCAGAGATGGCAAAAAGATAATAGTTGCTCCTGCTGTTGGGCACCTTTTTTCTCTAGCCCCGAAGGAAAAAACCTACGGATATCCTGTTTTTGATATTCATTGGGTTCCAGTCTACGTGGCAGAAAAAGGGAAAAGTTATACAAAAGATTACATAAAAGCCCTCAAAGAACTTGCCAAACGGGCCGATGAATTCGTAGTAGCGTGTGATTACGACACAGAAGGTGAGGTTATTGGATATACTGCCTTAAAATATGCCTGTGGAGTGGACCCATCAAAAGCAAAAAGGATGAGATTTTCTGCCCTTACAAAAAAAGATTTAATTAGAGCATGGTACAATTTGGAGCCCACAATAAACTTTGGAATGGCTGATGCTGGAATAGCACGTCACATTCTTGATTGGTACTGGGGAGTAAATCTCTCAAGAGCCTTGAGTTCATCCCTAAGAAAAACTAGTGGAAAGTGGGTAGTCCTCTCTACAGGGCGTGTTCAAGGCCCTACCTTAAAATTCTTGGTTGATAGAGAGAGGGAGATAAGAGACTTTGTCCCAATTCCATATTGGGTCATAAAAATGATCCTCGAGAAAAACGGAGAGCAATATACAGCCACTTATGAAAAGGATCGTATTTTTGATGAAGAGGAAGCTAAACGAATAGTTGAGGAAGCAAAAAAGGGACCAGCCTTTGTAGAAAATGTAGAAGTTGAACAAAGACAACGTTATCCCCCTCATCCATTTGACCTTGGTACTCTTCAAAGAGAGGCATATTCGGCCTTCAAATATAGCCCTAAAAAAACCTTAGATATTGCTCAACGCTTGTATGAGCGAGCATTCATTTCGTATCCGAGAACATCTTCTCAAAAGCTCCCAAAGAACTTAAACTATAAGAACATCATCCAAAACCTCGCAAAGATCCAAGAGTATAAACCGCATGCTCATGAGCTTTTGGGGAAAGGAATTCTAAAGCCCGTAGAAGGTAAAAAAGATGATCCTGCTCATCCAGCTATATACCCTACAGGAGAAATTCCAAAACCGGGAGAATTGACCAAGGAAGAACAAAACCTTTATGACCTAATTGTTAGGAGATTCTTGGCAACATTTGCTGATCCGGCCATTAGAGAGAGCGTAAAGGTCATCATAAACTCCAATAATCACCACTTTATCCTCAGTGGTTCAAGAACCATAAAAGAAGGTTGGCTCAAAATATACGGAAAATATGTGAAATTTGATGAAATTATCCTTCCTAAATTTGTAAAAGGGGAAACTATAAACGTGCTTCAGATAAAACGAGAAAAAAAGAAAACCAAGCCTCCTGCGAGATACTCACCAGCTAGCATTATCAAGAAGATGGAAGATTTAGGAATTGGTACAAAAGCAACCAGGGCTCAAATTTTAGAAACATTATACTCGCGAGGATATATAGAAGGAAAAAGAACTATAAAAGTCACCCCTCTAGGTATTAAAGTTGTTGAAGCCCTTGAAAGCAATGTTCCAGACATAATAAGTGTCGAACTTACTAGAGAATTTGAACAAAAAATGGAAGAGATAATACAAAGAAAATTAACCAAAGAAAAAGTCATAGAAGATTCGAAAAAGACATTGATTAAAATTTTAAAAGAGTTTAAAAATAAAGAAAGTGAAATAGGGGCCAAACTACTTGAAACGTTTCTCAACACTCAGAAAAATAACAGAAAAACCAAACAAAAATCAAAAAATGCAAAGGAGCTAACGGCAGAGGAAGAAACCCACATAAAACAAGAAGTTGAAAAGGATGAAAAAAAGAAGGCTGAGATCATAGTGGGTAAATGTCCTAAATGTGGCGGAAACTTAGTTGTTAGGTATAATAGAAAAACTGGGAAGAGGTTTGTAGGTTGTTCCAATTGGCCAGAGTGTAACGTAACTTACCCTCTTCTTCAAAGAGGAAAAATAATTCCAACTGGAAAAACTTGCCCAGAATGTGGAAATGCACCCATTGTAAAAATTAAGGAACGATACAGAGAATATGAAGTCTGCCTTGATATGAACTGTAATAAAAACCGAAAGAAGAAATCATAAAAGTCAAAACAAAATCAAAGGAGCTCTTTAAGAAGGCTTATTCTACGAGCACTCATAAGCACTTTTGGATGCTTGAGCAAGACTTTTATCACTTCTGTATAGTTGCCCTCTGCAATCTTCTCAGCGTCTGTTCCGCTTAGTACTTCAATAAATACATCTAGATCCTCATCATTCAGCTTTTCTACAGCTTTTCTGATTTTTAATACTCTTTCAAGTCTTTTTCCATCTTTTTCCCACCACTCAGTAGTATAGTTTTTCAGGAGCTCAAGGTTTTCCTCCTCAAGTGCTTTAACTATCCACTTACTTGCTATAGTCCCTGCTTTCATAGCCTCAGCCATGCCTCCCCCATGCATTGGATTTACCTGTCTTGCTGCATCTCCAACAACAACCACATTTTCTTTAGCAAGCTCTTTCAAGAAGCCACCAACTGGTACAACTCCCACATTAATTTCAAGGAGTTTTTTAGATGGGATGTTATTTTCTTTAAGCCATTTATCAAGGTAATATTTTGCAGTTTTTGGGTTATCGGAATTTATCCCTATCCCCACATTTGCTCGATCTTCATCTTTTGGGAAGACCCACACATACCCCCTAGGTGCTACATCATTTCCAAACCAGAGATGAATCAAGTCAGGATCGAAGCCATCTATGAGCATCTCGTACTCATAAGCGGAATCAAATTCATGTGGAGGAGCATAAGTATTAATGCCTGCTTTTCTTGCTATAGTGCTTTCAACACCATCCGCTGCTACTATTATATCTCCGTATATTTCTACTGGTTCGCCTTCATGCTTTGCTTTTACTCCAACAATTTTGCCATTTTCTCTTATTACATCCTCCACTTCAGTTCTAGACAGAACATCGGCCCCACTTCTCGCAGCGTAAAATGCGAGCATTTTATCAAATACCTTCCTCTCCAAGATAACCCCACTAACTTTTTTGTACTTTATTTCAAGTTCATATCCACTTGGAGAATATATTCTTGCTCCATAAATTTCCCTATTAATGAAGCGTTTGTCATATGGAATGTCATATCTCTCAAATATGCTAATGTTAATACCCTCTGCACATTGTTTTGGTGCTCCTATGGCGGGTTTTTTGTCCACGAGGAGAACAGAATATCCTTCCCTAGCAACGTTTCTGGCCACAATAGGGCCCGCTATTCCAGCCCCAACTACCACCACATCGTATTTCATTATTTCAGTCATGTTTATCCCTCCAACGGTTCAAAGTCCAAAGCCCCAACTGGACATGCATTTATGCATATCTTACATGATATACATTTGTCCTGAAAGAATTCCCATTTAGACGAGCTCACTTTTATTGCAAGTGATGGACAGACTCCAGCACATCCACCGCAAAGATAGCACTTATCTTCATTGACAATGATTTTAATCTTCTCCACCATGAAGGACCCTCCATTCTATCTGTCTTATAACGCTTCTTTGTCAATTTTAATTGTATCCTCTTTTATGATTAACGGTATCACTCTGGAAAGTTCCTCGACCTTCTCCCTTACTTCTCTCTCTTTGAGGTTTAATACGTCACTCAGCTCTTCTACGGTGGTAGTATCATAAAGTAAGAGATAATGGAGAATTGCAAGCTGAGTCATGTCCCCTACTTCCCTTAAATATTTATCTTTAAGGTCTCTCATGAGAGTGTTCCTGTAGCTTTCAATGGTTCTCAATGCTTCAACCACTTGTTCAAGTTTTTTATTTGCATCTACAAATGCTTTTACCATAGCATGTAAGTCCTTTGGAGATTTTTCAAGTTCATTAAGTTTAATTTCAAATCTTTCAAACCTCTCTGGAGTTTCCAAATCAAGCCCTTTATACCAAAATATATTCGGGGTAACAGTTACAAGAAATGTTTTAGAGACCGCTATAGAATAATACTTTCTTGTGGGCCCAATAAAACCTTCTTCTTTCTCATAAGACTTTAACACACCTTCTCGTTCCATGATCTTTAAGTGCTTAGAAACCGCTGTGGAGGATACATTAACCTTACTGCTGAGCAGACTAAAGTAACACTCCGTACATGTTAAGTGACTGAGTAAGTCTCTCCTCACCTTGTTGCCCAGGATGTAAAATATATCTGGTTCAGACATGTTGCCCACCTACCCAAATCTGTATCGTAAAGTTTATATACCGTCATCTTAACCTCTGGTTGAAAACCCTAAATTTGTAAAGACCTCGTATGTAGGTTGCACCCGAAGGTTAAAAAGCTTTAGTTTGAAACTGATTGGAGGTGTGTGAAATGGCACTTATTAGTGATGGAGATAAGAAGATAATTAAAGAGGAGTTCTTTTCAAAACTTGTCAACCCCGTCAAAATAATCGTGTTCATCGGAAAAGAGAACTGTCAATACTGTGACCAGTTGAAACAACTAGTCCACGAAATAAGCGAGTTAAGTGATCTTGTGACTTACGAAATTCACGACTTCGATAATGAAAAAGACCTAGCAGAAAAGTACAGAGTAGATGTTGCTCCTGCAGTTGTAATAACCCAAGACGGAAAAGACCTGGGCGTTAGATACTTTGGCCTTCCAGCAGGTCATGAATTTGGATCATTCCTCGAGGATATAGTAGATGTCTCAAAGGGTGAAACAGACCTCTTAGAAGAAACCAAAGAAGTACTTAGAGGGATCAACAAAGACGTACAGATCTACGTTTTTGTCACTCCAACATGCCCATACTGTCCAATGGCAGTTAGGATGGCCCACAAATTTGCAATTGAAAATGCCCTCGGTGGCAATGATAAGATCCTTGGTGATATGATAGAAGCTATTGAATTTCCAGGACTTGCTGAACAATACAACGTCATGGCAGTTCCCAAGGTTGTCATCAGAGTAAATGGTGAAGACAAGGTTTCATTCGAAGGAGCCTACCCCGAGAAAATGTTCCTCGAGAAACTACTTGAAGCCCTCGAGTGATACTCTCCCCTTTTATTTCTGCCGTTTTGAAAATAATAAATAATCTGAGACAAATCTTCTAGAGATTCATTTTTCTTCATTGAGTATCTTCTCAATCTCGTCAGTTTTCATGAACATTCCATTATCGTATATGAGCTCCCCACTGACAAATACCTTTTCAACATCACTACCCCTAGCTGAGTATACAAGATGAGAAAGTATATTCTCCTTCGGCAAAAAGTGGAGCTTTTTAATGTTTATGAGGACGAGATCTGCAAGATAACCAGGTTCTATTAAGCCTGCATTTAGCTTTAAGGCCTTCGCTCCTCCTATTGTTGCCCAGTAGAAGACATCCTTTGCCGTAGGCCTTGTGGGATCTCTGTTCTTTACTTTATTTAAGATGGCAGCGAACTTCATTTCAAGAATCATGTCCATGGAATTATTAGAAACTGCACAGTCGTTGCCAAGGGCTACATTCCCACCAAGTTTCCAGAGGTCTAATATCGGAGCAACATAGCCTTCTAATTTTGCCAGGCTTATGGGGCAATGGACCAAAGTTGCATTACTCTTTGCATAGATTCCAACTTCCTTTTCTGATAGGTATACTCCATGAACTCCGATAAAATTGGACTCTAAAATGTTCGCACTTTTAAGGTATTCAACAGGAAGCATTCCTTCTCTATCCTTGACTCTAAGAACCTCTTCTCTACTCTGGGAAACATGCATATGGACTAAAGCATTCTCCTTCTCTGTGAGCTCTCTCACTTCTTCCAACAGATTCCTTGAAACCGTGTCAGTTGCATGTGGAGCAAGTACCACGTTTACTAAACCATTTTTACTTTTCCATTTTTTGAAGAATTTAAATCCGAGTTTTGGCTCTGCTATTGGCATATCAACAAGATCCATCATCGTTTGACCAATAAATGCTCTAACACCAAGTGTTTCAGCGGCTTTTGCTATCTGCCATGCAAAAAAGTAGTGATCATTTATAGTTGTAGAGCCACTTGCAATGGCCTCGGCAATACCTATCAAGGCCCATTTATAAATTTCTTCCTCGTTCCATTCCTTTTCGTTGGGCCAGATTACCTCATTGAGCCATCTATCAAGGGGCATATCATCTCCAAAGCCCCTAAATTTAGCCATAGCCACATGAGTATGTGCATTAATAAGACCTGGAATGAGAAGATAATCCTTTCCTCCATAAGTCACTTCCACATCAAATTCTTTTAACTTCTCACTGGGGATTATACTAACTATCTTTCCATCTTCTATCAAAACTGCCAAATTCTTTCTATGAGTATTACTATCAATAATATGATCGGCTACAATTGCCTTCATGTTCTCACCTCACATGGGATTAATTTTTCATGTCTCATGATATTTAAACTATATGCCAAGAAGAGAATTTAACAACTTCCAACCACCCATTGCCACATTAATGATCCTGTGATATTATACTGGCATTTATTCATCAACCTCATTTAAATCCATAAAAAATGACAATAAATAAAGCGAATGATTTAAATATCAATAACTAGGTTTAAAAATGTGGTTACCATGTCTGTGGTATTCGAAATTAAAGACAAGAGATTCCTCCCAAAAGTCCTCTGGAATAATTGACTCTTCTGGGATAGATTAATAAAGCTAAAATGGAAACACAAGCAAGATTGGAGGTGTTTTATGATGATTGAAAAAATTTACTGTGCAGATGTAAAACCTAAAATGGAAGGAGAAAGGGTAAGACTTGCTGGATGGGTGTATAGAAAGAGAGAAGTTGGTAAAAAAGTATTTATTGTCCTTAGAGACTCAAGTGGAATAATTCAAACCATATTTACGAAAGACTTGAGTGAAGATGCATATAGGAGAGCAAAACAAGTTGGAATAGAATCAAGTGTGATAATAGAAGGAAGAGTTAAAGCTGATCCAAGGGCTCCCACAGGCGTTGAGATTCAAGCAGATAAAATTGAAATAATCCAAGACGTAGAGTTTTTCCCTATCACAAAGGATGCAAGTGATGAATTCCTACTAGATGTGAGGCATCTCCATCTCCATTCTCCAAAAGTAGCCAGTGTGATGAAAGTTAAAGCCACTTTAATGCAAGCTGCGAGAGAGTGGCTCCTCCAAGATGGATGGTATGAAGTATTCCCACCAATCCTTGTTACTGGAGCAGTTGAAGGCGGCTCAACACTTTTTAAATTGAAGTATTTTGAGAGAGAAGCCTATCTAAGCCAATCAGCACAGCTTTATCTTGAGGCAGCAATATTTGGACTGGAGAAAGTATGGTCACTTACACCAAGTTTTAGGGCTGAAAAGAGCAGAACGAGGAGACATCTTACTGAATACTGGCATTTAGAGCTTGAGGGTGCATGGATGGATCTTTGGGATATTCTCAAAGTAGAAGAAGAACTTGTAAGCTACATGGTACAGAGAACCATGGAGCTTAGAAAGAAAGAAATAGAGACATTTAGAAAGGACTTGACAACTCTCAAGAACACCGAACCACCATTCCCAAGAATAAGCTACGATGAGGCAATAGATATTCTTCAGAGTAAGGGCATTCAAATTGAATGGGGCGAGGATATGGGTGCAGATGAAGAGAGGGTTTTAACAGAAGAATTTGACAGACCATTCTTCGTTTATGGTTATCCAAAGCACATAAAAGCATTCTACATGAAAGAAGACCCAGAAGATCCAAGAAAAGCCTTGGCTGCAGACATGCTTGCACCAGAGGGATACGGCGAAATCATTGGCGGAAGTCAGAGAGAAGATAACTATGACAAGTTAGTTCAAAGAATCCTAGAAGAGGGTATGGATCCAAAGAACTACGAGTGGTACCTCGATCTTAGGAAATATGGAAGTGTCCCACATAGTGGTTTTGGTCTCGGGCTTGAAAGATTGGTAGCTTGGGTTCTCAAGCTTAACCATATTAGATGGGCCACACTATTCCCAAGAACTCCTTCAAGAATTTATCCTTAGAGTTTTTCTTTTAAATTTTCAAAAAACCGTAAGATTTATAAATGCATTAAGGCCCATAGAAGTTCGAGGGCCCGTAGCCTAGCAGGATAGGGCGCCGGCCTTCTAAGCCGGAGGTCCCGGGTTCGAATCCCGGCGGGCCCGCCAAAACTTCTGAAAAATCTAAATTTCACTCAAAATTTGTTCTAATACATCCACAAGTTTTTTTGCACTTTCTTTCAATTCTTCACTCATCTCTACAAAAAATCCAATCTGCTTTGGCTGTGCTCCTATAAGGAGGAATTTAGCATCTATATTTTGCTTCAAATAACCTACCAAAAGCTTTAATGGCATTCTATGAGTTGAAAATGCTTCTCCTAGTGTTCCCTCAGGGTCTGCTAAAACTATTTCGCCTGGTTTCCCTTCAAAATGCACTGCATCAATAAAAACCACGTGAGAAGGTCTTTCTCTGATGATTTTTCCTGCATAACTCTCTGGCATTTCAGCACAGTTAAGAAAAACTACTTTAGGATTGAAGACCTTTTCTTTTAACCTTTCTACAACATACACTCCAAATGCATCGTCTCCTCTAGTATCGTTTCCAATGCCGCATATCACTACTTTTTCAACATTCGAAAAGAATTCCCTAAATTCCATCTCTATCACCAAAAAATATAGGGAGAATTAAAGGGCTTTGATGACTTCTTCAATCTTCTTCGCAAATTCACTCTTTAATAACTCCTCAATGTTACCAACTTTAGCATCTAAATCTTTGTAAAGTGGAATCTCTACTAAGTAAGGGATGTCGAATTCTTTGGCAAGATTTCTGATTTCCTCTCCTCCATCAAATGTCATATTTTCCACAATGCCCACTATCTTGAGGTTCTGTTCCTTTAAAAGTTCAAGTAGCTTTTTGACAACGTTAATGGCAAGCTTTGACGGGGTTGCAACAACAAGGAATTCTCCTTTCCTGAGAAATCTCAAAACGTCAAGGAACTGATCTCCCATTCCAGGAGGCATGTCAATGATCAAAAAGTCCAAGTCTTCCCATCTGGTTATAGCCAAGAGCTCTATTAAAGCGTCGCTTATCTCCATCCCCCTAAGTGGAGTCGGTTTATCTTCGGAGTAATATACAATACTCATGAACCTAATTCCATGAACCTCTGGTGGAATAATTCCTCTATCCTCTTCAGGGAATTCTTTGGGTTCAAAACCAAGGATAACATGATCGCTTGCTCCATGAAAGTCTAAATCCAAAAGACCAACTTTGTAGCCTTTTTGGGCTAAGCTTAGTGCTAATGTTGTAGATACCATGGACTTACCTACTCCTCCTTTGCCACTCACTACAGGAATGATTCTCTTGACTTTCTCAAGCCTTGCTTCCACGGCCTTTATTCTAGGGTCAATCACTCCTCATCACCCTCAACTTTTATTGCTGCTAGATAAACTCCCCTTCCCTTTGTAACCTCAAAGTCCCTGCTCCCGCATTTAGGACAGGCCAAGAACGCATGAACAACTTCTGGTATGAAATGAATATCCTCCTTTATTCTCTCATCAAATCCACTCTTTACGTCTTTGAGTTTCCACTCGGTTTCACAGTTTCTACATTTAAACTCAGCCTCTTCAATAACAAATTCTAGTTCTGCTTCTTCTGCAATAGTTCCTCTCTTTATCTCGTCGATAGCAAATTCCAAAATCTCTTGATTAACATCCTGGAGTTCTCCAAGGACTATCCTTAAAGCGAGAACCTTTTCTTTTCCATGCTGCTTCGCAAACTCAATGGCAGTTCTAACTATTCCATCGGCAAGTGCCCACTCGTGCATTTTATCCCCTCCAAAAAGGTCTAAATAAAAGAGTTTATAAATTGTAGTGTTTCTAACAAAAGGTTTAAAAAAGAAAAGCTAATGCCACGTGACCGTCTTGTGTGTCACTTTACCTGCTAGGGCATCTTTTAAAGCTTGTTCCACTATTTCCAAACCTTTCTCTGCTATCTCTTTTGTTATTACAAGTGGGGGAGTTATTCTTATAACGTTTCCAAACATCCCATAGCTCGGCAAAATTAGGCCCAACTCGAATGCCCGCCAGCATATCTTTCCTGTGAGCTCTGGGTCTGGCATCTTTGTTCCGGGTTTTACAATTTCAGCCCCTATCATTAGTCCCTTCCCTCTCACGTCCCCGATTACTTCATACTGTTCTTTTAACTCAAGCAAACGCTCTTTTATGAACTTTCCAACTTCTAGGGCATTTTTAAGAAGGTTTTCCTCTTCTATTATTCTTAACGTTGCGTATGCTGCGGCTGAAATTACGGGATTAGCTGCAGGGGTTAATAAAGCGGAGCCACTTGTCATTTCCATAAGTTCACTTTTTCCAATGACCCCACTTAGTCCCATTCCACTTGCAACACCTTTCCCAAAGGAGATAAAATCAGGCTTTACATCGAACCACTCACTTGCAAACCACTTTCCTGTTCTTCCAATACCAGTTTGAACTTCATCCATTGCCAGAAAGATTCCATGCTCATCAAGCATTTTCTTGAGTTCTTTGAAAAAGTCTTCTGGAGGAACAACTATCCCTGCATCACCTTGAATCGGTTCTGCCAAAAGCACACTAACCTCATCAGGGGGGACTACGTGAGCAAAAACATATTTCTCAAGATAGTCTATGAACGCATTGATTAGTTCATGAGGCTCCTCATAGCCGTCAATGTTCCAGATATTCCTGTAAGGATTGGGATAAGGAATCCACACTACATTTGGGACTAAGGGAGAAAAACCTCTCTTTTGAGAACTCTGAAAAGCGGCCACAGAGGTAGCTCCATAAGTTTGACCATGATAAGCTCCAATAAACGCTACGATCCAAGGTCGTCTCGTAGCAAAACGAACGACTTTCATAAGCAAGTCTATTGAGTCACTACCACTAAGACCAAAGAGTATTTTGGGATTATCTAGTGGAGCTTTCTTGGCCAAAATCTCAGCCACTTCTATAGCTCTCTTGCTATAAGTGTAACCTATCATTGAATGCTGAATTTTAGCCACCTGTTCTTGAACTTCCTTGACAAGTCTTGGATGAGCATAACCTGTAGAAGCAGCGGCAGCTCCAGCAAGGAAATCAATAAAGATATTCCCATCTACATCTTCAATGAGTGCTCCATATCCCCTCTCGGGTACAACTGGGAAGAGTTTAACCCCTAAACCTTGAGAAATTACTTTCTTCTCTCTTTCTACAAGTTCTTTAGCTTTGGGTCCAGGAGGAGTAACAACTAACTTTGGATATTCCATCTTAACTCACCTCACAAAGCTAAAAAAGAGCAAAAATAGAAAAAGAAATCATGGATTGGCTGAGACAAATTCACTTGTGTACCTCTTAACTACAGTGGCTAACAGGAGTAATCCAACGAGGTTTGGTATTGCCATGAGACCGTTCATCATATCTGAAAATGTCCATACGTTTTCAAGGGCTGTTGTAGCTCCGATGAAGATGAACACTACGAAGAGTAGGTTATAGACCAAGTGAAGTTTGGGATATAGCTTTGCGAACTTCTCTGGATCACCCTCGATCCACTTTGCTAAATACATGATGTTCTGTCTTCCGTAGAATGACCATGCAAGCACTGTAGAATATGCGAAGAGGATAACACCTATAACAACCATTACTTCACCTATGTGGCCAAATGCTCTAGCAAAGGCCTCTTGGGTCAATGGAGTGCTCGTCTTTCCGGTTTCCCATGCACCTGTAGCCACAATTGAGATACCGGTAAGTGAACAGATAAGGATTGTGTCAATGAATGGACCAAGCATAGCTACGTGGGCCTGTCTTGATGGGTGGTCTGTTCTTGCTGCAGCGTGGGCAAGTGTAGCAGTTCCAAGACCAGCCTCGTTAGAGAAGAGACCTCTTGCCACACCCCACCTGATCACTGTACCTACGGCACCTCCAGCCACAGCTTGGCCAGTAAACGCATCTCTGAAGACAAGACTAATTGCACTTGGTAATTGGCCAGCATACTTAATCCAAACTCCAATTGCAAAGATAAAGTAGACTATTGCCATTAAGGGGACCAATGCTTCTGCAACTTCACCTATTCTCTTAATTCCACCGACGATGACTATGAATGTTATGAATGCGAAGAATGCTCCTGTTATCCATGTTGGGACATTGAAAGCCTGCTTCATTCCTAGTGCTAATGAGTTCGCTTGGGTCATGTTTCCAATTCCAAATGCAGAGATTGCTGCAAACAATGCAAATAATATTGCAAGGGTCTTCCCAAGGCTTGGAAGAGCGCGTCCTGAGATAAGATATAGTGCTAGTATCAAGAACAAGATTGCAATTATTACTGCAAGCATCATAAGTCCACCGCTGAGTTTCGTGGCCTCATAGCCTATGAAGAGTGCAAACAGGATAATAAATATACCTGCTATTGTCCTGAACGTTGGGGATATTTCCTCTTCACTAAGGCCTCTCTCAAGGAAGTTGAATGTACCTCCAATCATTGTCCCATCGGGCAATTTGCCTCTAAATGCAACTCCCAAAAGACCTTCTGAATACCTAGTGGCCATTCCAACTAAAGCTGTGACCCACATCCAGAATAGTGCACCAGGACCTCCAGCCGCTATTGCAGTTGCAACACCAGCAATGTTTCCTATACCTACCGTTCCAGCAATAGTTGCCATTAATGCCTGGAACGGAGTAATGTCTCCTTCTCCCTGTTTCTTTCTTCCCTCAAAGAGGGTAAACTTTATAGACCATCCAAGTCTGCGGAACTGTATACCCCCAAGGTATATTGTTAGCAACAGTCCAGTGCCCACCAGTAAAATCATTATTGGGGGGCCCCACACCATACCATCAAGCCAGTTTATAAAGTCCATAATGGCACTCATTCAGGCACCTCCTGTAGTTGGCACTATAAAGTGCACCATAGCATTAGAATTAACGTCAAAGAATTATTTAAAACTTTCCAGTACATCTATGGTGTAGAATGGACTAAAGTCAAAAAGATTTCTAACAAAAAAGCACACTCTTTTACTCAGATACTTTCCAAAGGATAATATTTTTACCTTATGAATTAGTCTCTTTCTTTCTCCAAATAAGGTATACCGTAACTAAAACCCTTAAATGAGTTATTAATGCTAGGAGAAAGAACAAAATATCCAGTCTTCCTACCAAACATAAGAGCATTGTCATAAACACTCTTTCGTCTCTCTTTCCAATAAGATATTTCAGAACAGGTACTGAAGTGTAAGCGCTAACAAAGTACTCTCCTTTGTAGCGTTCGGTAGAATAACTCACCATGAAAGAACCAAATATAGCAAGCAGTATTACCAACCACATCTGAGGGCTTGGTTTCATATAAATAGCAAGGGCCCAAAGAACAAAAAAGTCCACGTACCTATCTAGAATAGAGTCAAGATAGCCGCCGAATCTGCTTTTTTTCATTGCACTCCTTGCGATTTCCCCATCCACGCCATCGAGAATAGAACTCACCTGATACACAACCCCTGCAAGTGGCGGGTTGAAAAGTCCAAGTAGGCCTGCACTAATCCCTACTAAAAAGGAAAAGAAAGTCATGTGGAATGGTTCAACATAATCAACAAGGAGTTCACTAATTCTTGTGGAAATTTTCCTATTTACATATCTTGAAACTAGCCCATCTCCCGTATCTTTTACAGCATTCTTTATTAAGAGTCTTTTAGCTTTCTTTACGTCTTCTGGAGTATCAATATCCGTCCAAAAGAACCCATTTACTTCAGTTACTTTTAATCTAGCCTCTTTGGCCACTTCCGTTAACTCCAAAACATCATTTTTCTCAAGCAATTTTTCAGCTATATCAAATATATTGGGTCTTAGAAGAAAGAATCCTGTATCAAAAGCATCATATTCTTTAATATTTTTTCCAATATCTGCTATTTTACCTTCCTTGATTTTTACTTTCGTAGCTTCCTCTTTGTTTGTGAATTTTCCAACTTTGTCAACTATAATTCCCTCCCCTTTTAGAGCCACTTTTATAAACTCCTCCTCGTATATGTGATCACTCATTACCAATACAAATTTTCCAGAGACATAATTTTTACTCAAATATAGACTGTACCCATTACCTTTTTCTGGATATGGGTTTACAAGAATTCTGTAATTAAACCTATTTTTTTCTAAGAAGTCTTTTAGCTTTCCCATATAATGAGGGTTGGTGACTACAATAAACTCTTCAATGCCTTGTTCTTCAAGAAGCTTCATTGTTCTGTAAAGTATTTCTCGTCCAGCCACTTTTATTAAACATTTTGGCATCCCCTTTGCTAAGTCACCCATTCTGATACCTAAACCCGCTGCAAGAATAACTGCTTTCATTTTTCTCATATAATATTATTACCCAAATTCTAAAAGCTTTGGGCACATTCTAAACATCTTTTTCCGTTCAGATATTTATCGAAAAAATTAAAAGGTTAACTCTGAAGTATACACCGGTGAATAGAAGTGACAGAAGAAGTCTTCCAAAATGAAGTTGTGATGAATATTTTAAAGCATTATAGAAAGATATGGGCAATAGAACATGCTCAAAGTCTTCTTGGATGGGACATGGAAGTCAACATGCCCAAGATGGGAATCACAGAGAGAAGCGTTGCTAAAGGAGAACTCTCTGTCTTGGCTCAAAGTCTAATATTAGATCCAAAGTTTCTTGGTCTAGTTGAGAAAGCTTCCGCTTTAGAAACATTGAACGATTACGAAAAAGGTGTTATTAGAGTTCTCCAAAGAGAAATAAAAATCGCTAAGGCTTTTCCCCCCGAATTCGTTAGAGAGCTCAGTGAAGTAAGAAGCAAAGCTACAATGGCTTGGACCGAAGCTAAAGAAAAAGATAACTTTGGAAAGTTCGAACCTTGGCTCGACAAGATAATCGAACTCTCAAAAAAAGCTGCAGAGTATTTGGGGTACGACGAATATCCATATGATGCGTTATTGGACCTCTATGAAGAGGGACTCAGGACAAAAGATCTCGAACCTATTTTTGAAAAACTTGAAAAAGACCTAAAGCCAATATTAGAGCAGATTCTCGAAGCAGGAAAAATTCCAAACGAACACCCTCTAGAAAGGGAAAAATATGAAATCAAAGCCATGGAAGAAGTCAACTTAAGAATTCTCGAATTGTTAGGATATCCCCTCGGAGTAAAAGGAAGGCTCGATGTTTCTCCCCACCCCTTCACATCCGGATTTGGAATTAATGATGTTAGAGTTACTACAAGATATGAGGGCTTTGACTTCAGGAGGACTCTCCTTGCAGTGGTTCATGAATTTGGACATGCATTATATGAGCTGCAGGTAGATGAAAGGCTCATGTTCTCACCAATAGCCGGAGGAGTTTCCCTTGGAATCCACGAAAGCCAAAGCAGATTTTGGGAAAATATAATCGGAAGAAGTAAAGAATTTGCAGAACTTATCTATCCACTATTAAAAGAAAAGCTACCCTTTGTAAGAAACTATACTACCGAGGACCTATATGCTTACCTCAATATGGTAAGACCAGATTACATCAGGGTAGAAGCTGATGAAGTAACTTATAACATGCACATTCTCCTCAGGTACAAGCTTGAGAAGCTTATGATAAATGAAGAAGTAAAAGCAAGAGAACTACCAGAGCTATGGAACGATGAGCTTGAAAGACTCCTTGGCATACGACCCAAGAACTATAAAGAAGGAATCCTTCAAGATATACACTGGGCTCATGCTACTGTTGGATATTTCCCCACATATAGCCTTGGAACATTATTAGCAGCACAAATCAAGAACTACATCCTTAAGGACATACCTGACTTTTATGAGAAAATAATAACAGGAGAATTTGCCCCAATAAGGGAGTGGCTAAAGCAAAAGGTCCACAGATACGGAAGCGTATATTCACCAAAAGAACTGCTAGAGAAGAGCTTTGGAGAAGGGATAACCCCAGAATACTTCATTAAATATATAAAAGAGAAATATTTGGGCTGAACCGTTTCTTTTCATTCTTTTATTGGCTCTATTTCAATTGCAACAACACCGTATTTTTTCTCCTCTTTTTCAGTGTAAAACTGCCTATAAATTTGGATTCCTTCTTCAATAGTTTCAACCCCTGGTAAAACATTTTCAAGTCCTTCTTCACTAAGCATTTCTTTAAAGGAAGGATATACTCGAAGAGCTTTTACTTTAACCTTTAGCTTCCCTTCAAATATTATCGTGTCCCCAGGTTTTACTTGTCTCCGTTTTTCATCATAAAGTCTGCCTTCAATTTTCTTTTTTCCTTCTTTGATTAACCTTAGATACTCTTCCTGTAGACCCATTTCCCATTCCATGCTCTCACCTATACAAGATACCTCAAAAGCATTGGGAAAACCCTCAAACCTCTAGCAAGCAGTTTAGGGTTCTTTACAAGTGCAGTTATGGTTTTCTTATGATCGTCAAAGTCCGCGTAACTTTCAATGACCTCCTTGGCCTCTTTACTGGAGAATATCTCAAAGAATTTTTCTATTTGGTCTTGATTGAGGGCCTTGAATAACCGTCTAATTCTCAAACCAAACGTTATCTGTTTCTTTATATCTTTACATAGATCTTCATACACATTTAGGTTTCCTCTTCTAATCGAGTACCTAAGGGCATGAGCACAGAGCATCCCATAGACAATCCCTCCTGCAGTTAGGGGTTTTATCTGTAATGCTGCATCACCAACTAGAGCAACATTTCCTCTTACCCAAGGCTTTCTAACCCCTAACCCCACATTGCCTGTTTTGATCTCCACAATATTAGTCTCCTTAAGAAGCCTAAGCCTCACAAATCTAAGAAGAGCATCGTATGTGCCAAAAGTTCCGAGCCTTGCAGTGGATTCATCTATAGGAGCAAGCCACATAAAAAATTCATTATTAATCTCTTTGTTGACCCAAATTTCCACAAAGTCTGTCTTCTTAAAGTCGCCCACAACTTCCACTTCATATCCACTCAAAAACTCGGCATCAGTCTTTGCCCCTATCTCTTGAGCAACTTTGCTTCCGACACCATCAGCCCCTACATAAAAATCTGCTTCAATTTCAAATCTCTCATTAAACCTCTGAACAATAGCTTTCCCATTCTTAAATTCTAAAAACCTAGTTCCCATATAATATTCGGCACCTTTCTTAATAGCATTTTCTGCAAGTTTCCTTTCCAAGATTTTTCTATCTACTACATAAGCTTGAGAGGCCGGGCGTTCTATCTCAAAACTCTGAATTCTTGAATAAAATACTGCTCCTCTTAACTTATTTACAATGGCTTCTTTTGGAAGGTTGAGTTTTTCATAGTTTTCTGCTCCCAGAATCCCAGTACAGGCTTTGCCTCCAAAAGAGTTTTTCGCTTCCACAACAGCAACTTTAAACTCGCTTGCAAGAAGGTTTGCCAAATAGTTCCCTACTGGACCCCCACCAATTATCGCAACATCATATTTCATTAACCTCACCAAAAAGGTGTAAGCTTTAAATCCTAATTAAACTTTTAGTTTTTGGTGGCAAACAATGAGAGTTTTGATCACAGGTTTTGAACCCTTTGGAGGAGAAAAAATAAATCCCTCTTGGGAAGCAGTTAAAGACCTTCCTGAAAAGATAGATGGAGTAAAAGTTCTAAAAAAAGAACTTCCTGTTAGCTTCAAGGGCGTCAAAGAGAAACTTCCACAAATTATAAACAAGACAATGCCAGATATTGTAATTTTGACTGGACAAGCAGGGGGAAGAACAAACATTACTATTGAAAGAGTGGCAATAAACATTATGGACTCGAAGAAAGAAGACAACGACGGTTACAAACCCGAGGATGAACCAATTTTTAAAGAAGCACCTGCAGCATACTTTTCAACGTTACCAATCAAAAGAATCGTGAAGGCTTTAAGAAATAACAAAATCCCTGCCACAATTTCAAATAGTGCTGGAACTTACGTGTGCAACACAGCGATGTATGTTGCTCTTCACCACATAGCAATAAACAACTTGAATATAAAAGCAGGGTTCATACATGTACCTTACATCCCAGAGCAAGTTTTAGAAAAACCCCAGCCCTCAATGAGCTTAGAAATGATAAGAAGGGCACTAGAAATAGCAATAAAAGAAAGTATAAAGGGTTAATATGTTCTTGCAAATCTTGCTATATATTTTGCATCTCTTCCACAGTTGGCACACTTCTTTCCTTCAATTTTGGCTGTTTCTTCGGGATATGGAATTCCAAGCATGCTAGCATCAAGGATTTCCTCCATTTCCACACCACAGCTCTCCTCACCACACCAGGGGAGTTCTACTACTCCTCTTCTGTCTTCAAAGACTTTCTTAGCATCTTCTACCGTATCTACCCTCTTTATGTGAGTCTCTAAGAATTCCCTTGCTCGTGCATATAGATTTTCCATGATTGCATCAAGGGTCTTTCTGGCTTCTTCAACAATCTTATCTTTATCAACACTGAACTTTTCAAAGGTATCCCTTCTAGCAAATACTGCCTTGTTTCCTTCAACGTCTCTTGGACCAACCTCAATTCTCAAGGGCACACCCTTAATCTCCCAATCGTAGAACTTCCTTCCTGGCCTTATATCCTCTCTATCATCAACATAAACTCTTATACCTGCTGTTCTAAGTTCTTCAGCTATCTCTTTAGCATATGCATTTACGTCATAGGGGGAATCCTTCATTGGAATTGGAACTATCACCACTTGTATTGGAGCTATGGCTGGAGGCAATACAAGACCACTATCATCTCCATGAATTCCCATGACGGCTGCTAAGAGTCTCTCACTCATTCCGAATGTTGTTTGGTGAACATATTCATGAGTTCCTTCTTCTGTTTCATACGTTATTTCATATGCTTTGGCAAAGTTCTGCTTGTAGTTGTGCATAGTTCCAATTTGCAATGTCCTTCCATCTGGCATTATAACTTCTGCCCCAAGTGAATAGAATGCTCCTGGGAATTTGTCCCAATCAGGTCGTTTAGAGACTATATATGGGAGAGCAAGATTCTTGGCAAGATTATCAAATATCTCCAAGTCCTCTCTTATTTGTCTTTCAGCATCCTCAAAGCTATCATGGGCTGTGTGAGACTCAAAGAACCTACTTATTTCTCTAACTCTAATTAAAGGTCTGGTATGCTTTGTCTCATAACGATAAACATTAACTATTTGATAGATTTTAAATGGCAGGTCTGCATGAGATCTAATCCATAAGTTAAACATGGGGTACATGGCAGTCTCGCTTGTTGGTCTCAGAATTAGTTTTACTTCGAGGGGTTTTTCACCAGCATGAGTAACCCATAAAACTTCACCATGGAAACCCGCTATATGCTCAGCTTCTTTTTCAAATTCAGTCTCAGGGATTAATGCTGGGAAGAGAACTTCATTATGGCCTGTCCTCACCATCTCTTCATGTATTAAGTTCTCGATATTCCTCATAATTCTAAGGCCGTATGGCAACCATACGTTCATACCTTTTACTGGATATCTCTTATCTTGTATCTCAGCAAGTTCTATCATCTCATTGTACCAGTCGCTAAACTCATTCATCACTCTCTCTCGTTTTACATTTGCTGTTTTGCTAACATTTTCCATAAAATCACCACCTATCCATTAAAATCATCCAATATTTTTTAATCTTTCGCAAATAAAAGAGGAAAAGTTTATTAACATGCTTCGATGAGGGTTTTAATGGTGGAAGTCATGCGACCAAAGGTTTTAGTTCTGTTTAACATGAAAACTGAGCCCCTAAAGCTTCTGAAAGAGTCCTGTGATGTAAATGTCATGGTATATCCAGAGAAAAGCCAAATACTTGAAATTATTGAAGAATATGATGGGCTAATAGTCTCTCCCTTAAACCTTGTGGATGAAGAGATTATAGAAAGGGGTGAGAACCTCAAAGTGATAAGTACTCATTCAGCTGGTTATGATCATATAAACATTGATGCAGCAACCAAAAAAGGAATATACGTAACAAAGGTGAGTGGTGTTCTAAGTGAGGCAGTCGCAGAATTCGCCGTAGGACTTACAATAGCACTTCTAAGAAAGATTGTCTATTCCGATAAATTCATTAGAAAAGGCCGTTGGGATTCCCATAAAACAGTGTGGGCTTGGTATAAAGATATAGAAACTGTCTATGGTAAGAAAGTTGGGATTTTAGGTATGGGACCGATTGGGAAGGGGATAGCAAGAAGAATGAAGGCCCTTGGTGCTGAGATTTATTATTGGAGCAGAAGTAGAAAAGAAGACATCGAAAGGGAAGTTAATGCAAAGTGGCTACCTCTGGATGAAGTAATAAAAGAAAGCAACATCATAATCCTAGCACTCCCGTCTACTCCGGAGACATATCACATAATTGACGAGAAGAGACTTAAACTGCTAGAAGGAAAATACCTAGTCAATATTGGAAGGGGAACACTAATAGACGAAAAAGCACTTGTCAAAGCTCTAGAAGAAGGAAAATTAAAAGGCTTTGCCACAGATGTTTTTGAAAAAGAGCCCATTCAAGAAAGTGAACTTTTCGAGATGGAATGGGAAACAGTATTAACTCCCCATCATGCTGGACTAGCAGAAGAAGCTATGAAAGATATGGGATTCCAAGCAGTCCAAAACCTAATTTCGATATTTAAAGGGGAGATACCAGAGAATCTTGTCAATAAGGACGTGTTAAAGATAAAACCAATTAAAGAAGTAAAGCTCCTCTAACTTTTTACTTTTAACTTATAAGTTCTAACTTAGAAATAAGAATAAAGAAAACAGAGGGCTTATTCCCCTTTAAGAACTTTGACGACTTTCTCTGCAACTTCTATGCCTGCTCTCGCTTGAGCCTCAACTGTAGATGCACCTATATGAGGAGTAAGTACTACATTGTCAAGTTTTGTTAATGGGTGGTCCTTTGGAAGGGGTTCCTCCTCAAAGACATCTAAGGCTGCTCCTGCAATCCATCCTTCTTCAAGTGCCTTTACTAAAGCATTAGTATCAATAATTGGCCCTCTTGATGTATTGATAAGCACTGCAGTGGGTTTCATGAGCCTTAATTTCTCTTCATTAATCAGGTGATAGGTGCTCTCCAAGAGAGGAACATGGATTGTAATGACATCACTATTCTTTAAGAGATATTCAAGTTCAACAAACTCTGCTCCTATTTCCTTTGCTCGTTCATAATTTTTGTATACATCGTAGAGAAGAACGTTCATTCCTATGGTCTTTGCGATTTTCCCAACATTATATCCTATCCTTCCAAAACCGATTATTCCAAGTGTCTTGCCCTCAAGTTCGAAGCCCATGCTCTGTTTTTTAGCCCAAACTCCTTCCCTCATCTTCCTATCGGCAAAAGCCACTTTTCTAGCAACATTAAACATTAAGGCCACAGCAAGTTCAGCAACACTTCTGCTTGAAGCCCCAGGAGAATTAACAACCTCTATCCCTTTACTCTTTGCATATTCTACATCTACATTATCCAACCCAACACCTGCTCTTGCTATTACCTTAAGGTTTGGAGCAGCGTCTATAATCTCTTTCGTAACTTTTGGTTTGCTTCTAACAATTATTCCACTTACATCTTTCACGAGTTCTTTAAGTCTATCCTGGTTGGGATACTCTTCATAAACCACTTCCAATCCGGCATTTTTTAAAACATCAATTGCTTTTTCATGCAACGGTGCAGCAACTAACACCTTCATTTTCAACCCCTCCTCTTTAATGCGATCAACAATACTTGATCGGAGGCATCTTCAGCCCTATCGGCTATGTCTCCGATTTTAGTAAGGACTTGGTTCCATACAAGTTTTGCAAAAGTTGTTATCTTCTCGCTCTCAAAAACTTTTCTCACTAGTTCGTACTCTATCCTATCAGCGTCTTCTTCTGCAAGCTCTGTTTTCTTTGCATACTCTATCGCCCCATCAACGTTAGTGTTAAGCATTTTTACTGACTGCGCAAACAATTTATATGTCTCTAAGGAAGTATTTACAAACTCTAAGATCTCCTCCTTCAAATCCACAGGCGTTTTAGGCTTAGCTAAGATTAACGCATGAGCTGCACTCTCCGCTGCATCTGCAACGCTATCTATAAGTTCGGACAATCTAGCATAGTCTCCTCTATTTACAGGTAAGAATGCGCCCTGATATAACATTACCTCAATTTTTCTTCTAAGCTCATCGGCTACTCTTTCTTGATCTTCAACTTCCTTCATTAAGGTTTCAGCTTTTTCCAAATCCCCTGCAAGATAAGTTTCCATTAATATACGGAGTTTTTCTATCGTAAGTTCAACGGCTTTAAGATGTTCATCTATTGTCTTAAAGACATTGTTTTCTTTACCCCCAAATATAGGCATTTTCTCTCCCCTCAATATAATGACTGTTAACTCCTTATTTAATTTGTGGGTTCTCCTTAGCTTTCACTAAACTCCAGAGGGCAAAATTTAATGGTGTTTCTAACCCGATTTCTCTACCATATTCGACTATTTTTCCGTTTATAAAATCTATTTCAGTTTTTTTCCTTCTTTTGATGTCCTGAAGCATGGAATTATAATTTTCTTGTGTATTTTCCAAAGTTTCAATCAAGAATTCGATAGGATGTTTTTCGAATTCTATTCCAAGTTGGGTTGCAACTTGACACCCTTCTTTTACAACTCTCTTAGCGAGTTCTAGGAGGTATTCCTCCTCAAGAATTTTCCCATTTTTAACTTCTAGAACTGCACCTATTGGATTTATTGCAGAATTTACTATTGCTTTTACCCACTTCCATCCGACAATGTTTTCACTTAATTTTGTTTTCAAACCAGCCCTGTTGAATATTTTTACGACCTCATCTGCAAATATCTCCCTTCCCTTTGGATACTGACCAACTATAGTTATTCCCTCTCCGACCCACCTCACCACTCCCCACTTCTCTAGTACTGCACCATTTGTGGTTATCCCTCCTAGAACATTCTCAGTATATTTTAATGCTTCTTCTTCATTACCAAGACCATTCTGGATGCTTAATATCCAAGTGTTGGGCCCAATACTTCCCTTAGCACATTCAAGAGCATATGCTGTAGAGTGAGATTTTGTAGATAAAATTAACAAATCTGGAGGTTCAGGGGGCATTTCAGTAAGTGCCTTTGGATAAGTTGTAAATTCTTTAATTCCAACTATCTTAAGGCCTCTCTCATTTATCTCTTTCATATGTTCGGGCCTTCCTATCAAGGTTACATCCTCACCAGCCTCTGATAGGAGAGCTCCAAAAAGAGAACCAATTGAACCCGCTCCAAGAACATAAATCCTCATGCCTCTTTCACCTCACAAAAGGAAATTTGCCAGTATAAACTACTCCCACAATTGGATACATAAAAAACATAAGTATCTTCAACATTACCCATCGTTCCACCGTAAGCATTTTAATGCTTGTCTTTAAATATCTTGCAGTCATGGAGCTAAAAGTAATACTCGTTGAACCGGAATATCCCATAAACCTAGGGGCTATTGCAAGGGTCATGAAGAACTTTGGAGTGAAAGATCTCATTCTTGTAAATCCTAAGGTTAGCCCAGATAATGAAATAGCAAGAAAGTTTGCAGTGCATGCAGTAGAAATATTAGAAAATGCTCAAATAGTAGAAACACTTGAAGAGGCCCTAAACAGTATTGACTTAGCCATAGGTACAACCGGTCTAGCTGGAGAGGACTACATTCCCGAAAGAACCCCTATAAATCCAGAAGACTTTGCAAAACGGCTTTTCCTTTATGCTGGAAGTATTGGGATAGTATTTGGACGAGAAAGCAGGGGATTAGACAACAAAGAACTTAAAATGCTGGATTTCACTGTGACAATACCTACAAGCCAGGAATACCCTGTGATGAATTTAAGTCATGCGGTTGGTATTATTCTTTATGAGATATATAAACAGCGATTAAAAGTCTCACCTCCTGAAATTAAAGACAAGTTGAGAAAATCTACACGAGATGAGAGGGAAAGAGCAGTAAATCTTTGGGCCCGATTCTTGGATGTCCTTCAATATCCCAAGGATTTAGAAAAAAGGAAACTTTATGTGTTGATGTTTAAACGCTTTTTAGGAAGAGGCTTTATATATGCAAAAGAAGTTCATTCAATTTATGGACCCCTACGGAAAGCTACTGAGATTCTTGAGAGGTGTAAAAATGATAACGATTAAGTCTTTCAAGATAAAAAACAAGGAGATTTTAATAGCAGTTATATTTGATAAGAAAATTCAAGGGATAACATTTTCTTTTGACGGGAGAGACTTCCTTCAGGAAAGAATAGCTTCCCTAACGCAGTATCTTCAAAAAAGAAGAGTAAATGTTGAACTTAAAGAAAAAGAAAGTCTATTTCCAGAGGTTGTTTACAAAATCCTTATTGGAGATGTCGAGAATAAAAAGGGTCTCAAGCATTTAAGCTTTGAAGGAACTACTACATTTGAGAAGAAAGTTTACGATACACTTACAAAAAAGGTTAAAAGAGGAGAAGTCATAACATATGGTGAGTTAGCTAAGATGCTTAGGAGCTCACCGAGAGCTATTGGTGGAGCCATGAAAAGGAACCCCTACCCGATAATAGTTCCTTGCCACCGAGTAATTGCTTCAAATAACATTGGAAATTATACACCAAAAAGAGAGTATAAAAGATTTTTACTTGAGATTGAGGGGGTGAAAAGGTGGACAAATTGAAAGCCTACCTAATTGGATTCCTATTCCTCATTATTGCGATAGTAGCAGGCATAATATATAAATGGGGTTTTTGGATGTTAGTAAGGATAGTCTTAGGATTAGGTTTCTTGGGTTTGACTCTCATGCTTGGATTTTTCCTCGCATTAACCCTATATGCCGAAAGCTGGAAATATGCAGGGTTACTAATTATCCCCACTGGTCTTAGTGCCTATGCCACATATCTAACCATTACTTGGCAAAAACTTAAGATAGTTGGAGGAATAGTACTCTTCTTTATCTTCGGACTGGCCTTTGGGATTTGGTATATAAGCGAGCCAGACCTGAGCTTAATGGATCGCTTTAGAAGTGCTGAAAATCTTGAGAAAGCCGGCAAGTATAAAGCTGCTGCAAGGAAGTATGAAAAAAAAGGGAATTACCTAAAAGCTGCACAGATGTATGAAAAGCTAGGATGGATGGAAAGTGCTGCATGGGCCTATGAAAAAGCAGAGAACTATGAGAAAGCTGCTGAGATATACGAACAGCTTTATGAAAAAGAAAAAGACACTTATTACTTGAAAGAGGCTCACGAATATTGGAAAAAAGCAGGAAAAATGGAAAGGGCCGCAAAGGCCTTGGAAAAGTATGCTGAAGAAGAACCGTGGTTCTGGGAAGACGTAGCAAAACTCTATGAAGAACTTGGCAACGAAGAAAAAGCTAGAGAAGCGTGGGAAAAGGCACTAGAGTACTACAAGGGTGAAGCTCAAGAAGAAGGTGTCTTCTGGGAGGACGTTGGAAACATAGCAAGAAAGCTTGGCAACGAAAAACTTGCGAAAGAGGCTTATCAAAAATTCCTTGAATACTGTCTCAAAGAAGTTGAAGAAGACCCTATGTGGTGGAAACACGTAGCAGAGGCTTATGACTACCTTGATGAAAAAGAAAAAGCCGAAGAGGCAAGGCAAAAATATGAGGAGTACAGAAAAAAGATTATGATAACTAATGAGGAGACTTCAAACTTTCCAGAAGAAGAAAAAGAGTCCAACAACTGATTTCTAGAGGATTTGAGAAACTGTTATATATTCCTTTTTGAATTCTTTTTTGGTGATAAAAATGATGCCAATGAAGGGTATGAATCCTAAGCAAATGCAAAAACTCATGAAGCAACTTGGAATAAAAATGGAAGAGCTCGAAGGAGTCAAAGAGGTCATAATAAGATTTGAGAATAAGGAAATTGTCATTACAAATCCCACTGTTACCAGTATAGTAGCCATGGGAGAGAAGAGTTACCAGATCGTTGGTAAAGAAGAAGTCAGAGAAGTCCTCAATATTCCAGAAGAAGACATCAAACTGGTAATGGAGCAAACAGGAACGGATTACGAAACAGCTAAAAAAGCGTTAGAAGAAACAAAGGGAGATTTAGCCGAAGCTATTCTAAAACTCCAAGAATCTTAATGGTTCTTTCATTTCTCTTGAAGGAGAGCTACCTTGCCCTAAAATATCATGATATAAAACTATATAAACCCTTTTAGTTTAGCTTTCCTCGATGAAGGCAATTGGAGTAATAAGACATTCACCAAGAAAAGTAGTGAATAGAGAAGAGTTCGAGGAGCTTCTGAAAAGTGCAGGCTATGAAATTCTAGCAATAGTAGAGCAAGTTAGGGAAGAACATCCCAAGTACAATGTAGGGCCTGGAAAGCTTCAAGAGATTAAAAAACTAATAGCAGAACTAAATCCAGATAGAATAATATTTGCCAATCCCCTGACGCCATCACAATCATTCAACATCACAAAAGAACTCAAGATAGATGTTATTGATAAATGGCAGCTAGTTCTGGAAATATTTGAACAACGAGCTCACTCAAAAGAGGCAAAGTTACAAGTAGAACTCGCTAACCTTCAATACGAGCTTCCTCTTGTTAAAGAAGCCATTAGAAGAATTAAACTTGGAGACAGAGCTGGTTTCAAGGGTATGGGTGAATACCAGACACAACAATATCTCAAACACATACGTTACCGTATGGGAAGGATAAGAAAAGAGCTTGAGAAAGTAAAGGCAGATAGAGAGGTCAAAAGAAAAAGGAGAGAAGAGGTAGGATTTATACTCGTTGCCTTAGCCGGTTACACGAATGCTGGCAAATCAACTCTTCTCAATGCTTTAGCAGATGAAGAAATCGAGGCTAGAATGCAGATGTTTACAACGCTAGATACAACGACAAGAAGATTTACAATAAATGGAAAGAGGGCGTTGGTAACTGATACCGTTGGATTTATAGATGACCTTCCGCCGTTTATAGTTGAAGCTTTTCACTCCACCTTAGAAGAGATTATTAGAGCAGATATCGTCTTGTTAGTTCTTGACGTCAGCGAGCCATGGAGTGAAATAAAACGGAAGTTTTTAGCTTCAATTGAAGTCCTAAAGGAGCTAAAAGCCTTAGATAAGCCCCTTATAATTGCTCTAAATAAAAATGACCTAACTAGTAAAGAAGACGTTCAGGATAAAAAGAAGGCCTTAAAAGAGCTCATCAAGAGGAAAGGGATAGTCGTACATAGTATCGTCTCAATATCAGCGAAGAAGAACGACTTAAACGAACTTCAAGCTTCCTTAGAGGAGATAATGTTTACTCTTCCAAAATATAGGTTATTTGAAATTTTAATAAAGGACAAAGAGAAAGTCCCCAAAGTCATGGCTCTGATAAACTCTATTGGAGAAATCCTAGATGTAAAGTACGGAGAAACCACTCAGATTTTTGCTTATATTCAAGTTGGTATGATAAAAAGCTTAACGAGAATGGGAGTAGAATTGAAACACCCAAGCTAGCTATTCTATTGGAACTCCATCCTTTGTCCTAGGGGCGAGCCATTTCATGAGTCGTTGTGGATCTTTTGTTCTTATTATGATTGTTATTGGTCCTAACGGGGATTCTTCATTAAAGTTGACTTTCCCAACATAGGCAACTTGCTTGTGAACTTTTATTATTATTTCTTCACCAAAATATCCCTCTTCAAGCATCGCTCTTGCTGTATCCAATATCTGTTGGCCTCTAAAGAGTTCATAAAGCCTTTGTAGGGCCTTTTTATCCTTCGTTTTACCCACCAATAATATGTATTCGCCCTTATCAAACGCATCAAACTCCAAGGGAGACACTAAGTTAAGCATTGCTTTTTTTACTTTTTCTATGTCTTCCGTAGGGTAAACGTAAGCTTCTACCTCAATTTCTTCAAACATTTTTTGATCACCATTACTAGTTAAAGTACTGGGTTTTTGAAGTTTTTGACTTTCTCTTCAGAATTGGGAATACCTTAGCGAAAGGGTTTTATTATTTCGAAATACATCTCAATTGGTGAAAAACATGATAAGGATTGAAAAGATCAGGGGATATCTCAAAGAAAATGGAATAGATGCAGCTTTAATCATGAGCGCTCCAAATCTTTTCTACTTCACTGGGAGTGCACCGCTCATTGGGGGATACCTAGTTATAGACTCTGATGAAGAAATACTCCTCGTACCAGAGCTTGAGTATGAACAGGCAAAAGAAGAGTCAAAAATCCCCGTTGAGAAGTTCAAAAAAATAGACGAGGTTTACGAATATTTAAAACGATTTAACACAGTTGCAGTAGAAGGTTCTATGAGTCTCTCATTTAGTAAAGGTCTAAAAGAAAAATCGGAAATTAAGGAGTTTAAATTCTTGGATGAAATTATAAAAGAACTCAGAATGATAAAAACTGAAGAAGAGATAAGAGTTATTGAAGACGCTTGCAGATTAGCTGACATTGGAGTAATGACTGCAATAGAAGAGGTTAGTGAAGGAAAAAAAGAAAGGGAAGTAGCCGCTAAAGTTGAGTATATTATGAAAATGGAAGGTGCTGAAAAAGCTGCCTTTGATACTATAATAGCAAGTGGTTATCGCTCTGCCCTTCCACACGGAACTGCAAGTGACAAACGGATTACAAAAGGAGATCTTGTTGTTATGGATCTTGGAGCCTTTTATCGGCATTACAATTCTGACATAACGAGAACTATTGTAGTTGGTTCTCCAAATGAGAAGCAAAAAGAAATTTATGAAATAGTCCTTGAAGCCCAGAAAAAGGCTGTAGACTCTGCTAAGCCTGGAATGACAACCAAAGAACTTGACAGCATTGCAAGAGATATAATATCAGAATACGGATATGGTGATAAATTTATACACTCCCTTGGCCACGGACTTGGTCTTCAAGTACACGAATGGCCTAGAGTTTCTCAACACGACGAAACTGTTCTAAAAGAGGGTATGGTAATCACCATAGAGCCTGGAATATATATTCCAAAGTTTGGCGGAGTTAGAATTGAAGATACTGTAGTTATCACAAAAAACGGTGCAAAAAGACTAACAAAAACCGAGAGAGAGCTTATTTAGTTTTTTATTTTATTATCTCCCCTAATAGATATGTAGAGGTAGCTTTTGTAACTTTCACTTTTATGAATTCTCCAACTGGAGCTTCGGGAAGAATGATATCCTTATAGTTCATGGTTCTTCCTTCTATTCCACCCTTCTTCCCTTCGTTATGTGTTAAGACTAGAATCTCCTTACCAACGTACTTTTTGTTTATTTCGTAGCTTATGGCCAATCTAAGCCTATGGAGATATCTAGATCGCTCCTTTACTCTCCATCCCACAATCTGGTCCTGCATCTTAGCAGCCAAGGTACCAGGTCTTGGCGAGAAGCGCGAGACATTTATTTTATCAGGCTTTATCTTCTCAATAAGCCTCACTGTATTTTGAAAAGCCTCTTCGTTCTCGCCTGGAAACCCTACAATTATATCAGTGTTTAAGTTGAGATTATCTATGTGCTTCCTGAACTCCCTAACTATTTCCTCGAACTCTTCTACAGTGTAGGTTCTCCCCATTTTCCTCAAAATTTCATTATCCCCACTTTGAACTGGAAGATGAAGGAATTTGTAGATCTTTTCATTTTTATAAACTTCTATGATCTCGTCAAGTATTTTTATCGCATTGTTTGGGTTCATCATGCCCACTCTGACTCTAAAGTCCCCCTCTATTGCTGTAATTTCGTCTAAAAGCTCAGCTAAGTTTGTACCTATATCAAACCCATAACATCCGGTGTCTTCACTTGAAAGTTGTATCTCTTTGTATCCCCTATTTATCGCATCTTTTACCCATTTCACTATGAGCTCTGGCTTATAACTTCTCAAAACACCTCGTGCAAAACGAGTTGCACAGTAAGTGCAAGCATTTAAACACCCCTCACTTATAGGAACTACAAAAACAACTCCACTTTTCCACACTCTTGGAAGTTCAAGTTTGTCGATCTTCCTATCTTTCCATCCCTCAACACTAACGAGCTTTCCTCCCCTTTCCGCAATCTCTATCGCTTCAACAATTCTATCCAAACTTTTAACTCCAAGAATTCCAGAAACCCTGTCATCTATAGCCTCAAGGTTAATGTGAGGTAAACACCCTGTCACTATAACTTTCTTTCCACTGTCAAGAAGCTCTTTGATTCTTCTAACCATGTGCTTTTCCGTTGGATCTTTAACAGCACATGTGTTTACAATAGCATACTCTGCACTATCCAAATCAACTATTTCATGATTTGCTCTAAGGAGTAGAGCCTCTATCATTTCAGCATCTGCTTTATTCCTTGTGCAACCGTAAGTTTCTAAATAGACTCTCATCGCAATCCAATCTTTTGAAGCATTTAAAAAGACTATGGTTTATAGATGGGATACTTAAAAATCGAATAAAGAAAAATAACAACTTACTAAATCCTTGATCTTTTATCCAAAATCCACAAAATAATTCCCAGCATACTCACATAAGCGAATATACCAATGATTGTTATCAGAAAATTTGTATAGGTTGCAAGGATTCTAGCTAGTATGATGAGAAATCCCATAGCTATGGCAAATCCCAAAATTAACATAAGAGTGCCAAACTCCTCTAGGAACCTCATACTCCTCACCTCAAATCTTAAAGGGCACCTCTACCTCTTCCCCCTTTTCAATCATATGAAGCTCTTTCCTATAAGCTTCAAGTGGCCTATCTTTCTCCTTTAAAAACCCAGCAAATGTAAGAGGTTCCTTTTCAAGCTGTACAAAAAATTCTGGATAACGTTTGTCTCTAATGAGATGGTGATCCAGGATTATCTCAGTATTAGTTTCTTTTATTATTTCTTTTAAATTTTTAAGACCCGTAGTCCATGCTTCTTTAACTCTATACCCCTCGAGATATGTCGGAGGACCTCCAGTAATTAGCAAATCAGGCATTTGTTTTATTATCCACTCTTTAGACATCCGATTCAAAAGCTGAATGTCACTAGCATGAATCACTCTCTTCTTCCCATCGTCTATCATAACCATTATCACAAAGCCAAGCTTCGAACCTTCATTCCCATGAGGAACTGCAGGAGAGAATTCTATTATAAAATCACCAAAATCAAAAAACTTCCCATCAGCGTGTTCAATATTTTTAGTTATTTTTTCTGCTTTCTTGAGAAACACCCAAGCCCTCTTCCTTTGGCTGAAATTTATGTTCTCTCTTGGATGTTTTATAAGAAGAGTTTTGCCCTCATAGAGTTCTTTTGCTTTATCAGGTGAAGAACTCTCGTAAATTCCCTCAAAAAAAGGTGTATGATGGTCATAATGATAATGAGAGATTGTTATTATATCCGCTTCTTTTGAATACTCTTGTATTTTTCTTCTCGCCCCCATTAGTGCCTCCAATTCTACCTTTGCAGGGGGCAAAGAGTACCGTTTTGGTCCCAGTGCTACCCCTGGATCTATTAAAATTCCTATACTTCCAAGTTTTATGAAAGTAGCTAAGCTTCTCACTCCCAAGCTTTCCGAGGCTAAAGGAATAACCTTCATTAACTCACCAAAAAATAATGCCCTTATCTTCTCTTAAGTTTAACCTCTCCTCAAAGGTATAACTTATAAGTTAAAAGTTCTACCTTTTCACTCCAACACTCGTTTTAATATTGCAAGTTGATATGTATTCCACGCACTCTCATCAATCACTATAAGCAACACACCCCCATAGCTTATGGCAAAATCTTTCAAAGAAGCCAAAAATTTTGCAATAGATTCAAACCCATTATACATGAGAAGATATTCAGGACAATCAATTACCACAACTCCCCTTAAACCTTTCTTTTCTGCCTCCTTGAAGTATTCACTGGCTAATTGAGCCATATATGCCAGATTTGTTGGATAAATCGAATTTTTCCTTTCTTCTGTGCTCAAGAAGTAGGCCTTCCAAGGTTCTGGAATATTTAAGCTTCTAACAAATGCAAGGACAGGAAACTCCTTGAGTTCCTCTTTAAGAACCTGATACTCATCTAAAGTTATTAATCTCCCTCCTGGTTCCAAAGTAACTCTAACTCCCACTTGTTTCTCAAAAAATAAGAACTCTTTTGATGTAGCCAACGTGATCATAAAGAATGCAATTACTACTGATAACACACTCCCAACAGAAATCCAAACCAATGGAGTTTCACTTGAGATCCTTAGCGGATATGTAATGACAAACAAACCAAAGATCATTAGAAGAATACCAAGATAAAACACATTTCTTTTCCACTCTCTTTCCATAGTCAAAAAGACAAGACCAGAGAATAAGAAAAAGATACCTGAAAGAACAACATATGGAGCCTCATTGGAGAGTAATCCCTCTGAAATTCCCAGATGTTTCAAAGTGAGAATATATACAACAAACAGAGGAGGGGTAATTCCGATTATTTCAAGCTTTAAAGAGTTTCTCACATCAGCGTGATCTCTAAAATATAACAGAACACCATACAATAATGTCCCAGAAAAAAATGAATAAAATGCTGCCACCCCATCTTTGCTCCCTATATAAAAAGAGATTTGCATCAAGATAAAAAACATCCATGAGATCGCCCAAATCCCAAGAACCTTAATTTTATGTCTCAGGTAAGTATATACAAGAACACCCAGTGTCCCCGCTGCAACTGCCACACTCCATAAACATGCGACTTGAAGTATTCCATTTTCATACATGCCTAACGCCTCAAGCACCACAAACCCCTAGCAACTTACTCTCTCTTAGAATACGTATTTAAAAATATTTTTGCTTACCTTTGAGAAAGGTTTTTAATTTGAAACTTTGGGATAACTAATGAGGGCCCGTGGCTTAGTCTGGATAGAGCGTCGCCCTCCGGAGGCGAAGGTCGCGGGTTCAAATCCCGCCGGGCCCGCCAACAAATCCCCTTGCATACGTTGGAACTCGGAATTCGATTTCCTCTTTTATCCGGAATGAGGGAGGATTGTCCTTTATTTCATCAACACTGGCTTGTTGAAGAAGGTGCTTCATGTCTTATCATTGTGTGAAGGGCCTACGAGTACGCTAGTTAGAGTAACTAAGCACGGAAAGAGTTTTTCTCTAAAAGTTGTAAACTCAATAAATAATGAACTTCGCTAGAAGTTTCGCTACTTGTCACTGTTTTTCGATCTCTCTGATTACGAACGTATATCATATTTTTGCTTGTATAGATAATTTGTTGTCCACACTTCCAATAGTGTAGCGAAAAACTTATTATGTTCGAAGGTAATATTTACATAAATAATAACGTATGTGGAGGTGGAAAAATGGAAGAGAAGAAGCTTAATTTTAATGACGGGTTTTGGTTCGGACTCGGCTTTTTCACGGCAGGATTGGTATTTTATATAATCATACTAGTGATTACATTATTGCTAGTTGGCGGTATGATGGGTGGCTTTGGATCCATGATGCATTGAAGAAAAAATAAAAATCTTAAGCTTCCTGTTTTCACCTTTTTGTTTTGCAGTCTAGAAGAGTTAATCATTACTACCATTATCATTATGCCTTATCCCATAGCAACCAGACTTATAGTCATGCCCCCTCAAAAGACCTTTTACGATAATTTTGTGCCTTTTCCGAGTATTTTCTTTTAGTCATTGGATTTGGACTTTTGCCTCTTTTGATATCTACCCTTGCAACTCTTTTAATGTATTGTAATTTTCTATATTCACCGGGCACTATGAAGGTTATTGCTTTACCTTTCTTCTTAGCTCTACCTGTTCTTCCAATCCTGTGTACGTAGGCCTCTGGATTCTGAGGTAAAGAGTAGTTTACCACATGTGTTAACTCATTAATGTCTATTCCTCTTGCAGCAACGTCTGTGGCAACAAGTATCCTTGTTTTTCTTCTTCTGAAACGTTTCAAAATTCTTTCTCTTCCTCTTTGTGGAATATCACCATTCAAAGCCTCTGCATTGTACCCCCTAGCTATAAGCCTTGATGTCAATTCTCTTGTTTCTTTCTTCGTTTGGCAGAATACTATGCCATAGAATTCCTCATCATCCAAAATCCTACACAAAAGACTAAACTTCTTATTTGGGAGTACTTCAAAGTAGCCCTGCTCAACTAACTCTGGAGCCAAACTCTTGTCCTGAATCTTGATAACTTCATAGTTCCTTAAATACCTCCTTGCCAAACGAAGTATCTCTCTTGGAATTGTAGCAGAAAACATCAAAACTCTCTTTTCCTCGCTTGTGTGCCTCAAAATGTGTTCAATATCTTCTATGAAACCCATATCCAGCATTCTATCTGCTTCATCTAGGATAAAATAATCAACTTCACTTAAGGATAGTGTGCCCCTCTCTATATGATCAATCACCCTCCCTGGAGTGCCCACAACTATATGCACGCCTCTCCTTAAGTTTCGGATCTGGGGCCCGATTGGCTGACCTCCATAGACGGAGAGTACTCTTATCTTTTTCCTCCCTTTTAAGGAATTTATTTCATTTGCAACTTGGATTGCAAGTTCTCTAGTAGGTGTTATCACTATCGCTTGGACATTTCTCATCTCTTCATCTATAAGATCTATAAGTGGAAGAGCAAATGCAGCAGTTTTGCCAGTTCCAGTTTGGGACTGCCCAATTATATCTTTATTTCCACCCAAAAGTCTCGGAATTACTTCTCTTTGAATATCGGTGGGCTTCACAAAGCCCTTTCTTTTTACAGCATTTAAGCTGTTTTCTGAGAGTCCTAATTTTTCAAAACTCATTTTCGCATTCTCCTTAACATTCTACTCATTAGAGAACAGAACTGCCGATTAGTGTTGGATTTTTAACGTTCCGCGCTCTAATTGGATTTCCTTACAAACTGCTTAAATCTCTTGGGTTTATAAACGTTTGCAAATGACAAACCCTTCTACTTTAAGCATAAACACTTTAGAATGGTGTTATGGGGAATGTGAAAATTAGATTCTTCATACTTCTTCTTGACAGGAAGAGCGAGGCTTTCAAACGGAAAACAGAACTTCTCTTGCTAACTTAAGAAAAGATAACATATTCAAAAGTGATTTAAAGATCGGAGTAAACTATAGATGGTGAAAATATGAAAAAAGTATGGGTCCTCATTCTGATAGGAGTTATAATTTTTGCAAGCGGCTGTACCCAATCACCCACTACTACTCAAACTACTCCCAGTGAAACGACGAGTTCTGAAAGTCAAACAACTTCCTCTCCAGTGGAAACCACTACTCCTACCACTACCACAACCACAACAGAACCTCAAACCACAGTTACAACCACTACAACAACAGCCACAGTCCCAGAAAAGCCTGGCATTGATTTTAGTTCTTACAAAACTGGAGAGATTCTACAAAACTGGACAAGCCTTTTTAGTCGAAAAATAATTTATGTAAGCGAAGGATACGAAGAACTGGCCAAGCATTATTTCCCTAATGCTGAGATAAAGAGTAAAGACAAATTTGACAGTGGTATAGCGATTTTATCTCCATCCGATGCTAGAGAGCTTTTGAGAGGAAAACCAATCCTTACAACACCAAGAGATTACTTTGGATATGTTCTCTACAAAGTAGGGACTAAGTTCGTTGGGGGAGAAATGGGAACAATAATAGCATATAAAGAAGATGGCAAAGACAGACTCATCTTCACAGGTAACGATGTTTCAGGTATTGGTGCTGCTTTAGCACTCGCCAAGGAGTTAAGTGAGGGAAGAAAACTAAATCCTAGCTATGTACTTAGAAGAGGAGAGTTTGAGGGAATAATTGTAAAAGTAATAGGAGATAACGACTGGGACGGGATCGAAGACGACGATGAATACTGGATTGTAAAGGAAATTTTCGTAAAAGAACCATTTGTCTATACTTGGAGAATAGTCAATGGAGAAAACGTGACCGTTAGTGGGGGCTTTATAAGATTAGTAAATGGATCTACAGTATATATAAGGGCACTGGGCTTTAATGTGAGTGTTAAAGTAATTGGCACAACTCATGCGCAGATCACATATATTGTTGAGAATACCAACCCAGAGCTTGTTGAATTCCCGGAAAATGCGGAAACTGGGGAGACTTGGATAAAACTGACTACAAGCGAAGGCTTTTCTCTCATACCAAAAGACGTGAACAACTTTACTTTTCTAGCTTTTGGGGATCACAGGCCAGGAAGTGGCACAAAACAGCCAGAAGTCTTCTTCAAAATAAGGGATCTCATGAACCAAGAAGAGGGAGCCTTCATAATTGATAGCGGTGATTTAGTGTACTCTGGAAAAGTGGAAGAGTGGGCCGAATTATTAAAAGTCTGGAATTTCAACAAACCTGTATTTGTTGCCCCAGGCAATCATGAGTACCAAGGGGAAGGAATAAATGTATATCACAAGTTCTTTGGGCCTACAGACTACTCGTTTGTCTTAGGTAACTATTATTTCATCTTCGCTAATAATGTTGAGAGAAATTATCAGCTTACCTCTGCCCAATGGAATTGGTTGGAAAAAGAACTCGAAAAGGCAAAAGAGCTTGGTAAGAGACCAGTTATCGTAATGCATGCTCCTCCAATAGATCCCAGGCCTGAGGGAGGCCACACTATGAACCCCACTCACGCAAAGAAACTCTTGGAGCTAATGAAAGTATATAATGCATTTGGAGTCTTTGGTCATATCCACATTTACTGGTATGGAGAAAAAGACGGTGTAGAGCTCATAATAACCGGTGGAGGAGGAGCACCAGTCTATGCAAAACCTGAAGAAGGAGGCTTCTACCATTACGTAAAAATAACCGCTGGAGATACCTTAACTGTAGAGCCCGTGAAGGTAGAGTGACATCTTCTTTTTTTCTTTTCTACATATTCTATATAGATCAATGTAGCCAACTATATTCTACTGCGGTAAAGTATTTATACACTCCCAAGTAGCTGGTTTCGGTGGTAAAAAATGATTGAGATGCTTAGTGATCCATGGCTCTTTATCACAATAGCTGTAGGTCTATTTATGGCATGGGCAATAGGAGCAAATGATGCTGCAAATTCAATGAGTACTGCTGTTGGTGCTGGAGCAATAACACCCAAGCAAGCTGTTATAATTGCAGGTATACTCGAATTCACTGGTGCATATCTCTTCGGAAAGAGCGTCACTGAAACTATTAGAAAAGGTATAATAGATGCATCTCAAATAAGTGATCCTCATGTTATTGTTTATGGATCCATTGCAGCTCTTCTTGCTGCCTCCCTATGGTTGGTTTTTGCCACTAAGTTTGGTTTACCTGTCTCAACTACCCACTCTATCATAGGCGGAATCGTGGGGTATGGAATTGTATATGCTGGAATCTCTATAGTGAACTGGAGTAAGATGGCCCAAGTTGTTGCAAGCTGGATATTATCCCCAATCTTCGGGGCAATTGTTGCTTTTACCGTTATTAAATTAGTGTCTAAAACGATTCTCCAGAAGGACAACCCAATAAAAAGTGCTAGACGGTGGGCCCCTGTATGGATAGGCCTAGCCTTTATTGTTATAGGATCAATGTTTTACATAAAAGTTATGCATGGAAAGTCCCTCTTTGTAGCAATAACAAGGTATGGAGCTACAGCAGGACTAATCACATTTGTAATAAGCTTCGTTCTGCTAAAAAGGAACTTTAGAACAAAAGACCCGTATTTGGGCGTAGAAGCAATATTCAAAAAAGTTCAAGTATTAACTTCTGCCTATGTAGCCCTATCCCATGGAGCAAACGACGTAGCAAATGCCATAGGTCCTGTGGCAGCAGTTTATGCTGTGGCAACCATGGGGCTAGCAGGAATGAAAGTTCCAGTGCCAAAGTGGATTTTAGCAATGGGAGGATTAGGTATAGCAATAGGTGTAGCGACATATGGATACAAAGTCATGGAAACTGTTGGAAAGAAAATTACCGAACTGACAAATACTAGAGGATTTAGTATAGATTTTTCAGCGGCCACAGTCGTTTTAGTAGCATCTTGGATGGGATTACCAATTTCAACCACCCACACCGTAGTTGGCGCAGTGATAGGTGTAGGATTAGCCAGAGGAGTAAAAGCAATAAACAAAGATATCGTTAAAGATATAGTAATCTCGTGGTTTGTCACAGTGCCCGTTGCAGCTATAATTGCGGGAGTCATATTTAAGATATTAATGGTATTGGGGTGATTATAATGCAGGTTTGGACGAAATTATTTGCTAAAAGTCCATTTAAGCCATTGATAAAACACGCAGAGGTTGTTTTGGAAACTGTAGAGGTTTTAGAAAAAGCTCTTGAAGCGTGGGAAATAGGAGACTATGAAACAATGAGAAATTACGCTCGAAAAGTTGATGACCTCGAAGATTTTGCCGATAGGATTAAAGAAGAGATCAGGGACAGTTTAAGTTCAAAGTTATTTATGCCTGTGAATAGGGGTGACATTTTGAGATATTTACACATGCAAGACAAAATAGCTGATGCTGCTGAAAACACAGCCAAGTGGCTTCTTGTTAGAGATCCCAATGACATGCCAGAAGACATCAAAGAGGAAATAAAAAGTCTGATAATGAAAATGAGTCAAGAAAGTATTAAAGCTGCTAAACTCGTATATGAAGCTATTGTTCAGATGGACACAGTGATAGAGAGTGGTTTTGGAGAGAAAGAGATCGAGAAAGAATATGAACTCATCAGAGAGATTGAAAGCGTAGAACACAAAATAGATGAACTCGACACCGAATTTATGGAGATAATATTCAAAAACTCCTCAAAACTAGAATGGGGCCTCGGAATGTACCTTCTTAATATAGCAAAGACTCTAAGCAATATCTCTGATAAAGCAAAAGATGCAGCAGAAAGAATAAGGCTAATGATGAACAAATGACATACTTTTGCCCTAAAGGGCAAAGCTTTCAGAAGAAAAGATAGAAAAACCTCAAATGGCTATCATTGTTGAAGTCATTTGTATTTCTGGCATTTTTCTTATTCTTTCAGTTATGAAATGGTCAAGATCCTTTAGGGTTTCGGTTTCAACCTTGACTATGAGGTCATATTCCCCATAAACCACATAGGCTTCCTTTACCTCTGGATATGTAAGAAGTTTTTCCATAACTTCTCTTTCCTTCCCAGCGGCTGTCACCATCAAAATAAACGCCGTCACCATAGCTTACCACCAATAATATTTGGTCTTTTGAGTATTTAAGCTTATCGCCGTCGATAAAGAAAAAATGACGAATTAGGGGAAGCTAATTTACTTTGCCAATAGTGCTTGTAAACCCTTTTTTAGGGGCATGTAAACCTTTGGTATCCTGCCTTTAATCGGGTTTCTGGATCAACAAGTAGTTTAATTTCGAGTTCTAAAATAAGACTTGCGAGCATATATTATCTTCTTATTTCAAATTGACCACATCCTGCTGAGTATTAATCCCTGAATCCACCACGGGTTAATCTTTAAGTGTTCGAAAGACGCCTAGATCTCAAATTGCACCTAGAATATATATCTTTGCTTTTGTCTATGGGAGCTATCTTGGAACCCACCATTTTAAATACTCTGCGAAGCTAATTAACCCCTCGGGGAGAAGGATGATTGATCATCTAATAAGCAAAGAAGAGCTTGAAAGATTCAAGCACTTTATGCACGTGAGAGGCATTGAGAATTTAGATGTTTATTCAAAGGGAACCACAAGCTTAATTTTCCTTGGGAGGCTGGAAGATAAAGACGTCATTATAAAGTTAGAAAGAAGAGATGCGCCTAGAAGAAATTTCCAAAGAGAGGTGAAGATTCTAAGATTTCTCGAGGGGAAAGGAATAACCCCCCATTTGATCGATTATGGAACCTTTGAAAATAGAGAGTTCTTAGTGAGAGAATTCGCAAAGGGAGAGCCCATACTCTATGCAATACCTGAGAAGAAGCATCTCCTAAAAATCCTCGAAAAGATGTACAAACTTGACACCCTTGGGGTTGATCATGGCCAAATACAGGGAGGAAAGCACATCATAATTGGAAATGACGTGTGGGTAATTGACTTTGAAAAAGCAAGCCTTAAGAGAAAAACCAAAAACCTCACCTCCGCAATGGCAATGATCTTCCTTAATGAAAACTCCATTTCAAGAAGAGTTCGAGAGAAGTTTGAGATAGACAAAGAATTTCTAACGACTCTCCAAGAGGAGCTCCAAAAATATAAAGAAACACATGATATCAAGAAACTGAAAGAGCTACTATCTAGCCTTTAATCTATCCCATCCCCAGATAGCTAAAGGGATCAAAAAAGCCGCTAATATAAGACCAATCCTAGGATCCAAAAAATATTCAAAAACTAAAATCACAACAATCGTTATTCCAATCATTATAAAGAGATCTTTGTCAAATATTCGTGATTTTGCAAGAATATTCCTCTCTTTTGATACGTAAGCTAGATAGAGGGGAATCCCCAAAGCTGCTAAAACAACTCCTATATAGCTTTTAAAAACCACTGATACCAAAAGACCCGCTAATAAAATGCCAAACACAGCATATTCGTCTTTCATATCCCAAGATTTGACAATTAACTTTAAATAATTTAGGGCCTGAGTATATTTAGGTGATAGCGTTATGAACAAAATCGAATGGAACGAAAACACCTTTTCTAAATTCGCCTATCTAAGCGATCCACGAATCGCAAAAGATGGAAAAAGTATTGCTTATGTATTAACAAAAACCAATTTGAAGCAAAACAAATACGAAAATACAGTTGTTATTGAAGAACTTGAAAGCAAGGGGAGAAAATTTATTGAAAACGCCTCAATGCCAAGGTTCTCACCAACTGGAAGAAAACTCGCACTCGTTAAGCCAAACGAAGAAAAGAAAAGTGCTGAAGTTTGGCTCTATGACCTAACATCAATGAGCGGAAAGAAAATCCTCGAGGCAAAAAATATCCTTAATATCAGCTGGAACAGAGACAACAGAAGAATCTTGGTGACTGGGTTCAAGAGGAGGGATGATGAAGAGTTTATTTTTGAGGATGATGTGCCAGTGTGGTTTGATAATAAGGGATTCTTTGATGGAGAAAAGACAACCTTTTGGATAGTGGACACAGAAAGCGAGGAAATCCTAGATGAATTCACAACAGAAAAGTTCTCCTTTGGAATTTGGCATGGAGATAACATAATTTACAATGTACCACATAGAGAGGACGAAAAACCACAATTCTTCAAGTTCTATGACATTTATCTCTGGAAAGATGGAGAAAGTGAAAAGCTTTTTGAGAGAGTTTCATATGTAGCTGTAGACTCCAATGGAGATGTTCTCCTCCTCCATGGAAAACCAAAGAAAGAAAAAATAAGTGAGCATGACTACCTCTACACTTGGGATGGGTCAGAAATTAAACCATTAACAGAACGTTTTGTTTACAATAACTGGGAAGGAAAACTCGATGAAAAGGGAAACGTATACTTCACTATGGCAAGAGAGGGGAGAGTTAGTTTATATAAACTTGAAGAAGGGGAACTAATCCCAATAGTTGATGAAAATTCGTGGGTAATAGGATTTGATGTAAGTAATAATGGAAAAGTTATCTTGCTAAAGGAGACAGATACCCGCTTGAGAGAGCTATTTATATGGGATAAAGAATTGCAACAACTCACAGATTATAACGGACCAATATTTGAGCGATTGAAAACACGACCTCTCCAACACTTCCGCTTTAAGAGTCTTGGCTTAGAACTAGATGGATGGTATATCAAACCTGAAACTGAAGAAAAGGCCCCAGTAATAGTCTTTGTTCACGGTGGGCCAAAGGGGATGTACGGCTATTATTTCAAATATGAAATGCAGTTAATGGCCGATAAAGGATATTACATTGTCTTTGTGAATCCACGGGGAAGTAACGGTTATGATGAAGAGTTCGCTTTGAAAGTACTCGAGCGAACAGGCCTAGAAGACTTCCAAGATATCCTTAATGGCGTTGAAAAGTTCTTTGAAATCGAACCCAATGCAGATAGGGAGAGAGTTGGAATAACAGGGATAAGCTATGGAGGATTTATGACAAACTGGGCATTAACACAAAGTGCCTTATTTAAAGCGGGAATAAGTGAAAACGGCATAAGTTATTGGCTTACAAGCTATGCATTTTCCGATATTGGTCTATGGTTTGACAAAGAAGTAATTGGCGAAAACCCACTTGAAAATGAAAACTACAAAAAGCTCAGCCCACTTTTCTATGCCCAAAATGTTAAAGCTCCCTTACTACTCATACACAGCCTAGAAGATTATCGTTGTCCACTCGACCAGAGTGTTATGTTTTACCACGTGCTCAAAGATCTAGGAAAAGAAGTTTACATAGCAATATTCAAAAAAGGAGCACATGGACATAGTTTAAGAGGCAGTCCTAAACATAGGGCAAAAAGGTACAAACTCTTCATGGAGTTCTTCGAAAGGAAGCTCAAGAAATACGAAGAGGGATTTGATGTGGAAAAGATCTTAGAGAAAAGCGAAAACGAAAAATAATCTCTCTCTTAATTTTTTAAGGCATTTGATTGTTTTTGCCACTAACTAAATCGGATGGTTATATTTTTAGAAGTTGTTGCAACCGCTAAAACTTTCCTTCCCTCATCAAGAACTTTAAAGCCACTACCTACACCCAATGTCAACGTTAAGTTTTTGAAACCTTCCTCCGGCACTAATTCAAGAAAAATAGTCCCCATTCCTCCAGCACAAGAATGCTCTATGCAGAAGGAAATATCATGTCCTGCGGGCCCTATAAACACACGATATCTCACTGGAGATTGTGGGTCCTCCGTCACGAGAATATTCATCCAATCAGAGATGCTTGTAATATTCCTGTCTTTATAGCTTGTTCCCGCACTTGTCAATCTCCACCCATGAGGTACACCAACAAGCGCCCCTGCAAAATCTAACTTCGTTATATTAACCCAACCAACCAAGATAACTCGTTTCAACGCTCCATTAGTTTGGGCAAAAACAGTTCCTGTAAATATCGAATCAGTGCTGTTATCTTTAAGATAGAATTCGGCCGTATCCACTGTCTGCCAAAATGACCTCTTACTATCGTGAGTAGTATAATAAAAGCCTGCTAAAACAAGAACCAAAGAAATCCCAAAAGCAAAAAAGAATTCTTTTTGCATGCTCCCCACCTTTCATATATATTCCACAAAAGTTTATTTAAAAATTTACCTACCTGAAAGTCTCGTCTTTTAGTGTGGGGATGTGGTAAACTGTTCAAGGAAAAGGAGGAGATCAGTCTTCTTTGAACTATAAAGACAAAGATGAGACTCTAACCCTCTGAAAAGTGATGAATACGGGAGTGGTCGAGCTTAAAGCTCCACTATCTTTGCCCGTCCATTCTTTTTAAGCCATTCCAAGAGCATCTGAGCGATTTCAAATTTCTTTCTCTTGGTTTCCCATACTGGAGTGTGCTCTTTTAAATAAGGTTTACTCCATTTTCCAACGACGTCACCAAAATCAAACCCAACGAGAAATATTCTTTTTGCTCCGAGCTCTTCAGCGAGAAAAGCGGCCCTATCCCCATCAGTGAAGCCACCAAAGTTATAAATTATGTCTAAAGACTCTGTTTGACACGTTCCTAGAACGTTCTTAAGCCTTGGAACATACATTCTAAGCTTATCCATGTTATCTCCATGAGCATGAACGACTACAATGGAACCCAACTCATTGGCCCTTTTTATGTCTTCAAACCTACCATCTAAATCCGTTACAATAATGTGGGGAATAATGTTATTTTCAAGCAAAGCGGAAGTAGCACCATCAGAGGCTATTAACGTTCCATCAAATTTTCGGTTTAGTTTTTCATCTAGGCTTGGACCCGGACCAAAAACATAAACTTGTTCTCTAATTCGTTCTTTAAGTTCTGTGGGTGAAACATAGTTCTTACTCTTTAACAAGAGTTCTCTCAAGAGCAGGGCGGCTTTTTTGTCTGCCTCTCTATCATAACCCATGACCTCAAGGATATACTGATAAAAAGGTTCCCACTCACTCCATTTCATTGGACTCCCTCAGATTCCTTAACCTTCTATCAATTTTTACCATTTCTCTCCACTGCCTCCCAGGCCAATAAACTTGACCACATTGGACACACACGTAAAACTCATCGTAGTCTTCATAAACCCCTTTTGGAACTCGATCTTTGATTTCTTCCTTGCTAACCCTCCTTATCAGGCCGTTGCACTTTGGACACCTAGCATTTTCAGGAAAAAGATCATCAAAATTAAAACCAAGTTCCATAAGTTGTCTCACTTGCTCCTCAAACTTGTTCGATCTTATTAAGATAGTATTTTCTGATCGTTTTGCAAGATCTTCATCCCGAGTTAGGATTATTCTATTCTCCTCCCGTGAAATTCTTAAAATCTCACTATCCTCCTCTACCCCATAAATAGTATCATATCCATAAAGTCGAAGCCACCTAGCTAAACGACCAAGCATCATATCAGCGATAAACTTTGTGTTTTTTCCCCTCATCAACTCTAACTTGGAAGAAGATAATAAAGCTCTTTTGGAAGAAACCTTATAACCATCCTAACATTTTTTAAGTGGGGTGAAACAAATGATAGTCTATTTCATTGGCACTGGAGGCAGTGAGGGTATCCCAGCTCATTTGTGCACATGTGAAACATGTGAAGAAGCTCGTAAACTTGGTTTTGCACAACGAAAGCCTTCTACTTTAGCAATCATTAGCAAAAACAAAAAGGCAATACTCATAGATGTAGGAACAGACATCAGGGATCTATTACATGTACCTCTTGAGGGGATCCTTCTTACTCACTGGCATCACGATCATATTTATGGGCTATATAAACTCAGGTGGATTGCAAAGAAAACTAGGCTTTATGGTCCAAAAGGCGATGCAGATTGGTTAATGATTCATGATCCCAAAAACATCCAAGTAGAATTCATCAAGGCCGGAGATGTGCTTAAAATAGACTCCCTTAAAATAACAGCTCTAAAACTTAATCATCAAGTAGAGACTCTTGGATACCTGATAGAAGAGGATAATAAAAGTGTGGCAATCCTTTATGATACCAAAGGGCTTCCTGAGGAGACTTTTAAATTATTAGAAAAGAAAAAACTTCGCCTTGCCATAGTAGATGCTACTTACGCTCCAGGTGTTGATGATCCGTATCACAATAACGTTGATGAGGGTGCTGAAACAGGGCTCCAATTAGCTGAAAGAACTATGTTGAGTCATATATCCCACAAAAATCTCTCATTTTTGAAGCTTGATGAGTATGTCAGAAAGAAATACAATGGAAAAGTTCTTGTTGCCTATGATGGGATGCTCTTTTATGTGTGAGGTGAGAAAATGATAGTTGAACTTGCCAAAAAACGGAAAACCGTGAGAAAGTTTAAAACAGAAAAACCACCCCTTGAGAGTGTTTTAAACGCCATTGAAGTTGCAAAAGAGGCTCCTTCTGGAATGAACGCTCAGCCATGGCACTTTCTTTTAATAGAAAGTTCTGAGAAAAAGAGAAAAATCAGGGGAATTTGTGAGAAAGATGAAATAAAGTTCTATGAAAAGATGAAAGGAAAACTTGGAGAATGGCTTCACGAAAAAGGCTTTACGTGGGAAAAACCATTCCTAAGTGATGCTCCATATCTAGTGCTAGTATTTACCGATATCAGAGCGCCCTTCGCAATCCAATCAACATGGCTTGCTATAGGATATCTTCTCCTTGCTCTTGAAGAAGAAGGTTTAGGAACAGTGACTTACACCCCTCCAAATCCAAGGGAAATTGAAAAACTCTTGAATGCTCCAGAACATTATCGCCTTCAAACAATTCTCCCTATAGGCTATCCAAATGATGACAAACCAAAATATAAAAGAAAAAGTTTAGAAGAGGTTGTAACCTTCGAAAAATTTGAATAGACGAGAACCCATTCGATTTCCTTTACCTCAATGTCCTCCAGCTTAAAATCAAAATTAATCGAAAATCGTTTCAATATTGAACCATGAGATTTGATATTTTATACGAATCGTTTTGATTTTAAATATTTCTCAAGATTCTCTAAAACCTCCATTTGCTCCTCTGTTTCAACAGCAGAGGGCTTAAGGGAACGCACTCTTAGCAAAGCCTCCCTTAAAGACAAGCCATACAAATACATCAAATAAGCAACGGCCACACTCCCACTTCTTCCACTTCCTCCAAAACAGTGAATCAAGATTTTCTTACCTTTTTTGACTCTTTCCTCAATCCATCCCAAAATATCAAGCAGTTCCTCTAAACTTGGTGCAGTAAAGTCTTCTATTGGAGAATAAAGCACGTCGAGGCGATGGTTAGTCCATTCTTCTAGTGTATAATACAATTCGTGTTCGTAGGCTAGAACAACGACAGCATCAAATTCTTTTGCAAGATTAGGAATATCCTCAGGATACGGCATCGGTGAAAATGCCACATTACTGTCAACAAACTTCGGATAGACCACTGAAATCCCCCTAGACAAAATTACCGGATAAGTTATAAATCCTTCTGTTAAATATACATGAGGGTGAGAAAAATGAAAAAAGAGATTCTTAAGTTATTCCCCCCAATCGGGATTTTTATATTGATTTTGTGGTTCTTCAGACCATGGTTTCACGGAATTGTAATGAGTTTATACAGAAATCCATCAATAATCTATCTCATACTTACCCTACTATTATTAGCAAAATATAGCTCAAAAAAGAAGTTGGAGGAATACAACAGAAAGAACATCACTATAAGTGGAATCTTTGCGTTGATGCTCCTTCTGTTGATATTTGTTTCAGTACTAACTGGTGCACTCTCCAACACTGCCTTATACAAAGAGCATCACCCAACCGAGGTTTCAAAAGAGCTTGAACTCTCGAGTAGTAAAATAAGGATACTCCCAAAGTTAACCGCATACCGGTATGCTGTTGATACTATTGAGTACGCTAGATATACACTCGGTTCCTCCCATTTGACTATTAGAGATGGCACACCAGTTTGGGGATTCTTTATAATACCCGATGGAGCATGGAATGCAATAAGACTCAAAGATAAGGGAGTTCTTTTTGTTGAGATGAATACTACTCAAGCAAAAATGGAGAGAATGGAAAACGAACTTCAAGTTGGCCCTGGAATGCAGATTTTTGATAATTTAGAATGGAATCTTTACAAAAAGCACTACCTAATAGACCTTGATATTCCAAGGGCACTTTATTACGATGGAAAGATCTACATTGTTATTCCATACATATCGTACAGCTTTCGCGTTTTTTACACTGTTCCAAAATGGGGAGGAGTATTAATAGTTGATGAAGATGGTAACGTTGAGGATCTAACTCCAGAAGAGGCTCTTAAAGATGAACGGCTCAAGGATTTCCCAATATTCCCAGAACTTTTGACGAGAAGAATTATCTATGCTCAAAATTATTGGAAAGAAAACGTATTCTCAAACATAAAAAATCTCTGGTTACACCACGAAAACCAGATAGAACTCATTGATGTAAGCGGACAAGGAAACAGACAACCTTTCTTGGTTATTGCCAACGATGGGAGAGAATACTGGATGATTGCCGTTGAACCATACGGAAGGGCTCACGGACTAGCGGCCATTTACCTAATAAATGCACAAAGTGGAGAAATGAGCCAAGTAAAGTTTGAAACCCCTCTAACCGGGCCGGTTAAAGCAATAGATTACGTTAAAAAGGCCCTACCAACCTTTGACTGGAGTCAGTTCATGGCGGTTGAACCTATTCCTATCTTCTTGAATGGTAAACTCTGGTGGAGGATAGCCATCATACCCCAAAGTGGCTCAGGAGTTGCTAAGATAGCCTTTGTAAATGCAGAGACTAAAGAAGTCGAGATATTCGAAAATGAAGATGACGTAAGAGCATTCCTTCTTTATGGTCAAATTGGAGCTAAAGTTGAAGAAGTTAGTGGGACAGTTAGGGGAATTTACTCCTACATCAAAGACGGAAACACCCACTGGATACTAATTATTGGTGATAGAACCCTCTATTTAAGCGCAGATCAGCTGAACGACGAACTCATCTTTAAAGTGCTCAACCTAAAAGAAGGTGATAATATGACTGTAAAAATGAGCGAAGGAAGAGTTGTAGAAATTGAGAAAAGCTAGGGATGAGAAACATGAAAAGGGGCTTTTTTGTTTTTCTTATTCCTTTGATGGTCTTAGTTTCCCTCTGCATAAATCAGCCCTCAACCAAACTTGCTTCTCCAACAATTTCAATTTCAGATGTCGTTTCTTTTTTAACTGAAGCCAAAGAAAACCTCAATAAATGCAACACTACATTGAAATCACCTTTAAGTCCTCAGAGTGATCCTGCATACCTTAACATAACCATCCTAAACGAAACAATACTTAAAGTAAACGGAGAATTATACGAATATATAGTTTTGGGTGTCCAGAGCGTCAACTTCTCAGGAGAAACATCATTTAAAGGATACAGAATAACATGGAGCACTCCAAAGAATCTCACAACTACAGGAGGACAGAGAATTGATTTTAAGATTTACAGAGAAAGCTCACTTATTGGGTCGCTTGTGTACTGGTACATACCATTTCAATTAGATTCATATTGCGTTACAATTCATACTAAGAGCTTAAAGCTCCCAGATGAAGAAATAACCTTCGTCTTCATGCATACAGGAGAAAAAGATTTGTGGATGGTTATGGCAAAAAATAAATATTAGGCCTAACTATAGTGATTTTGGGATCTCGGATGAAAGAGAACATCAAGGTTTTCCTCTTTCTCCTCTTTGCAACCCCTTTGTGGACACTAATAGCTTTTGGGATAGAGAAACTTGAAAGCATATATGGAAAAATTTCTCCTGAAATTCTTTTCTTTATTTATCCAACTCTCATTGTAGCCCTAATAACCGCACTTTTTCTATGGAAGCTGAGAGTTTCTCTCCCAGAGTTTAGTATAATGGTGGGTTTTGCCCCACTCATAGTAGCAGTAACCCTTTCCATACTAAGTACGATTACAGATCTTCACTCTAATTCTTATCACAGTGATGACCCGGCGTTTTTTATTTTCTTTCTCTTTTACCTTTTCCCTGTGGCTTCTTTCCTTCTAGGAATGGTCATCTACTATGGAATTCGACACATAATAGGTGAGAGATCTTGAGTTAAACTATCTCAGGATCGGACAAACAAAGCAGCACCCATACCAAAGTAGCTTGGACAAGCATAAGCTGTTGCTTTTACTTTCATTGGTACTTTTTTGAGCACCCCATAGAGAACAAGCAGCTGCCAGTAGCTATCAGGAAGGGCTTTGTTTATCAGTTCATCCGAAATACTTAGGAGCTTTTCAAGTTTGTTCTCTTTAATGAGTTGCATAATGCGCTCATCGTATTCTTTTGCCTCTGGAGCATAACCATACGGGCCATTTGGATCATGTGCATGGCCATGATCAGCACTTGCTATAAATGCAATTCTCTTTTCATCTTCTTCAAGAACTTCGGCAATAACTTCTCCAAATCCAACAAGGATTTTCCTTGGAACTTTTCGTGCTGGAGTTAACACGACAAGGGGCCTCTTTTCGAGGAAATGGAGAGGTATAAGTTCTCCCCATGTTAGGGGAAAAAGTGAATATTCCCCGCCCACTGAAGCAAAGTTTATATCAACCACAGGAAGTCCCTTAGCTTTTGCCCTCTCATATATTTCTCTGGCGAGTTCTCTTTCAGTTTGGTAATCACCAGGAAGTTCGATTCCCCCAAAACTAAGCCATGAAACAAGATTTTCAGCCATTATAACTCCAAAGGCTTCACTCATGCGGACGTTGTGAGGACTTATGAGAACGTACAAATCTGCCTTTGAGAATTCCCTACCAATATCTTTTAAGAGTCCAGCAAGTCGTTTTGTGTCCTCATCCTTCGGGTCGAGAACATCATTTCCATGAGGCATCATCGCTGCCCCGATTAGCATATCCTCACCTCCTTATGGAAAGCATTCCCCAAGAGTCCCCAAGGAACATTCTTCAATAGTGCTTAGAGCAACATGGCTAAGAGTTTTTAATCCAGCACCTGTAAGAATGCTAACGACTTTTGCTTCTTCTTCGATAATTCCTCTCCCTCTAAGCTTTTTTATTGCAGCTATTCCTGTTGCAGATGCTGGCTGGACAAAGAGGCCTTCTCTACCAAGATCTCTTTGAGCATCCAAAATCTCTTCATCACTAACTGTAACACATAAGCCCCTAAGTTCCTTCAAAAGTCTCAAAACGGCATTTCCACTCGGAGGATATGGATTCTCTATGGCATGGGCTATTGTATGTGGACTTTCAAACCGCTCTATCTTCTCTTTTCCTTCATTAAATGTCTTGCATATTGGAGAACAGCCTTCAGCTTGAACCACCACAAAACAAGGAAGTCTCTCAATGAGTTCACTTTCCTTAAGTTCCAGAAAACCCTTCACAATTCCTCTGAAAAGCCCTCCTGATGACGTTGGCACAACAACGTAGTCCGGGGTTACTTCCTCAATTATCTCAAAGCTCATGCTCTTGTATCCTTCAACTCGGAAAGGATCGTCCGAATTTATGAAGTATATTCCCTTTTCCCTCCCTATTTTAAGGCTTTTGTAGTAGAGCTCCCCATAATCGCCCTGAACTTTGATAATCCTAGCTCCATAAAGGGCAAGAGCTTTCAATTTTTCTTCTGCTATGTCTGATGAAACCAGAACGTATGTCTCAAGCCCAGCTCTTGCTCCATAAGCCGCAACACTCGCAGCCATATTGCCAGTCGAAACAGTGCCAATTTTTTTAAACCCCAACTGAAGAGCCCTATGAATACCCAAATAAGTCCCTCTATCTTTAAAGCTCCATGTTGGGTTGAGAGTTTCATTTTTGAGATAAAGCTTGACTCCAAGTTCTTTCGAAAGCTTTTTTGCCTTAGTTAGTAGGGTATCTCCTTCTCCGAGACTAAGCTCAAGATTAAGTTCAAAGGGGAAAAATCCAGAAAATCTCTCCCACACTCTCCTCCCTATGCCTGGAGTGCTCTTAAATAGCTCTAATTCAAGTGGTTCACCACATTCACATCTTTGATATGGTTTCCTTAGAGAATATTCTCTTCCACAGGACGTGCATTTTAACATGAAAATCACCTTGCTTCTTTTTTTACGAGATCTCACACCACATTTTTGGTCACTTTTCCAAGTACTTCTCTTATTATTTTCGCAGCAGCAAAGGCCGTTATTCCCTTATAATCATACTTTGGATTGAGCTCTACTATATCAAAGGCTATTACACTCACGTTTAAGCTTTTTATTATTTCAACAAGCTCTCTCGTGGTTAAACCACCTGGTTCAGGATTTCCAACCCCTGGAGCAAACGCTGGATCAAGAACATCCATGTCAAAGGAAAGGTATGCTTTTTCAAATGGAACTCGCACTCTTGGAGAACGATATATTTCTGAAGCAGAAATTATCCTTATTCCATAATCTTTCGCAAATTCAATCTGTTCTTTAGTAGGAGCTCTAACTCCAATCTGAATAACTTCACTCCCTCTTACTAAACCCTCCTCTACAAGACGCCTTACAGTGCATGCATGGGAATATTTGTCTCCATCATACTCAGAGTATAGATCTGGATGGGCATCGAAGTACATTAATCCAAAACTCTCTCCAGAGGCTTCTTTAATAGCCTTAATAGTCGCATAGGTTATTGAATGATCTCCGCCTAGGAAAAGAAAAAGTTCTCCATTATAATGAGCTGTGACGATGTCATCAACCTGATTCACGAGTTCTTCAAAACTCTCAGCCGTAACATCTCCAAGATCCTTGTATCGCCAGTACTTTGCAAGGTCCACAAGCCCCTCACTAAAGCTGTTATAGAGTTCTCCCGAAGTAGCCTCCCTTATTGCGTTGGGGCCGTCTTTAGATCCTTTCCTGTAAGAAGAAGACCCATCCCATGGCACCCCGAGAATATACAAATTGGGAGTTTTTGAGTGCGGAATCCCAAAAAACATTTACCACACCTTTGTACCGATGGGTACTTCATCTGGGACAGGTAGAAGGTAAACTTTCCCATCCTCACTTTCAGCTACAATAAGCATTCCTTGGCTCTCTATTCCAGAGAGTTTTTTAGGCTTTAAGTTTAAGACAAAAATGAGTTTCTTTCCCTCAAGATCTTCAGGACTGTATTGATCAGCTAGCCCTGTTATTATAGTCCTTTGTTCGCTTCCAAAGTCAACTTCAAGTTTTATGAGCTTTTTAGTTCTTTTTAATTTCTCAGCTTTCTTTACCAATCCAACCCTAAGATCAAACTTCCAGAATTCATTAACGTCATAGAGTTCCATATTCAACACCAAAATTATTAGGTAGGGGGATATTTAGAGTTTTCTCTTAAATCCATTCCAGTGACCTCTCACAAAACCCCGTCCAGAGGGGCGGGGTAGTTCATGTTAGCCATATCCCCATGCCCTCCTCTTCATAACTAGGCCCTAAAGATAAGAGAGTAAACCCCAAACTCAAGAATGCCATCGCTACTCCAGGTGAAAGAATCCACCACCATTTGCTTCCATATAATGCCCCTTGCTCCATTGCTTCAATCATAAAAGAACCCCAATTGGTTCCAGGGATCATCCCAAAGAATCCAAAGAGGGAAATTAGGGCAACAATTCTAGGCATTAGGAATGTGAAATGTCTTAGTGCATGCTCTAGGATAATCGGGCCAATATGTCGTCTTAGGATGTAAAATCCACTAGCTCCTATAGCTACTTCAGCTGTTATGTATTCTTTAGCTTTCTCTTTTATTGTGATCATTCGTATTGTTTTAGCAAATTTTCCCATTAAGAGAAACGCTAGGATCAACATGAATTTTAGTGGAGGGACATTAATCCTTTCTCCAAATCCTTGGGTTGACATTACCCAAGTAATAACGACCAAAATTGGAAGAATAGGAAGCGATGTGAGAACCTCAAGCATGAATGTGATTATTTTTGAAAGCCTGTTATCAAAGTATCCTGAGAGAGATCCTATCAACAAACCAAGAAGAACTATAATAGTAGAAGTAACTAAAGCTAAATAAAGGGTATTTCTCATGCTTTTAACAAAACCAACCCATATATCCCTTCCGTAATTGTCAGTTCCCAAGATTCCATAAGCATTCCCTTGAACTATGATTTGTGGGGGCTTTCTGCAACTACATAGCACCTCTATTGTATATGGGCCATTTAGTACCGTAAAATTAGGATCTTTCGCAAAGAGGATTTCTATTGGATACACCATAGCTTTATCTTCTTCATTAAGATTGAGCTTTGATCTCATGGCTGAAAATATTTGCATAGTCATTTTAGGGTCAGTATTCAAATTGACATCCTCTTTGAGTTCGTCATCATAAACTCTTATTTTAATACCATCTGGCCGTGTAATTTCAATTATATAATATGCTGGCTCAATTCTGCGAAATACTATATCATTTGGAGGGCGAGGATAAGTGTGTGTATAAACATATGTGAAAAGCCAGTAATCGTTCCCAATCTCTGTAACTTCCGAAAGAGAAAGAACAACTGTAGGAGTTTCCTTATCCAACATGGAGAACCATACTGGATCCGCTTTTTTGGGATATTTACTCCAGTATAATGGATTTTCCCAGTTATTGAGCTTTTCTTTGGGCACACTCAATTCACTAAGTAAAACAAAACCAGCAAAGAGGATTAAGATTACAAGTCCTACTTTTTGACGTAGTTTTAACTTCATTTAACTCACCCTTGGATCAAGCATCCCTTTAATCAGCTCAATAACTAAAGATATCACAAAGAATAACGTGGCTATGATTATTGTAAGTGGAAAGAATAGATAAGGCCTGAAATTTACTACAACTCCCACATTTGGAACAACTTCCCTAACGAAGCTACTCTTCAATAGTAAGCCCAAACCCTGAAGGGAAAAGAACGCATCCAATACAAGGTAATCCGTAAACATCTCCATAAACTTTTGACCAGTGAATGAGCTCAAGGTTATTCCGATATTTTTAAGAATGTGTTTCCAATAGATAACCTTATTAGGCATTCCTTTGGCGATTTCAGTAATTATATAAACTTCCCCAAATTCCCTTTGAGTTTCTCTAGCTACTATGACTATAAATTCCCAAACAAAAACAAAAACTATTGTAGCAACTGGTAGAATCAGATGCTTCAAAATATCAAACGCCAGCCCAATCCCCTCTTCTGGTGGAATACTCATTAAGCCACTTGCAGGAAGAATATTATATTTAATGACAAAAATAAACACAAAAAGAACAGCAATCCACCAAGAGGGGATTCCATTGAAAAATCTAGCGAGACTTTCTACGAAATCTAAAAGAGAAGGTTTTGTTGATATCTTCATCCCAACTGTAATGCTTGTAAAAATTATTAAAAGCATTGAAGATAGTAATACACCTAAGGTTATTAAAACAGCCCTTCCCAATTTAACAGTTTTTATTGGCTTTAGTTCTTCCCAGCTTTGCTTTAAAAGTTGAATTCCCTGAATAATTACATTTTTATTTAACCCTCTCACTTCTATTAATTTTTCGTAATAATACTGAACAACAGTTTTATTCTCTTTTGTGGCGTTTTCCTTTAGTAACTCATAAAATGTAGGATTTGTATATTGAAGAATAACTACAGTTTCTTCAGCTTCTTTTCGAGCCAATTTTTCATTGGCCAGCCCAGCTGTGGTTGTTATTACAAGCAACACACAGAGATAAATTGCAAATAATCTAACTGCAGCTTTGTAAGGAACTTTCATAGTATGTCTCCGTATACTATGAACAGGTACGACAATATAAAATTTTTCAAACTCAAACTAAAACATCACATGAACAAAACGTATTTGAAACTCAATGTACTTTTTTGCATACTATGTCTGAGCTATATTTCGTTCTAAACGATTGGACTTGAAGAAATACTCAAAAACTAGGATGTTATCTCCAGTACTCTGAGCTAAAAGATCTCCATTTTCATCAAAGATCCATGCACCGCCGAAACTGTCACAGTGGGAGTAGGAATTCACTATAAATGTCTTAACACCCAACAGTTTAACCCTTCCACTCATGCATTTGATTTCTTCTTCTAAATTAAAATCGCCCCATGGAGAACGATCCATTGGTATAAAAATATAGTCGGGTCTTTTGCGCTTAATCCATTTGGCTATACGCTTGTTGTAGAGATCACCACAGATAATTATGGCGAGCTTTCCAAACTCTGTCCAAGCAGTTTTTACTGTGTTGCCAGTGCAAAATTTCATAGGTTCTTGAAATTTGCGGTGCTTGAGAATTACCTCTCCTTCACGGTTTATTAAAAGGGCAGAGTTATAGATGCAGTTTTTGTAGGGTTCAAGGAGGCCGAAGATCACATAAACTGAGTTCTCCTTTGCAAGTTTGCTGACCCTATTGACGATTTCACCATAAAGCTTCGCTCCGCTAAAGTCCCACTCCTCAAAGCCTGTAAGGCAGTACTCGGGGAAAACTAGGATGTCAGGATTGTATTCCAAAGCTTCTTTAAATCTTTGTTTAAACTCCTGCCAGTTTGTTTCAAAGTCGTTGACTTTAACCCTCATCGGGATTAGAGCGACCCTCATGACTTCCACCTCCAGAAATATAGCGGGAGAAGCACAGCGACGGAGATCAAAAACGCAAGAGTTGTGGGAGTTTTCACACTTGCTGGGGCATAAATCATGAATGTGAACATCTCCAAAAGGTAAACTGGAGGGCCGAGCTTTAAAAGCTCCCTCTCAATTTTGGCCTTTGAAAGACGCTCATAGAGGTAGAAAAACGTTAGGGACACTATGAACCAACCCAGATAGTTTGTCCAAGGAATCCCAAACCAGTTTATTTTTGTCGTGGTCTCCCAGACCCAAGCCCTCCACGACGTCATGATGGGATCAATTGACAAGTCAAAAATAACCATTAAAACCGACGCAAAAGCTATCCTGCCAGTTTTGTGCTCAAAAAAATGGCGTGCTGTCAGATAGGACACGAAGCCAAAAATTGTCCATGCAAAGGGAACAAAAGGGGGTACACCAAACACCTGGGGCTTTAGGTTCTCGTAATAGTAGCACCCGAATGGCGTGCATATGTGAGTGCCGAGCACCTCCGCAAAAAATCCCACGAGGGCGGAGATTGCGAGGAACCTTAGAAAGTCCCTCCAGAGCCGTTGGGAAGCAACAATCATTGCAAGAAGATAAAAGAGGTTGTAAATAAGCGAGCGCTTAAAGATATTAGCAAGCAGGATAAAGGCTGAGATTACGTACAAATCACGCTTCATATCTTTAATTAAGCGGGATTAGGATATAAGTGTGACGGTCTTACTATTAGCTATTTAGCCCTTACTGATCTCTTCCATTTTATAGACTAACTCTTCTAGGCTTTTTGCCGTATCTGTAAGTGCTCCTGCAATCATCTTGTCCTCTTTATAACTTTCATCATTTATTAGGCCAATTATTGGCTTCCCAAGCCCATAAGCAAAGCCAACTTCAAATCCAAGGTCACGCCCATAATTGATTATGACAGCAACTACAACATCTGCTTTTTTAATACCCTCCACATTTGCCCTAAAGACAGTCTCTATATCGTTAGATTGTGGAGTATCTCTCTGAGGAAGATATACTTCAAACCCCTCCTCTTCAAAAACCTCAGCTATCCTCTTGTTAAGCTCCTTATTCTTTAGAGAAGATGATATGAAGACTCTCATACTTTTCACCTCCGGGCAGTGATTAAAAATGCTTCATAGAAATCCCCATGTGTCTTTGCCCTTCCAATGGCAATATCTTTAACGATTTCCAGCCCATTTTCTTGTGCGAATGCCTTAACTTTCTTTCTAAGTCCCTTAATATCAAAATCGCCGATTATTATTCTCCCTTCGTGTCTCAATATTTTGAGAGCTTTTTCTAAAAATGGCTCCGGTTCATAGTCATGAAGCGTGTAGAGAAAGACAACACAGTTAAATTCCTCATTAATTTCTATGCTCAGGAAATCACCGCATAAGAATTCTGCTTTCTCTGTGATTCTATTTCTCAAACGATTGCAGAAGTTGATTACTTCACAACTATTATCGATGCCCACAGCTTTTTTGACTTCACCTTTAAGTGCCATTCTGAACGTCAGAATTCCAAGACCACAGCCAACATCCAGAACTTTTCCACCAACCTCTTGAACTATTAAATCCATCAGTCTCTTTCTAACTTCAAGCTCGTCTCTGTGTTCCGGATATCTAATCAAGATGCTGCTAACAAGCCAATAAAGATCCTCTTCATCTCCACCCTTCTCATAAAAAACTTTGATGGCCTCATCGTGATATAGCTGGAGAAAGCTCATAGAACCACCTCTTACTTTTCACTTAACTCTTTCGAAACCTCAAGAAAATTCTCCACCAACTCGTTTGGAATCTCATTTGGGCTCTGATAATGTGAAAGCTCTTTGAAAAGTTTGTCAAACTTCCTCAATGCTCCAAGATTGCCTTGCAGATTTTCTCTAAGGCTTTCGGGATTATCACGCATACTATTCAGAGCATCGAATAAATTCACCATTGCAATATGTAGCTTCCAGTATTTTTCCTCTCCGCTGTGGGAATTTAAGATTTCAAAAACGTTATCTAAAACTAGTACGTGATGTTGGTACTTCTCAAGATAAAGCAGAAGAATATCATTAGAGATATTGTTCTGAAGTAAATGCTGAAAAGTTTCTCCCATGTGCTCAAGTTCCCACCTGTTCACTTCAAATTCATTGTATATCTGCACCAGCATTTTCTTCTTCTCTTCCCTGCATTGCCACCAGGAATATGTTGAAAAGGTTGAAACTAAGAGTAATGCAATGAAGAGAAAAGATAAGACCTTTTTCATATAACCACCAAATTTTAATTTATCAATAAAGATTTAAACTCTTTTGCTTTAGAAGAACTCGGCTTTAAGGTCATTGGAGTAGACATTAAAAAAGATGCAATCCAAAAAGCTAAGGAAATTACAAAGGAAAGAGGTTCAAAAGCCAAGTTTTATTTTATGGATGTCAAAAGACTGGAATTTGAGGATGACAGCTTTGATCTTGTGGCTTTACTCGGGTCTCCTTTGCCACACTCTAGCGTTTACGACTTTGACGAGATAATTAGAGAAGCTTCCAAAAGAGTGGCAAAAAATAATAAACCTTTATGATTTCGATATAAAAGCGTGTGGCGAGTTCTGTAACGCTGAACGGCCCAAGGATAATAGTTGTCACCCAAAAGTTTGAATTAATAGATGTGTAATATACCCAACTAGTAATACGTCTTTAAGCAGTCAAGCTAAAAAGAAAGAAATTGAGGTAGTGGCAAATGAAAGTTCAAGTCCTTGAGTTTGAAGAGAAGTTTGCAGAAGGTGTTGAGGAGCTTTATAATACATTAGGCTGGAAATTCAGCCCAAAACTTATTAATATTTGGAAGAGCCTGAGGAACTATTCAAAAGTCCTAGTAGCGTTGTCTGATGATAGAGTCGTTGGAAAGGTAACTCTCGATGTAGCCTTTCCGCCTTATGCGGAAATCGTCAATTTAATAGTGCATCCCGAATACCACGGAAAGGGGATTGGAACAAAGCTCATAGAGGAGTGCATCAAAATATCTGAAAGCAAAGGACACAATATTCAATTTTTAATGACAGAATACGATAATATCCCTGCTCTAAATCTTTACAGAAAGTTCAACTTTTATCCAGCGATACTCTCTAAAAGGAAGCAACTCTGGCTTTTTAGGTTTGGAAAGGGCAGTTTTGTCGAAAACTTTCTCAAAGCTCATTCTCTCTTTGAGTTCAAAGTTTCCAGAAAGAAGGTTAGCTTTCACGGTGAGAAATTCTATGAGATTTCTTTTGCTGATATTATGAGCAATGCGCGCTTGAAAGTTTACTTTAGGGGCCAGCCAGGGCAAGAAGGGACAATGCCAAGAATTGCAGGAATCTCTTTTATGGAAGGGAAAAAGACCTTTGATTTAGTTGCCTATGAGACTCCATTTGAGCTTGGAATCTTCAATTACGGAGAGGGGGTAAGCTTAAAGATAGAGCCTTTAAGCCCAAAAGGTTTGGAAGTTTTCATTGAGAAACAAATTTTAAAGCTCTCCAGGAACCAAAACGAAAGAGTGAAGATAGATTTTAAGAAAACTAGAGACTTTGATACCCCTCTCGACTATCTCTCATTCAGAACGATCGTTGCTTCATTTAGAATAAACGAAAAATTTGTGATTTCGATAGGGAAAGATTGTAGATAGTCAAACGTTGTCTCTTCTTCTCTTTTCTAGGAACTTCTTCAGCATCTTCGCTTTTTCAACTCTTCCCAGCTTGAGATAAGCTTGATACTCATATTCTAAATCCAAAACTGGAATCTTCATACCTTCGATCTGCACAAAGCGTTTGTATTTGTCTATGTCCACCGGCGGCTCCCACTCCTCATTAACTTTCTTTTGAATGTCCCCCATTATCTCGACCTTAACGCCTTCAATCATCAGCGCTCCAAAGTGCGAGCGGATTCTCTCACTTTCCTTGAATCTCACAGGCTCAACTACAAACTCAGGAAAGAAGCGCTCGATTTCATAAGCTCCTTCTTTGTCCGTCTGGATATCAATATCATGGGGCTCAATAGGAACTCCTTGGAGCGCAAAGCCAAGACTTCCGGTAACGACCCAGTTCACATTGCTATCCTTTAACCTCTCATACAGTTTGCGCAGGACTTGAAGGTGGATTTGGGGAATCATCTCAGCACCTCTAAGGTTTTATATAGCTTCACTTCATAAAAATCTTTGGAAGTTGCAGATTCTTAGTGTGCAATACTCCTGAGTGGTGAGCAATATGAGGCCAATAATAAGAGAAGCTAAACTTGGAGATAAACCCTTCATTGAGGAAATTGCAAAGTTGACCTGGGAAGGTGAAGACTACCTCGGAAGAGTTTTTGAGAACTGGCTGAGGGATGGAAACTTCTATGTTCTTGAGCTGGAAGGAAAAGTTATTGGAACAGCAAAGCTTACAATTTTACCTGATAAAGTCGGCTGGCTTGAAGGTCTTAGAGTTCACCCCAATTACCAAAAACGAGGCCTTGGAAGATTAATCCAAAACTTTATGCTTCATAAGGGGAAAGAACTAGCAGAAAAAGGTATTATTAATACACTGGAGTTCTCAACATACTTCCTCAATAAAGAGAGCATTGCAATGGCAAAGAAAGATGGGTTTAGGATTGTAGAGCGGTTTTACTATATTCAGAGAGCGCTTGGAGAGGGAGAAGAACCAACACTTTCAAGAATCAACTCTTTAGATGAGCTCGATTATGAAGAATATATCCCCTATGGCTGGAAGTTCTTACATAGATGTGAGGAAAGCCTTAAGTGGCTAAACAAAAAGGCAGAAGTTAGGGAATACAAAGGCTATAAATTCTTTTATGCTTTAATACATGAAAATGAACCTGCGTTCACACCCTTCAAGCTCTCAACTGAGACTATAAAAAACATTTTACCTGCAATGAGCTTTGAGGTCAGAAACATAGGCTACGACAGCATCGACATAATGCTCCCTGAAGAGAAGCAAGATTTAATTGAGCCTTTAAAGGAGCTCGGTTTTAAGAACTGGACAGGTTTTAAGGAGCCGGATGTCTTGGTGTTTAGGAAGGAACTGTAGTGACTTCGTCCTGCTGAATCCAAAGGTGTTTGTGAACAGAGAGCCCATAATGGAGGATGGTCTCATTATCATCGAGTAGTTCTTTTCACCTCAACAACCCACACATACCTAGTTACCTGCTCAAATGTAAACACAAGCTCCCCTCTCTCACATACCTTCCGCAAATGCTCTATGGTCGCGAAGTACTCATCCTCAATCTCCTCAGTTATACCGTCCTCCTCACCGATACGTCGCTTTTCCTTCTCGGACTTAAACATAACATCAGCTATAATAAGCCTCCCATCAGGTTTTAGAACCCGGAACATCTCCTTTATTGCTTTCTCCTTTTCTTCGTCGGGCACGTGGTGAAACGCGTAGGTCGTTATCACAGTATTCGCAATTCCATCGGGCAGAGGGATGTTCAAAAAGTGGCCGTTTACAGGTTCGAAGCCCCATTTCTCCTTGAAAACTTTCCTCATTTCTCCTGAGGGTTCAACACCGATGTACTGCTCACACTTAATAAATCTTAGAATGTTTCCCGTACCACAGCCGATATCAACTACAACTCCTTTTGCTTTCTCTGCGACGAGTTTAAGAACTTTCTCGTAATTCCTGTGTATCCAGTCTTTCCTAGCCACATCCTCGTCGTAGGTTTCAGCCCATCTGTCAAAGTCCCACTTCATAGTATGAGGGTACGTTCATAAATTTTTAAAACCTTCTTCCCCATGATAATTCATGAAGCAGAGACTTTACGCCCTTTTACTTTTCACGACTGTGCTTAGAGTCATTGGGGATGCAATTGAAAGCATAGCTCTGCCGTGGCACCTCCTCAACGAGACCACTTCACTCCTTAGCGTGGCGGGCTATTCTTTAGCCTCCATGCTTCCTTGGGTCATAGCACCACCTTTAATGGGCCGCTTTCTTGATAAGACTGAGAAAAAAGTTAGGCTCGCTTTTCTTGCATTGCTTATTCAGTCTTTCTTTGCTCTGACAATAATAAAGTTTGCTTCAAATATTTGGGCATTTTACGTTTTAATTTCACTAATCTCGGCTCTTGATGTTCTTCATAGATACTTCGGCTTTACGCTTATAGCTTCCATGACTCTTGAAGAGTCTGAGCTTCAAAAGCTCAACGCAAAAGTACAAACCGTCGGAGAGGTAACTTCTCTTGTTGTGTTTCCCGTTGTGGGTTATCTTGCTTACCTTTTTGGGATTAAGCTCATGCTTTTGGATGCGGTTTTTCTCTTAATTGGAGCTCTACTTCTCATTCCATACATCAACATCGCAGTGAGACGAGAAGAGACAATTGGAGAGAGAAGTGAATTGGTTCAATCCAGAATTTCTAACATAACCGTTTTTGTCGGAATTGCGTTAGTTCTGCTCTTCAACTTTGCAATAGCCCCAGCGAGGATTTTTGTCTTCAGTGCTCTCAAAAATTTGACCACAGGGGAGATTGTTTATGGTCTGCTCAACTCAGTTGGCACCTTAGGAAGTTTAGCTGGTGCTGCTGGAATAGCTATCTTTGCCCACAAGCGTAAAATTGGAATCTCAAAACCCCTTATCATTGGAATGCTGCTTGAAAGCCTGGCGGTTCTGCTTTTGGGCTTGCCTTCGTTAGTTCTGCTCTTTGCCGGAATTTTGCTCTTGAACTTTGGTAGACAGCTTCTAAATATTTCCTTTGACAGTCTGTTTCAGAGGGTAATCCCGCTTGAAAAGCTCGGCACTTACAGAGGAATTTTTGATGCATTGGCTACCCTTATCATACCTTTATCACAGCTGACTTTTGCATGGCTGATTGAGCATGACGTTGGTGTTTCAATGCTGGCTGTTGGAGTGTTTGGATTTGGTGTTTTGAGCACAGTGGGCTTTTTCATTTTGGTGCATAGCATCAAAAAGATGGGTTTCACAAAAGAGGAAGTGTGAACAGGCCACTAAAAGAACGGCTTAAGTGAAAACCTTTTCCATCCACTCAACTTCACCGATTTTCTTAAAACCTTCTTCCTCTAAAATCTCCCAGTCTTTCATCCAAACCTGAAGGAACATTCTTTTTCTGATTTTTCCAGCAAGACACTCAGCAACTTTCACAATTTTTCTGTTGAGTCTCTTCCCATAGATAACAACATTTATGCAACTCTCCTCATCAATCAGAAGTATTGTAAAGTCCCTAAGTCTAAATCGAGGAGATCTTTTATAGAGGTTCCAAAGGAACAGACCAGAAGTATAAACGGCTGAAAGGTTCGGAAACTTTGGCGGATTATCATAATAGGGGCTTACTTTTATGTCACAGTCTTCAACATCTTTTATACTCTTCACCTGCCAATTTCTAACTTCAAATCCATTTTTCATATAAAATCGCATAGCATTCTCATCTTCTGGAATGACACTTAACCCTCTTAGACCCCGCTCCTTTGCCCACTCTTTGGCAAATGCCAAAAGCTTTGAACCTATTCCTCCGCCTCTACATTCTTCTCGCACCCAAAGAACGTGAATGTGGGCTTTCCCATTGAACGGTAAAAGCTCAATCTCTCCCTTATCCTCGTAAAGAAATATATCTCCACCAGAGTCCCTAACGACTTTTAGGTAAACTTCAAAGTTTTCCCATGGAGGTTCTCCATCGTGTATTTCTTCTAAAATATTTCTGTCCTCAATTTTTGCTCTTCTTATCATTAAAAAAGACTAAATTCGAAGCCTTAAAAATACTTTGTTAGCAAGAGAAAATGAACTCCAATCCCTTGTTCTGAGGAATAAAAGCTTCGAGTAATTGGAAATCAGACCAATAAATTGAAAGTAAACAAAAACTCGCCAAGAATTACTCTTCCAAAAACCTCTCTATCTTTTTAACTTTCTCTTCTACGCTGTTAATCTTTTTCTCAATTTCCTCAAGCTTTAAAGTTAGTGATGAAATCTCTTTAGACAGCTTTAGCTCCTCGGTATCATGTAGTGAATAACCCACAGCGAAAGATATTCCACCTGCCATGAAAACCAGGAACAGCGCTATTCCTAGGTTTGTGTATGTCACTCCGCCTTTCAGGATTATGACGGTTGAGATAACCACTGCAGTTATCCAACTTGCTAAAATCACAACGTCTCGGGTTCTCATTCCACCACCTCCTTCAAGATCTCAGGTGAGAGATGGAGGTCAAAAGGTACAAGCTCATAAAATCTCAGAGCTTTTCCCCTCTCCTCATCAAGTATAACCTTGCTCTTGACGATTCCTGCTGCCTCGAGCTTTTTGAGGTGAACCTTTGCAAGAGCTCTGTTTATTTCAAGAGCATTAGCTATCTCATTTAAGTACATGGGTCTATCTTCCCTGGCAAGGAGGCTAACTATCCTCAGCCGCAATGGGTGTCCTAATGCATCAAGTTTCTTGGCGAGTCTTTCAATATCTTGAGTCACTGTTATCACTTAATAACATGTAATCAAATTATTACTTAAATTTTTTGGTGATTGACTAAGTAGGAATATCCACCGTTAAAATTCTAAGAGCATAACTATCACCTAGGGACCCATAATGTCTTTATCCTAGCAATATGTAAACCAAAAGAACACCAAATTGTCAATTCTGATTATTTTTGAGCACTAATTAGTTCTACTTTGACCATGCTACTATCAATTGGTGAGGACAATGTTTGAGTGTGAGTGTTGGAAGTTTTGGAAAAAAGTGAGTCGAGATGATCCGAGAATAGTAAAAGCATGGGCAATTAAAGACGCAATAGATTTTAGAACTAGGATTATTTGAAGCTTTTTTAATTTTTCAAAAACTTGTGAATCTTATTACATGCCTCTCTCTTTAGATAACAGCCTCTTCTGGATTTTTTCACTATTCAGTTCTCTGAGTGTTTCTGTAGCAATGTATTTCGCACTTTTGGTTTCCAATTTTTTAATTTCCTCAGCCAGCCCAATGGCCTTTTTGTTCAAATACAAGTTTCTTTTTCCAATTTGTCTCAACGCCCAGCTTACAGCTTTCTTGACATAGCTTCTCTCGTCTTTAGCTCCCTCGATGATATAAGGGAAGAACTTCTCAAATTTCTCATCATTTGCCTTTTTGTCGCTGATAGCTAACTTTGCCATCAATGCAAAGCCCGCTCTCCGCACAAATTCCTCTTCTCTCTGACTCCAGTCAACAGCCTTTTTATATGCGAACTTCGTTCTCCAGAAAAGGTTCATAACACATTGGTCGCACAAGTCCCAGTTATCAAAATCCTTGACCCAGCGCTCCATTAGGTCTTCATCAACTTTCTCGGGCTCAGCAATCATGGACGCTAAAATTCGCGCTTCATGAATGTTAGAATCCCACAATTTCAAGGCAAGCTCATGATTTTTACCTATTTTCTTCGCCAGCTCCCTCAGCTTTGGCTTAGGGACCCCTAAAATCTTGGATGAGGAAGTTATACCAAACCTTTTCATGCCTTCAACATTTCTCTTATCCCCTAGAGATCCCAAAATCTCCAATATATGTTCTATCATTATGATACCCGTCGTAGAATCTCCCTAAAAGTATTTAAATTTCACGATAAATTTCAAGAAGGTGCTTCTAATGAAATGGAGCGAGATCCCCAGAGATGCCAAAGCCTACATGCTTTATCACACCATCATAGCTCCACAGCTTATAGTATGGATTCTCCTTCCGCTCTACATGATGTACTCTGGCTACTCCGTCCTTGAGGTGGGAGCATTCTTCACAGCCGTCAATATCATCGCGATTCCGTTAACTTATCTTCTTGGAAGGGCCTTTAACAAATGGGATATAAAGAAAGGACTCATGGTAATTGACGCTCTTGATGGGATAGCCTATGTCCTCTATGGCTTTGCTAAAGGAACCATAGCACCTATTATGCTCTTTGCGGGAAGGACAGTAGAGAAGCTTTCCACAGTGCTTTATCCCCTTTATCGAGCTTATGAACAGATAATTTATCCTGAGGACAAGTATAAGGAGATATTCGCCTGGCACTTGCGCCTACCTGAAATAAGCAGGCTTATAACGTTTCCAATCCTAGGATACATCTTCGGTTATGTCTGGAATACTGCCGACCATTATAGGCTTGCCTTCCTTTTCTTCGGCCTACTCTCAATTCCCACAATAGCCTACATCTGGTTCTTTCTTCCTTCGGTTAGAAAAGAGGAAAGAATAACCCCCGAAGAGTTCACGTTCAAAGTAAGTGAGTTCAAGCTCCTGTTAATCTTTGAAACACTACTAGCCCTTGCATGGGCACTTGCTCCAGAGATAGTTTTAATTAACTACGTTGTCTTTGTGCTACATAAGACCATCTTCGAGGTAACACTAATAGCCTTCGCAACAAGTTTGGCCTCAATCATCGCCACTTATGTTAGCGAGAAGATCCCAAAAGAGAAGGGATTCCAAGTTATTGGTTTTGGGATGTTCCTTAGTGCAGTTTATGCTCTTGTCATGGCGCTCTCGCCACCCTTCTGGTTAGCATTGCTGGTTTATGCCATTGGGGACTTTGGGGATATTCTTTGGTTCCCCTTTTATCGCTCCTGGATGTTCAAACTCATTCCCAAGGAAAGAGCTAGTGAGTTCCATGCGGCGATTACAAGCTACCGCAGACTGATTGGGCTTTTTACGCCCTTTATTGCTGGAGCACTGGCATCTTTACACGCGACCTTACCTTACGCAGCGAGTCTCGTGCTTTTCATAATAACTGGATTGATATTCATCAGACTCAGCAGGCCCAAGGCTTAATCATCAATACATACGCTATGAGAAACCAAGTACTAATAACTGGAATTAAGTCAAAAGGTTGTTTTTCATAATGCCTCCGCTGGAGGAGAAAGCTAAGGCCTGTGGAAAGTGCAAGAATATAAAGGATCATAACTTCGCTACCTCCTGAAAGTTTGGTGCAAATACTTGGAGGTAAAACAATAAGTCCAAAGAGAAGATGTGACTTTGCATGTTCTCTTAGAATCTCATAACGTTCGACCAAAAAGTAGCCGATAACAAGAGGAAGAACCAAAATTCCCAAAGCAAATATCCATGTGGGTGTTATGCAATAGAACTCAACACAAGGGTTCCTGCCAATTTTTCTTGTTACCATGTAGAGACTAACTATTTTCCAATTGCCAATACCGAGGTAAACCTCCACAATGAATATAAAAAGGGAATAGGGTATCATGAGAAGTTTCTTTTTATTCAAGATTCCCTCCCCTCAACACCACATGTTACCTCTAACGGGATTACCTCAAAACTCAGGTATCCTAATAGGTGCTTGAAGTTCTTTTTCATTCTTTTCTAAATCTGTAGCCAGCATTCTTATTCTCTCAACACCTTTTATCTCTTTAATATATTTCACAACACTTTTTGGCACTAGTTCCTCCCATGGCTCTCCTTCTATCATTCTTCTCCTTATTTCAGTGGCTGAAAGAATGTCTTTTCTAAATATTGGTTGAACCACAACCTTGTACCCTCTTTCTCTAAACAGCTGTGCCACGAGAGAATTTCCCGTAAAGACAACATCAAACTTTGGCACCATAGCCTCAACATATGGAGCCCAGATTGAATTGAAGTTTATATCCGGTAAAGCAACAAGAAAGTACTTTCCTCTCGGGATGTTCTTTTCGTCCAGAGCCCTTATGAGCATTTCCATTCTTTCACTTGCTGTAAATGGATTCTTCAAAGTGTGGCTTACTTGGGCACTTCCGATACCAATTATAACCTCTTCTACTTGTTCAAAGACGTATTCCAACGCTTTGAGATGGCCATTATGGACAGGTTGAAATCTACCAACAAAAAGACCCCTCATTTTTATCCCTCCTTATATACCAGCTCTACTTCCACTTCATCCCCCACCCTCAATTCCAACAATTCAGCAGCTGAACCTTGATTTACAGCTATCTCCAGATAGTCATGACTTCCAGGAAGGGCCAAAAGTTCTCCTGGTTTGACCTTTCCATACGTTTCAAGATAAAGAATTTCTTTTCCTAAGATTTTTATATATTCTGGCTTTTCGTAATCCTCAAGGTTAAGGATAACATTCCCAAAATCATCTACATAAATTACTTTCAAGATCCAAAAATTATCCTTTTTCTTTGGTTCTATGTCAAGTTTGATTATTCTTTCAAGGTCAAGTTCCTTCCCAAGCCTAGAGGGCTCATATCCTAGATCAAGCAATGCTCCAGCTGGGCCAAAGACATCCCTTCCATGAAAAGTTGAGCTTATAGGTCTCCCAATAATCCCTTCTATCTTTTTGAGATTTATCTCATATGCTGCTTTTGGTTTTATCCACTTAAGAGGAAGAGTAGCAAGCCCGTTGTCTGGAAGGACTAAAAATTGATCCCCTTCCACTATTATGGCCCTTCTTTCTGTTCCAACACCTGGATCAATAACTCCTATGTGAATTGTGCTTGGTGGAAAATACTTTACAACCTGTTCCATCACAAAAGATCCCTCAAGAATACTATGTCTGGTTATTGAATGAGTGATATCAATTATCATTGCTTCGGGATTTATCGTTAAAATTGCCCCTTTCATTTCCCCAACATACGGACCTTTAATGCCAAAGTCTGTGGTTAGAGTTATCATTCTGACCACCTAAAAATTATTAAGGTTCATCCTTAAAAGAACTTTGGGGAGAAACATGAATTATCTAAAGCTCATCCCACTTACCATCATCTTTTTGGTAATCTTTTCCGGGTGTTTAGTTAAAGAACCAGCTAAAGTTGATATCACAGTGGACAAAAGCGTTGTGAAGGAGGGGGATGTTTTTCATTTAATTGTGAGGATTAACAATACTGGAAAGGTTGCAATAACTGGGGTAAACCTATACCTAAGCAATCCTGGGTTTAAAATCCTTCAAGCTCCAAATTTTAATACTCCTTTAAAGGTTGGAGAAAGTAGAGAGTTTATTTGGATAATAAAAGCTCCTGAAAATCCAAGTAGATATATCCTTAAAGCATCTGTTGAAGTAATCGACGAACTGCAAAGAACGTGGGGTGGATTCTATAAAGAATTTATCATGAACATAGTTGAAAAAGAGAGTGAGATACCACTATTAGGAATCTTAAATACTGCAATAGTTTCCCCCACAGAAGTTGAAGGAGGTAAGGAGTTTCAACTTGAAATACTATTTGAAAACCTTGGAAATGCTCCAGTGACGATCAAAGAAATAACCTTTGACCTTTTAGAAGGTATGGAAATCGTGAAAAGTTCCGATATCCCCGAGAATATACCCCCCGGAGAACAACTTAAAGCAATATACACACTCAAAACCCCCTACATGCCTAAAACAGGGTATATAACCATTTCAATAACGTATAATGAGGGCAATCAGGAAAAAAGAGAATTCAAAAATAGATTTCTAAAAATAGTTTGGACACCTTGGAAGTATGATAAAGAGACACTTAAACGTGCATACGGAGAAGAATATTACTGGATTGAACTCCAATATCTTGTTGACGGCTATTGGAAAGAAAAGTTTAATTCCTCCTCAGCTGTAGAGATGGAGGTTTTGAGAAACATTGCTTTACCTACTGTAGAAGGAGCTAAGTCAGAAATAGAGGCTGCTCAACGAGTATACAACCTAATAACAGTCAAATATTCCTTAGGAAACCAGACTACCTCACTAAACCCCAGTGTTATTCTTTCCAAGAAAGAAATAAGCCATGAAGAAGCCACACTACTATTTACAGGAACCTTAAGAGCCCTTAACATTCCCGCTAGGGTTGTTTCACTGTATAATGGAAGTGATTGCACAGAGAATCCAATCTCTGAGTTTTACTCTGGAGGAAAATGGTATGTTATTGACTTTAAAAGAGGATTCTTTGGGAGTAGAGAAGAGTATTTAGCAACTCCTTACTTTCCAAAAATCTATCAGATGCTAACTCAAGGACCTTATAACCTAGTGGCCCACGCTCCCGAAGAAATGAGGGGTCATGAGCATATAGATCTAACTCCAGAATATCTTGCTAATATTGAGAATGATTTAAGGGGAATAGTGGAGAATAAACTCTCGCCATTATTAAGACCAAGACTCCCAATGGTGCTTGTAGATATGAACAAAAACGAGCGTATATTCACACTTTTCCTCTTCGCCTCAGCCCCCGAAAAAGAATTAAATCTTATCTTTCAAAAAACCACCCCTAAGAATCTTGCTAAAAATATAGACGCACTTTATAAGTTTTATAAAGACAAACCATGGCCAGAAGACTTTAAAGAATATTGGGACATCCTGAAGGAGGTGTACAAATGATAGCAATTCTTAGACTTGGACACAGGCCAGAACGAGACAAACGGATAACAACTCACGTAGCCCTAACTGCAAGAGCTTTCGGAGCAGATAAGATAATAATAGCAGCGGAGAAAGACGAACATGTTTACGAGAGTGTTGTAGATGTTATAAAGAGATGGGGGGGTCCATTTGAAATTGAGTTTGACCCACACTGGAGACAACTTCTACGAGAATGGAAAGGAAAAATAGTCCACCTAACTATGTATGGAATCCATATAGATGATGCACTCCCAAGAATAAGGGAAAATTTGAAGAAAGGAGAAAACATGCTAATCGTGGTAGGAGCTGAGAAAGTTCCTAGAGAGGTTTATGAAATAGCTCATTATAACGTTGCCGTTGGAAATCAACCACACAGCGAAGTTGCAGCATTAGCAGTATTTTTAGACAGATTACTTGAAGGAAAAGGTCTAAGAAAGGACTTCAAAGATGCTAAAGTCAAGATAATCCCTCAAGAGAGAGGAAAAAGAGTAATCTCTCTGGAGGGAGATGAACAATGTTAAATAAATACCGCTCTAGCATTAAGACCTACTTAGAAATTATCGTAAAGCCATTAGCAAAACTCGGACTCACCCCAAACCAACTTACATTTATTGGACTTGTTATTTCCCTTTTGGGTGCTTACTTTTTTGCTCAGGGTTTCCAAAGAAACGCTGCTCTCATACTCCTATTTGGATCTCTTATAGACGCTTTAGATGGAACGTTGGCAAGATTGACAGGAAAAACCTCTCGTTTTGGTGCATTTTTGGATTCAACGTTTGATAGGCTAAGCGATGCTGCAGTTTTATTTGGAATTGGTTATGGAAACTTGGTCGAATGGGAGGTTATAGTCATTGCATTAATCGGATCTTACTTAGTAAGCTACGAGAGATGTAGAGCAGAATTAGCTGGAAGTGGTAACCTTGCTGTTGGAATAGCAGAACGGGCTGAGAGACTGCTTATACTAATCATCACGGCCTTATTTAATAGAGTAGATATAGGAGTTTACACAGTAGCAATTTTAGCTTGGATAACTGTCTTTCAACGGCTCTGGGAAGCCAAGAAAAGGTTAAGCTAAAGAGAAAACGGGATGATGAAAATTTCGCTAGCGGATTTGTGAAGATCCCTGCCGTTACTGACCCTATTTTTCTTTTTTCAAACCTTGTCCTTTAGGGCAGAGAGTCAGCGTTTAACTCCTCAATTATTACTAATATCTCCCTTAAATCACTGATTACAAACTCACATTCCTTCCATGCCTCTTTTCTTTCTCCTTTTTTATCAAGGAGAATACTCAGCATCTCAACTTGTCTGGCACCAACACAATCCTTTAATGGGTTGTCCCCTACATATATGGCCTCTTCACCTCTAATCCCAGCTTTTTTCAATGCAACTTCAAATATCCTGGGATGAGGCTTATAGAATCCAGCTTCCTCACTTGTAGTTATACCATCAAATAAATGAATGATCCCAAGGGATTCAAGCTGTGCTTTTAGATAATCATTATCAGAATCTGTGATAATACCAACATAATATCCCTCTCTCTTTAGCGTTTCAAGAGTTTCAACAACTTCATCATAAAGTTTTCCATACTTTTGGTGCATCCTTAAATGAATCTCCCAAAAATCAGGAGAAAATTCCAGACCATGTTTTTCTAGCAACGCTCTCAAAATTTCTTCTTCTATCATTCTGAGAGGTTTGTATGGCATCCCAGCATATTCTTTGAACTTCTCCCTTGTGCGTTCCTCATATTCCTCCCAAAACTTTAGAACATCTATATTTTCCGCTTTACTTTTATTAAGGACTTCCTTTATTATATTTTGATGAGTTATGTCTTCGTATTCCTTGCTGAGCAAAGTCCCAACGAAATCAAAAAATACTGCTCGTATCATGCTTATCACCGGTATAAGTTAGTTTTTTAGTTTAAAAATTCTCTAGTGCAGAAGATACCAAAGCTCTGTCCCACCTATCAAACAGATGTTGAAAAAATGACAGAATATCATCAACTCAATTATCAAATTCAGACATCTAAACAAAAAATACTAAAAAATATTTTTATAGAATCAAAAACTATTGAAAATATGACTTCATTGTGGAGGGATAGACATCAAGGCAATACTTCTCATCTGGGGTGTAAAAACTACCGTTTTAGAAAAATTACCGTTTAAAGGAAGTTTAACTTATGGGGAATATGACTTCATAGTACCTCTAGAATTTCATAGCGTAGCAGAGCTTGAGGATTTCAAGAAAAGTCTTTCTGAATTAATTGGAAGTAAAAATTTTAAGGTATATATTGTCAAATGTTTCAAGATTCAATCAAAATAATGAAAGATCATAATTTTGGAGCCATAAAACCTCTCTTTTTAAGCTCCTCATAAGCCTTTCGTAGAACCTCTCGGATTCTATATCTTTTATCAAGCCCACCAAGCTTATAGGCTGCTTTTCTGAGACTTCCCGAATGAAGAAACAATTTTAACAATGCAATTTCTTCAAATGTTAGGTTATCAAGATATCTTAGCGCGTTTTCTGCTATCTCTATTGGGTTGTTCCCCTCATAAGGATAGTCTGCAGAAAGAATAGGTGTCTCCAAGATCTTAACAAGTTCAAATTCTACAACAGTTACTTCTGTCTCAGGCGTTATATTTTTATAATGGGCCTTAAGGGCATGTATAAGCTCTTCCCGAGTTTTAAATCCATCAATCTTGGCATCTTCATCCGTCAACTCACAAACTTTTTTTCTTTCAACTCGTTTTATTTTAGCCTTTCCAATGACGTATCCTCCAGAATGGATAAGAACTTCATCTCCTGGAGCCAAGTTAATTTTCCGCCCTATTCTTATTGTGCTCCTCTTTTTCCCATTGAGAATAAGATCTTTATATTTACCATCAAATTTTAAATTTCTCACTTTACTCCCTCCTCGGACCAAGGAGACGGAATTTTATCGCAATCACTCCATAACGATTTTCTTTCCATTTTGGATACATATTGTGGAATCTTTTTAGGGCTTGTTCAAAGCTTGGTTTATCGGGAAAAATTTTTTCCAAAGGTTCTTCTCTCAAAACTTGCCTAAACGTTTCATATTTCTTAACAGAAACTACCTCTGCAGGAACTTCATTATTAAAAAGTATCTTATCTCTGGGTTTGATATTTTTAAGTTGAGGATAAGCCACCCTAACCTCTATCTTCTTTTCTCCGTTTTTTATCACTTCTAGATATTCATCTCTTACATAAAGTTTGTAAACTTTCATGGCACCTCGAATCTGATAGGAGAGAGCATTTAAAAAGGTTGCACAGAAAATGAAAAGCTTTAAATCATTTGATACCTAAATATATTAGGTGGAAAGAAATGTTAAGAAAAGCCCAGAGCGCGCTTGAGTATCTCTTCATACTAGCTGCAGTTCTCATACTCGTTATGGTCACAATAAGAGTCATCTTCAGTAGCGTTCGCGCCATAAATTCCTCAGTTACCGAATATGTTGACACTATCAAAGACAAAATTCTCGAAACATTGTGAGGTGGTTTAATGGAGCTTCTTTTAGTAGCTCTGGGGGTTATTATGGGAATTCTCACTTCTTATACAGACGCCAAAACTGGATTTATCGATGACAAACATGTTTTTCCGATTGCAGGATTTGGAATCATTTACTATCTGTATCAAGGGTTTTTGGTAAAGCATGATACCTTTTATGCACTCTCTGGCATAATAGGCCTGGGAAGTGGCTTTTTATTGGGTTATCTCCTATATCTTATGGGTGGATGGGCAAGCGGAGATGTTGTAATCTTAATGGGATATTCCGCCCTTTTTCCGTATGCATCACAATATGCAAAAATTGTCCCTCCTTACTCTATAGCTTATCCTCTCCACGCAGTAACTCTCTTGTTGAATAGTATTTTAGCTATATTCCCGTTCATCCTTGTGTATTCGCTGGCAATGCTTGTAAAGGACAAAAAGACTTCTCAACTGAAAAAAATCTTTGTTGAGAAATGGTCTAGGTCATTTGAGTTCGCTCTTTGGGTTTCGGGGGCATTTGTTATACTTAGACTAACTCAAAATTTCACAATCCTCAAAAACTCACTTTTTAGCCTTTTGATATGGGGAGCAACGATATTAGTACTGGCAAAACTTGAAAAAATTGGCGATCTTATCGGAGCTGGCCTTTTAATCTATGAGGTAGTGTTTAATACCCCAGAAGTTATTTATACCTACTTAAGGATCACCTTAATGTTCTATTTATTTAAAATATTCTTCTCTCTTATAAGTATTCTTCGAATCGAAGTATTAACAAAGAAAGTTACTGTAGATGAACTCAAGGAATGGGACATTCTTGGAGAGTGGATATATGAAAAAAACGGAGAAATCCACAGGGATAGGGAAAGTTCCTTTGATAAAATCTTCAGGGCTTTAAAAACCATGAACATGAAGGCCCTGAAAATAGAATATAACAAATTAATTGCTTCTCCTACTGCTGAGGGACTCACCAAGGAGGATATCGAAACTTTAAGGAGACTTGTAGAAGAAGGAAAACTTGAAAACGAGTTTTTAATCAGAAAAGCAATGCCATTTGCACCTGCTCTCTTTCTGGGATTCTTAATTTCAATCTTCTATGGCGATCTGTTTTGGTTGTTATTGCTGAAAACCAATGGTTTGTGAAGCATTAAAATTTTTAAGTCATATCTAAGTACTGTTATTCAAGATACTTTATCTATTTGCAAAGGGATGATGAGCTTTTGCTTTGCTGAAAATGATGAACACGCCCTTCTCTGACCTACTTTCTCTCCTGTAAGAGCTTTTTAATGATATTTTTTACTTCATAAAGGTCTTTTGCCAAATAATCTCCTTCAACACCTTCATGTGGATTTATAGCTATGCTGACATCAGCAACTTTAAACATAGCTATGTCATTATGGCCGTCTCCCACAGCTATTGTAAGATCAGGTTTAAGCTTTTCTTTGAGTTCAAGCAGAATATCACCTTTATTCCTAAAATCTACCCAAGGAAGCACATCTCCCGTAACTTTCCCTTCATCATCAAAGACAAGTTCATTAGCATAAACAAAGTCTGCTTTAAGTTCTCTCCCAATTCTCTCTGCCAGGCATTTAAGACCTCCACTGATTATAGCTATTTTGAACCCATTTTCCTTCAAAAACTTAAACAACTCTTCAACTCCATCAAAATACTCTACAGAATTGGCCCATTCCATAATTTCTTCTCTTGTTCGACCTTTCCACAGGGAAGCATCTAACTTTGCCCATGTGGCATAGTCAAATTCTCCCTTAAAAAACCGCTCTGCATATTCTGCACCCTTATCCCATGTGCCAAACCTCTTATGAAGCTCAACCCAACTGGACTTCGATTTTACTAATGTCCCTTCAAGATCGAAGGCTACCAAATACATCCTATCCCCTCCATCCGTACTCACCCACTAATGGAACAAATGCCACTCCACCATGGTTTTTTACCTTTACTTTATTATCCTCATTTATCTTTATGACTTCAAGGAGCTCCTGCCACAAATGATACCCTCCAACCGGAATTAAAAGCTTCCCTCCAACTTTAAGTTGTTCTATCAGTGGCTCGGGGACTTTAGGAGCCCCTGCAGTTACTATGATCCTATCATATGGTGCTTTTGGTGGAAATCCCTTAGTACCATCTCCCAGTATCACGTGAACTTTATTTTTATATCCCGCCTGCTCAAGATTCCTATTCGCAAACTCCACAAGTTCAGGAATTCTTTCGATAGTATAAACTTCCTTTTTAACAAGCTCATAAATCAAGGCAGCATTCCATCCACTCCCAGCCCCAACTTCAAGAACATTCATCCCCTCATCAAGCTCTGCTAGCTCTAACATTATAGCCACCATATGGGGAGCACTAATAGTTTGGCCAGCAGGTATTGGAAGGGGTTCATCCACATGGGCATACTCCTTATAACGGTCAGATACGAATTTATACCTTGGAACCCGAAGAAATGCTCTCTTAACTCTTGTATCTTTAATAAGCCTCCCTCTTTCAAGATTTTCAACAAGTCTCATCCATTTTCTGTAAAGGTCGTCCTCATTCATAACACTCACTAAAGAAAAATTTGTAGAAAAGAATTTTAAGTTTGTGGAAAATCATTCTCTTCCATACCCTTTATAAATCTTCAAGCTTCTACTTGCTTTACCCCTTATTGGCCGTCCCATTATTCTAACAATCTCATCTGCCTTTGCCTTCCCATATCTAAGCATTTTGCCTTCAATCTTTATCTTCTCTATCCTAAAAGTCTGTCCACCAACTTCAAGCACTTCTCCTACTGCAAATTCATCTTCCCTATTGACCTTAACTTTAAATGACTGTGTAATGCCTTTAGGGAAGTATATCGAGACTCCAATAACCTTAGGATAAGTCAAACTCTCTCCCCATAGTACCTTTACTTCTTTTATTTCTGCTTTTTCAACTCTCTTGTTATCTTCAAGCTCAATACCCGTTATTCTGATCTCGTCATCATCAAGCTCTACTATATCTCCAATTCTTATTTCTTCATCAGCCGGCAATTCCGCAGTTCTCTTAAAGCTTCTTTCATGTTTGCTCACTATTACAGGCACTTTGATTGTCTTACTTAGCGTTATTTGCCATACATAAGAACACTCAACACATCTGAGGGTTAATTCCCTTCCTCGCTCTTTAATTACTTCAACTTCCTCACTTCCACACTCAGGACAAATAAAATACTCTTCCATTTTCCCACCTCGTTCCTTAAGGGTGTAACTCACTTTATAAAGGTTCACATTTCTTTTAGTTTAACAAGATAAGTTCTTCCTTCCTTAATTCTTTCTATCAGTCCTTTTTTCTCCATATCTTTCAACAAAAGACTGACTTTTGCCTTTGAGAAGCCCAGTCTCTTAACAAGCTCACTCTGATACATCGGGCCCTCTCTGAGAATCCCAATAACCTTTTCTTCATCTGATCTTAGATCAACTGTACTCTTTTCCCTTCCTTTGTAGAGAATTCCTGCAAGAAAACCTCCAACAAACGCTATTAAGACAGGAACTACAAAGTAGAGCATTGGGAATTCATTACTTACCTCCCCGGAAAAGCCAGTGATAAAATAAAATTCCTCCCCTGCCCGAACTTCCTGTTTTTTCCACTCTAATACTAATGCATTTCCACTACTCTCAACTTTGTCAGGAGATGGGACAATAGGAGAAAGAATTGCATATCCCTTAGGAATATACAGTCTTGCATAAAAGTATCCTACAGGTTGATTGAATTTCACATAATATGAAAACTGTTTTTTACCATTGATCGTCTGAAGCATTCCTTCTGAATAAAAGCTTATTCGTATTTTTAACTGGTCGCCAGGGGAAACTTCTGGAAACTCAATATAAATTGCATTTATGTCTCCTATGATTTTAGACACACTAACGTTTGCTATTTGAGTTTTTCCATTTATCTCAATTATAGCCTCAGGATTTTCAATTGAATACTCTGAATAAAATGTATATCTAGAAAGAGGAGCGTTTGGAGAGATGACGACTTCTATTGTCTCCTTAACCTTTAATTCATCCACTATATCAAAGTAAAGAAGATAACTATTTATTGTGTATTCATACTCAGATTGTGAAGTCACAAATTTCGAAAATAGGAAGATGAACAAAATCAATATTAAAGCTGACTTCCTTCTTGTGGGTTTTTTATTTTTAATAATGGACATACCTCCATACACTCCCGACAGTGAATGCATCTTTCCCCATCGACTTCTATCTTTCTTGTATATGTATTTATGCTTAAAGCATTTTCTGGACATTTTCCAACACATACACCACAGCCAACACATTCATAAGCCCTCTTTATTAGGTAGTACGCTTGTAGGGCTTCATTTTCACTCTTTGTCGTAACCTCCCTCTCTGTAAAAACTATTTCATCAACTCTTATGAGGCCTTTTTCTTCAGTCACCTCTCCAAGTATTGGCGCAACTTCCTTTATCCTACCAAGGAGAATCTTAGTGTTAATTTTAAGAATAACTGTCTCATTTTCCCGTTCCATGCTATATCTTATTGGCTCCCAGCTCCTTTTTTCAGGAATCTTAACTCCAAGTTCTCTTGCAACAGCTTTTTGTCCCTTAGTAAGTTCTTTCCATCTCCAGAACCCATGTGTTATCCATTCTTCTGGCATTCCAAAGCGTTCTTTCCATTTTTTCAATTCTTTTTCCCACTTTTCCCAGAGTTCCCATTTTTCTTCTTTTAAAGTCTGAAATTCGGCCAAAGATGAACTTGGGCACATGAAGCAACCAATTCTATCCAGTCTGTTTTCATACAGTGGATTGTATTCTAAGTTACGTGAGAATATGTAAAGCCAGACCTCAAGAGCATTCCAGTGAAATATAGGGGATGCTCCAATTTCATTTGGTACCCATGGATTTCTCCAGACTCGAGGTTGTTTATAACGCTGTATACTCTCGTATTTCCTCTGCCCTACAAACATCAATACTCCATTAGGGTAATATCTTTTTATTGTAAGGGTTATTGGACCTAGTTTTGTGACCTTACAACACCACCGATAATCCCTTCCAGGGGGCGAAAAAACACTCATGGCAGACCAAAAAGCATCCTTTGCATCTGCAACGATAAACTTTATTTTCTTTCCTTCTAACTTTCTCTTTATCTTTTCTATATACTCAATAGTTTCAGGGAATTCTATCCCCGTATTATTGAAGAAAATAGCGAAGTCTTCACCAAATTCTTCAAGCATGAGACCTAGGACTGCCAAGCTGTCCTTACCGCCACTAAAAGCGACTGCTATTGGCCTATTTATATTCCCAACAGTCTTTCGCATAAATCGCCTGGCCTCATTGACTTTGTTTTCCAAGGCAGATTTGTTGGCCACTATCACATCTTCCATTTTCGCCCTTTTACCTTCTCTATAGTTAACGATCTTTTGATGTCTTGTTTTTATTCCCGTACCTCTTTCTTCCTTATCGATCAGCTTTTCATAAGCTTTTTTTGCAATTCCCGTTGCGATTACCTCCCCATCCTCACTAACTACAATCACGTCATCTCCAATCTTGATACTGCTCTCTGCTTCAATAACTCCTACTGGAAGAACATTTGCACCTCTTTTTATTGGATTCTTCGCACCCTTATCCACGATAACCCATTTTTTCATTTTCTTTCCAAAATGTTTCCAGAGAGCTATTGCTCCTTCAACTTTAAGTCCGGGTTTCCACTTAAGCTCCAATGGATCAAATCTAAGCCACCCAAAAATATATCCATCAAAAATTATCTCATACACATCATCTTCTCCCGGAGTTTTGTTAAGAAGGAGTATTTTTCCATCAATTATCTCACCTATATTCACACCATAATGCTGCTTAAACTCTCGTTTAATAAACTCTATATCTTTTTTAAAAGCAAATCTAACATCTGCCGGTGGTGTAAGATCTAACCTGAACCCTCTACCATGAATGTCACACTTCTCACTTATTAGTGGGACATTACACTCTTCACACCAATGAAGGTGAGCCTTACCCAAGAAGACTGGACCTTTTCTCATTCTTAACCCTCCCTTGGAAAAAGAAGGAGCATGGTTTATAACTTCTATGGTTTTAATATATGTAGGATTCCAGAACATGCGTATAGATGTTTTATCTAAGAATCCTCTCTTGATTTACTAAAAATTGACCAAAAACTTTATAAGAGCATCACAATCTCTAACTTATCGAGGGCCGGTAGCTCAGCCTGGTTAGAGCGCCGGGCTTTTAACCCGGCGGTCGCGGGTTCGAATCCCGTCCGGCCCGCCACTTCATAACTTTTCTAGAAATCGAAAGAGCTTAAAGTCTTGAAGACTAATTACTCTTGGGGTGGTGATATGGCAGATGTTTTTGAATTAGCTAAAAAGTATCATAGTGAATTAGGAATAAAAGAACCAAGTTTTGCCACGATGGCAGCTGAGCTTTTTGGAGAGCTAGGCCTCAGTGTAATGAATCATTTGCGAGAAGAAGGGTATACACTAAAAGGAACCCGATTTTTGGACTATGAAAAGAGTCTCGTGCTAGAAATAGTAAAAGAAGATAAAAGCTACGAGGTTCTTCTAAGGAAACTTTAATAGCTAACCTCGTATTCAAAGATTATCTCCTTCTTTTCTCCTGGATTAACTGTTATTTTGAACTCTACGTAGTTGGCTGTTTCACTTACTGGACTTACAGAGCTTTCAAGTATTTTTCCACGCCACTTGTAATGTCTCACAATTACCTCTTTACTCTCTTCTCCAAAGTTTTCCACTGTAACCCTGATCTTATAATATCCATAACGCTCTCCATGCCTCTCTTCTAGAACCTCTGTTTTACCTTTTAAGTCGATATCTCTACCAAGCTTAAGTCTCAAAATGTCGCCTTTTGGTGTGTGATCTATCACCTGCTCCCCAATCAGAACGTTTTTGTCTTCCAGCTCTTTGTATATTTCTACAATACCCCTAGGAAGGACTTCTTTAGTTTTTAGAGATACAATTTCGTAGATGTCTTGATTACCACCATAAGGATAACTCTCATAAAGATATTCCTTAGTATACTCGCTTTCTTGGTAAATATAAGGAATCATCTTTTTCTCAAAAGCTCCTATATCCACTGTACCTAGTTTGTAAAGATAGAAAGCTTCTATTTTTGTCTGTTGGATTGGCTCTTGAGGTACTTCCTTTCCTATTGCTGCCTCTGCTACATAGTACCTCTCAACAATCACCTGTGGAGGCTGATAAAACTGAACCTCTCCAGATACCAAAAGCACTTCGGTGTTTTCAAAACTTTTGTTTGTAGGATTGTCAATTAGAATATACCCATAAAGAGCTGCCTTATCGCTTAGGTAAAGCTTATACCTCGAATTCCAACCAATTCCCCCCACTCTGTAAATGAGCTTGAAGAAATATTTTCCTTCCTCTTCAGCGTTTATTATTGCATAGACGTTTGATTTGCTCTCTTCTCCAAGGGAGGCCATTTTCATATATGCCACTTCAGCTGGTTCTACTAAATAGTATGCATTTCCTTGAATCGCTAGTTTACCATCTTTATATCCCAAAAATTTTCCGCTTATTGTTTCTCCACTTTTAAGCTTTATTGTTATCTCTTTTCCAATGTTGGCCTCAATTAGATCTTTTCCTTTCAGTTCCTTACTTATAATCCCAAGAACTTTCACTTTCTCATCAAGAGGCTTTAAAGTAACCTCCTCAACGTTAAGTCCTTCCAGAACATCTAATGGGACTTCATTTATCCCTTCCTTAAGTTCTACTTGAAGTGTTTTTTCTACAACCCCAATTTTTGCAGAATCATAAAGAGCAATGCTTGTCTGGTCTTCCTCTGCACGGGTTTGGTGGAAAATCACCATGGCTAAAATGATAAAACTCAACAGAATTCCTCCAATAACTTTTCGTTTCATGTTCTTTCACCAGTTATATATAAGAGTCCCTTCTATTTATACCAATCGACAGCTTCAACCTGATTTGAAATGGAAAGACTTTTAATATTGTCAACATAACTGAAACTGTCATCATTATAATCGAGGTGGTAGATATGGATAGAGTTGCAAAAGCTAGAGAAATAATCGAAAAGGCAAAGGCTGAGAATAGAGCACTAGTGGAACCAGAGGCAAAGGAGATTCTCCAACTATATGGTGTTCCTGTTCCCGACTTCAAAGTCGCTACAAATGAAGAAGAGGCTGTGCAATTTGCAAGAGAAATTGGCTATCCTGTTGTTATGAAAATTGTCTCTCCTCAGATCATCCACAAGAGTGATGCTGGTGGTGTTAAAGTTAACATAAAGAATGATGATGAAGCCAGGGAGGCTTTCAGAACCATCATGGAAAATGCCAAGAACTACAAACCAGATGCAGACCTTTGGGGAGTAATTGTTTATAAGATGCTCCCACTTGGAAAAGAAGTCATTGTTGGTATGATACGAGATCCACAATTTGGTCCAGCAATCATGTTTGGTCTTGGTGGAATCTTTGTCGAGATTCTCAAAGATGTCAGCTTTAGAGTTGCACCAATAAGTAAGGATGAAGCCCTTGAAATGATAAAAGAAATCAAAGCATACCCAATACTTGCTGGAGCAAGAGGTGAAAAACCAGTCAACATTGAAGGTCTTGCTGAAATTATTACAAAGGTTGGAGAACTTGCTCTCGAGCTTCCCGAGATCAAAGAGTTAGATATCAACCCAATATTTGCCTACGAGGACAGTGCAGTTGCAGTCGACGCAAGAATGCTCCTTTGATTTTCTCTTCTTTTAATAATTTAAAATGAGAGAACTTAATACCAAGTTTCTGCAATTACGTCATGTCGATGAATACTCTCATGGCTTACGACCTTTACGTGAATTCTCCCTTTAAACTTTTGTTTTGCCTTGAAAATGATCTCTCTAGCCACATCTTCCACGAATTTTGGGTTAGAGTACATATTCTGAACCACTGCATTCTCATCGATTGTTTTTAACAATGTGTACGTTGGGGAACTGAAAGAGCTCTCTACAAGGTCTATCATATCTTCCAGTGCTATCTCCTCTCCATAATTAGTTCTTATCTCTAAAGTAGCAATTGCCCTTTGGATATGTGTTTTTCCTTGGTTATTTGCCATGGCATGGGGACAAGCAGTATTACCGATTACTGTCACTTTTAAGACTTTTTCCACATTTTTGAGCTCCTTTATTACTCCCACTTCAACATCGTAAGCTTCAAGACTTATCTTCTTACTCGCAGGAGTTTGTCTTTCCATAATTAATTGAGTTTTAACCCATACCTCAGCCCTTTTGTGAGGATGTTTTTGTTCCAAACGGTGGATTATGGCAAGTCCAAGCTCCTCTAATGAAGTGTGTGCTTCTTTTACTTCTTCCTCCACTGCCTCACTCATTGTCTCGGTGATGCTTTCAACAAGGCGGCTCATGTGGATACCCTTTTTCTCCTCAGGCACATCTATAGTTATTTCAAAAGTCGGGATGAATGTGTAAAGTTTTCCTTTCCAGTTTATCCTCGCAATTGTTCGCAAGTTAGTTATGCCCACCCTATGAAGTCTCTCCCTAATTTCAGGGAGCTCTTCTTGAGTTTCGAACATTTTCTCACCACCAGTAGGAGAACCTAAAGATTTCTTTTAAACTTATCTCAAGAATCGCATCAGGTTTTCATAGCTCTCCTTAGCAATTTCGATTTCTTCTTTGCTAAGTTTGTAACCATACTTTGCTTTTTCGAATACTCTTGTAATCTTATCCAGATCCTCCAAATCTTCAAAAATGTCCCTTAATTTGTCCTCATGTTCCCAATGAGTCCAGCTTTTCTGATAAGGGTATCCTCTTTTTATAAGGCCTGCAACAACATTTTTGTACATTTTAATGATTCTCTCCTCAGGAGTGCCTTCAATTGATTCAAAAGTCACTTCAGGATCAAACTTAGCAATCTCTATTTTTTGCGGTTTTTTTCTTTGTTGTAAAAAAAGAAACATTATGATAATAATAAACACAAAAAGTGGAGCAAAATATGCATAATCTGGAAGAGGTTCATAAGTTACTGTAAACGTATCATTAAAGAAGTGGAATTTTGGGTACTTTATTATTGGGGCCCTTACTCCTCTATAAGGTTCTATCCTTTTGCTGAAAAGTGCCCTAAGGGCGATCACAATCGCAAGGATTATAAGGAGCTCTCTCAAGTAGTCCCCCTTAGTCTTTCTCCGTTTTTTTACTGGCATTATTGGAACTCCTTTTTCAAAGAGAAACCATACTGCATATCCAAGAACCCCAAAAAAGAAGGCGGCCCATGCAAGGTATAAAATCTCAATATTAAACGAGCTTTGTCCATGTTCCACAGTAGCCCTGAATAACACGGCGAAAAGAAGTAATATTAACACAAACGGCAGTATTCGTCTCATTTCTTATCGCCCATTAATTATGTAATAAACTGTTCTTAACGGAATACCAAGCTCTTCACTTATCTCTTTTGGAGTCTTTCCTTTTTTTATCAGCTCTTCAATTAATTTCAAAGTACTAACATCATACTTTTTGGGTCGTCCTCGGGAATGATTTGCTGGAACTAACTTTATACCCATTTGGCTGAGAGCCTTTACAATCTTTTTAGAGACTTTTGGATAAAGACTTGGAGGGCACTTAATTACTTTCACGTTAGGGGCCTTTTCTAATATCTTTACTAAGATTATCTTAGTTGGTCTGAGATTTATGTAAACTTCAGTTGCATCCCTACTTAGCATCTCATCTATCTTTCTCAATAGCTCTTCATTATTTCTCGCTTTTATCTCTACCTTCATCCCACTCACCCTTGGAGCAACTCCAAAAACTGTTTTGCCTTATCACTCTTAGGCATGAATCTCTCAAATCTACTTGTATCCTCAAAAAGGGACATGTGAAGTCCAGAAAGTACAAACTTTTCTATAGCCTCTCTCAAGTCGTTTTCATCAATTCCAAGGAGGTTACTGATTTTTTTCTCATCAAATGAACTAATACCGTAAAGCACAACTCCTCCCAGAAGATAATTCGGGATATTTGATATTTCACTTCTTTTCCCACTTAAGAGCTTTTCAATCTCGCATTTTTTGATGATTAACATGCTTCCAAATCCTGTCCTAAATTCCGGTTCATTCATGAATGGAGCATCGAAAATCGAATAGTGACAGTCAATACATGGTTTCATCTGCGGATATATGCCAATAGCCTCCCTCTCTTTCTCGGATGTAATATAGTAGTACTTGAAAAAGTCGAGAGCAAGAAATTCAACTCCTTTGCCTGGATAACAAGAAGCATATGCTAATGCAATGTTATCAACAGTATAATGACTGTTAATTAAAACCCCTTTAGTCTTGACGTAACTTAAAACTCTCCACCTATATTTCTTTCCAAATCTCTTTCTCAGTTCACTATCTATGTCTGCATCTATAGGCAACTCTAAACGCTCTTTCTTCAGCCTGCCTCCTTGCCAATACTCTACTTCTATTCTTATTCCTTTTTTCCTAACCTGGCCCTTCTCTTTAAGTTTTGCCTTTATTTCCTTAAAAGTATCTCTCACTTTGTTATCCTGTTGGCCAAGAATCTTAAGCACATCTCCCGAATAAGCAAGATACGGCAGAATCTCAAGTCTCCCAAGCTTTATAGGCTTCTCAACCACCTTTAATTCTTCCAATTCTTTTTTGCTCGTGATATTTCTGATATCTACCTCTTTTTTGCCCCTGTAAAAGGTATAATGAGAGGCTATTGTAGCAAGGGCAATTTTATGTCCTGTTATGGCAGTCCTGAGTCTTTCAAGGGTAAGCATCCGATAATGATTTCTTAGAAAGATCCTACGAATGTGTGGATCTCTTTCTCGCTTGCTTAGTGCTCCAGTGTAGGAGTGGGTATCACCTACTCTACGGGAAAGTTCATCTTCAAAATCTTTGAGGATTGTTAGATTTCTATTTAAATTAAAAGCTAAATAGAGGGGGTCGAAATTCTCAAATAACCTACTCATGTTTATCTTTATGTCATCCAAAGCCCTATTAATCTGAGCTATAAGTTCCTCCGTCGTAGTCATGGAAGTAACTCCTCTTTACCAATTTTCTCTGGGAGGTATTCCCTAGCGACAAATTCTAAACTCTTATTTGCTAAAGCCTGTTGCTCAATTCTCACTCCCCAATTAAGGGCCAATTTAAGTTGCCTTTGCCATTCTTTGTTCTGGAACCAAGGATAATTCATTTCTTCTATGATACGCTTATAATCTCCAGTTGGTCCACCTTTCTTATTAGGTGGAATTCCTTTGAGCTTCTCTGTGACGTTTTCAAGGCCATACTGCTTTATGTCATCCATAGTCATTCCTACAAATTTTGCTTCGGGAGTGGCAAGCTTTTCACTAAGATAAGCAAGATTTATTGACCCTTGCTTTATTGTGGAGTAGATGTACCATCCGTAAGGGTCACCATCGGTGAAAACAATTATTGGAAGTCCTTCTTCGTAGTGAAGTCTATGAATTAAACGCCTGACACCACGAGAAGCCTGTCCTTGAGTTGCAACCACTAGGGCCTTCTCCTTCTTTGGATATTTTTCTTCAATTAGCCTATCTGCCATAGCTGCTGTCTCTACTACAAGTACATAATCAACATTAATCTCCGGAAATTCTATGTGCTCAACAGTCCCAGGAACTGCCCATCCACCCATACCAAGCTTCGAGGCATTAAACTCGTCTTCTCCATCCCTAATAACGATGTCTCCATAAATGTATCCTCTTCTATCTGCTGTTATGTGCATTTCTTCTCTAAGAACTCCAAACATTCTCTCTAAATCCTCTATAACGGGATCACTTTCACTCTGATCCTCAAATGTGTTTTCTTTAGTTCCAGGAATGGTGTGCTTGTTTGCATAATAGGCTTCTCTCAAGCTTGCGTGTTTACCCTCACTTACGAGTCTTTTTATGTAAGCTGCTATTAAAAGAGTCTGCATAAACTTCCTTGCATGTGCTACGTGAAAGAGATATCTTCTTGACGTTTTATTCCCCATTTTAATCAAACGATCTCTTTCATCAAAGTATACATTGCTAAGTCCTCTAGTAGGAACGTCTATGAATGGATTCCTTCCTGCAGCTATTTCTTCGAGTACTCTTCTTCCAAAATTCTCAAGTTGTTTGAGGACTTTCTTAGGATCATAGCTAAACCTCTCTTTTGGTTTCTCGCGTTTAAGCATTTCCCTCAGCCTCCACGGCTTGTTCTTCTATTGTTTCAAATTTTTTCTCAATCATCGTGATCAGCATTTCTTTAATCTCCTCTTCAGACATGCCAGTAAGTACGCTCAAGGCTTTTGAAACCTCCGGCACATACTTTTCAAAAGTCTTTCTTCTTTTAACTTGGTAGAGCTTGCGGTGTTTTCCACCCAAGTACTTTGCAAGTCTCCTCGCTGCTTCCATTACTGCAAGTCTTATCTCTTCATAGATTTCCTCTTCATTTGCAACACTTTGTTTTCCAGTTGATGTATATGGGACATGAACACTGATCACGTTCACTAAAAGCACTAATGGAGTTCTATCTATATCATCTACCCTATAACGCTTCCAATCAATACTCCTTGCTGCGGAAGTTATCACACATGAACCTGCATCAAATAATAAGGGAACTCTGTTTGCATACCTTAAGAGATCAAAGCCACTGCTTAACTCCCCACCAAAGGCAAGTCCAACTTCAATTTGGAATGGAATACCACCACGATAAACCTTTGGTGATCTACTCACAGCAGTCACAAATTCAGGCCTTAAAATTCCAGTAAGTCCTCTTTCTATATTTTCCTCTCCAATTGGTCGAAGTCCATGAGTAGGAGGCGCTAAAAAGTTCATATATTTAAATGCTTCAACGATCTCCTCTGCTTCATGCCAAGTGAGTTTTTTTGGAGGTTTTTCCATGATCTTTCTGACATCTTTAAGAACCTTCTTCCCTTTCTTTCCAAAACTGGCTATTATCCTATCTACCTCTCCTTCAGTAAGTCTTTTTAGAAGTTGTTCTCTGACACTCTGCTCTTCTTCGCTCTTTATAAGCCTCAAAGCAGTTATATACCTCACTAATTCATCGATTTTCTTGTCACTTATTCTTGAAAATCCTCCTATAAGGAGAGTCCTTACAGTAGTTCTCGTAGTCCTTTTAGCCATCCTGTATATGTCATCAGTCATAACACCTTTGGGATGTGGCTTCATTTCTTCCGGAGGTTCTGGAACCTTATCACTACTTCTTGGGAAAACTATCAGCTTCCCATCAGGTTCTATAAGTTCAATATGCGCATGGGGATTAGCTATAGCAGTGAGCTTTAAATACCAGTAGGGGCCCTGTTTAGATCGAATATAACGAACATCTTTAACCTCCATCTCTATTCTTGTACCTCTCCAACCAGTTGGATTTGAGTGTTTTATCTTCTTGAAAATTTTTCCCTCATTCTTCTCTACATCAATACCTACCCAAGCCTCAATGATATCTTCCCCACCTGTGGAAGTGATAACTCTAGTAGCTTTCCCACTTGTAATTTGAGCAAACATAACTGCTCCACTAATACCAATACCTTGCTGTCCCCTGCTTTGAATGTTTCTATGAGCCTTTGTACCAGCTAGCATTTTACCAAAAACGTGTGCAATAAATTTCTCTGGAATTCCAGGCCCATTATCTTCTACGATTATTTTGTAGTGTTCTGAACCAAGTTCTTCTATCTCAACTCTAACGTATGGTAGTATTCCAGCTTCCTCACAGGCATCCAAAGAATTTGTCACAGCCTCGTGGATTAAGGTCGTAAAAGAACGCACTTTTCCAGTGTAACCCAACATTGCAGCATTTCTTCTAAAGAACTCACTGACACTCTGTATTTTAAATTCCTTAAACAGCTTATTTGCCTCAGAATTCGCCATAATACATACCTCCTTCGAGCTCTAAGTCTTTCTTTCTTCTTTCTAGATACTTGTAAACGGTTCCATGGGGAGAACCTTTGACAAGTTTTTCAATCGCAGTTTTTGCTATCTGGACTTGGATTGGATTTCCAATAATTGCAACTGTCTTTCCATAAACACTTATATCTGTGCCACTCATCTCCTCTATGATCTCCCTAGTTCTCCCCTTTCTTCCAATGATCCTTCCCCTAACTCTTGGAAGGGCATTTTTCTCATTCCCTACAATGACATCGGTTAAATCAACTACCTCAAGTACTTCCCCTTCATTTAAAAGCCTAAACGCTCGTTTTGGAGAAAATCCTCTTCCAATAGCAAGAACTATATCTCTAGCCTTCCATACTGCCAAAGGATCATCCGTCTTTTCTGTAGATGTAATAAACACCTCCCCTGTGTTACTATCAATCTCTATTTTTGTCTTTGTAGCATCTTCAATCTTTTTCTTTGTCTCACCTTTTTTACCAATAACTACTCCAATTCTCTCTTTGGGAATCCTCACAAACTCTTCCTGCTCACCAAATGCAACAAACTCCTCAATCTCGAAAGAGTTTTCTTTATTTCCCTCTTTATCCACGTACTCATATTTCTTGAGTTTTTCTTCAAATTCATCCATACTAATCACCCGAAAGCTCTCTAAATTTTTCATCAGGATCCTCAACGTTGATTCCTTTTTTAGCGAAATAATTGATTATGTTTCTCAAATCCCTACGAAGGAGTGTTAAAGCCATTCTATTTCTTTTTACAGTTGCCTGAGACCAATCAATTATCACAGGTTTCTCCCAAATTAGTATATTATACTCACTCAGATCTCCATGAACCATGTCTCCTCTCTTCCAAAGCTTTTCAATAGATCCCATTGCAAATTCATAAAGTTCTTCAAACTCTTTTTTATCGAGCTCTCGTTCAATATCCTTTAATCTCGGTGCTGGATATTCATCTCCTATATATTCCATTATCAGGACATTGTTACCAAATGCTATAGGCTCTGGAGCTCTTATTGCATATTTCATGGCCCTTTGTAAATTTTTAAACTCTCTTCTTGTCCATACAAATACTAATTTCCTTATGTCTTTCGGTAGATATCCTATTCTTGGATCTGCAGCTAGATATTCCCATATTCTTCTAAATTCTGTGGTATACGTCCGATAAACCTTGACTGCAACATAATTACCATCGCCGTCAATGGCCTTAAACACATTTGCCTCCTTCCCTGTGGAAATCACACCTAATAGATGTTCTATTTTCCCTCTTCTATGAAAATACGCAAGCGTATCAATTGTTGTTCTGTCAAATACCTCACTAAATACTTTATAAAGCTCGCTATCTTTTTCTCTACGTTCATCTAGCCCTAAAATTTGGTAAATCTCCCTATCAATATCTTTATGTCTCATGCTTCATCACAATGTCAGACCACCACTAAGAAATTCCTGGGTGATCTTTTTCTTTCTGAGGAGCCAATCCACTTGGGTTCTTGTATAACGATAGACTATATCTCCTCTCTCATCACTTTGAACTTCCCACGGCTCCACAACTACTACATCACCAATCTTAATCCACATCCTTCTTCTGAACCTACCAGGAATTCTGCACCTTCTTATCTTTCCATCAGAACATCTAACATCCATCCATCCTGAACCTAGGGCCTGCTCCACTATCCCAAATACCTGGTTATCCTTTGGAAGAGGGACTCTAATAACCTCTTCACCCTCAACAGTCCTATTTTTATCCTTCCTTCGCATGAACATCACCTCACGTAGTTTATTTAATACCTTTATAAGCCTACGCTTTTGCAAATATTTTCCACTATCAGTTACTAGTGCTACTTTAAAAATTTTTGCATGAGCACATCTAAACATCCAAAAAGTTGAAAAAGAAAGAAGTCTAAACTCTAATTACCAAAATCTGGAGGTAGTGATTTATGAAAGAAACAATACTTCTTACTGGACCTCCGTTAAATGGGCGAGACGAATACGCTGAAGAAGCTTTAAAATTAGCAAGAAGTGAGAACTTTCAATATTACCATGTTTTTGACTACCTTCGAGAGATAGGACGAGAAAAAGGAGTCAAAATAACCAGAAAAAATGTTCTGGATTTTGCAATAAGCCATCCAGATCTAATGAACACCATAAGAGATGAAGCTTTTAAAAGAATAAGAGATGAAATTGAAAGAAGTGATAAGAGGTTTCATCTAGTATCTACTCCTGCCCTTTTTAGATGGGGAAGTGGGAGTGTTTTGGGCTTCACTTTAAGCAACTTGAAACTTCTAAAACCGAGTAGGGTGATAATTGTTCTAGATGATATCCTGAGTGTGAGGAGAAGAATAATACATGACACAGAGTGGTTTGAACGCTTTGGAAGAAACAAGGAAAATATAAAGCTGACGACCCTCGTAATGTGGCGTGAAGACGCCATAAATCATGTAAAAACTCTTGTACATGAGTTGAATAAAGAAGGAATTCAAGTTCGTTATGTCCTCCATTTTGGCATTAGGCATCCTTATCAAACTTTCATCGATTTAATTTTCCATGAAAGTAAAAAGCCCCTCATTTATCTTAGCTACCCCATGACTGGCCATGAGGAAGAATATTACCATAGAGTTAGAGGATTCTACAAAAAGTTGAGCAAGCATTTCACTGTCTTGGATCCGGGAGCACTTGATGATTGGTGGATTGTTGCTGAGTATGACGCTCAAGTGGAGGAGAATCCAGAGATACAGAGAATAAAAATAAAGAACATCTTTGATGGGGAAGAAATCGAAGAACTTGATAGAGAGGACATAGAGCAAGCAACAGATATACTAAGAAGGCAACTTGTTGAGAGAGATTTCAATTTAGTTGATGTGAGTAAGGCCATAGCAGTTTATCATTATGCCAAAGGAATGTCTGCTGGAGTCATAAGTGAAATGGCTGAGGCTTATAGAACATTAGGAGCTATTTATCTCTACTATCCCTTTAAAAAGAGACCAAGCCCTTTCATGGAGTTCTATGGTATGCAGAACCCTTCAAGAAGAACAATGTTTAAGGATGAGGATGAGATGATAAGAGCCATGGTAGAGGAGAAGGAATATTGGACAAAGGCCTAGATCAACCTGTACCCTTTAAGAACATCTGGAATTTCCTTGGGAGTACCTTTTGCTTTTATCTTCCTCCGGAGAAAAAGACGACGAAATCTGCAAGTAAGAGTAATATAGAAAAAGAGAAGAGAAATCACTTTTTAATCCATCCTCTGTCAAGCATGGCTTGATAAACTCTTTGGACTGCAACAACGTATGCTGCATCTCTCATGTTGATGTTCTTCTCCTTGTGAGTGTTGTAAACGTCCCAGAATGCCTTGGTCATCTTCTTGTCAAGCTTTGCTCTTGTCTCTTCGACTGTCCAGTAGTCACCGGTTATGTTTTGTACCCACTCGAAGTAGCTGACTGTAACACCACCTGCGTTACAGAGGAAGTCTGGGATAACAAGTATGCCCTTCTCGTAGAGAATCTCATCGGCCTCTGGTGTGGTTGGACCGTTTGCAAGCTCAGCCACAATCTTACCCTTTATGTTGTCAGCGTTCTTCTTTGTGATAACCTCTTCGATAGCTGATGGGGCAAGGACATCAACATCAAGCTCAAGAAGCTCTTCGTTGGTTATTGTGGTTGCACCTGGGAAGTCTTTAACACTTCCGGTCTTCTTCTTCCAAGCAAGGACTTCATCAGCGTTGAGCCCATCTGGGTTGTAAATGCCACCTCTGCTGTCGCTTACTGCTACAACCTTCATTCCATACTCTTCGCTCATGATCTTGGCCATGTAGTATCCGGCGTTACCATATCCTTGGATTGCTATTGTCTTGCCCTCAAGGGTGTCCCACCCAAGGGCCTTTGCAGCCTCTCTAACTGCAAATGCAGCACCTCTTGCTGTGGCATCCATTCTTGCTACAATACCACCAACGCTTGGTGGCTTACCAGTTATGATACCAAAGGCAGGATCCTTTCTTCTTGAAATTGTTTCATACTCATCCATCATCCAAGCCATGATTTGTGGGTTAGTGTAAACGTCTGGAGCTGGAACATCGGTGTATGGGCTTATAACATCATAAATAGCTCTTATATATCCTCTAGCGAGTCTCTCCTTTTCTCTGTCACTCATTTCCTTTGGATTACAGATGACACCACCCTTACCTCCACCGTATGGGAGGTCCATAACAGCTGTCTTCCAAGTTTGCAGGCTATATGAAGTATGTTAACAGGGCATATAAAGCGTATGTTTGGGGGATGATAAGTTTCTTCGTTGTCACGGCATTTCTGCCTGTAGAATTCAAGATAACCTCCCTTATACTGCTCATCCCAATAATACTTTCCTTGCTGAGCCTAAGAAAGAGGGGTCATAGCGGTCTTATGCTTGCATTTGCTGCTATTCCAATACCATTGATAACGGGAGCACTCGCGGTAAGAGCATATTTGGATGTCTTCATAAGCCCTACTGGTCTACAAGAAGCAGCTCAAGGTTTAGGTGTCTCCCCAAGTACTGCCCAAGCCATAGCAGGGGCTATGGTACTCTTTGGAATAGCTGAACTAGTACTCCTAAGTTATGCACTCTATATGTTCTACAAGCACAGGCACGCATTTCTCTAGTAAAGTGCTTCATTTCCTTTTTCTCCTGTTCTTACCCTTATTGCCTCATAAACAGGTAAAACGAATATTTTTCCATCTCCCGGGATTCCTCTTCTTGCGTTTTGAACTATTGTATCCACAACCCTCTCTACGTCTTCATCCTTAACAACTATTTCAATCTTCATTTTGGGCATCAATTCATAGGGAGGAATTCCTCCTTGAACTCCCCTCCCCTTGACAGGGTAAGTGGTCATGGGTATTATACCCATCTGTTTCAGAGCTTTTTGCACTCTATCAAAATCCTCTTCCCTTACAATAGCCTCTATTTTTCTCATAACGTCCACCAAATATAATTAGAACAAAAAAGAAAATAAACTTTTCCAAAAAAGATTAAAAAGAGTCCAAATCCCCCCAAGCATAGTTTAATTCCCGTTCTTGTGTGATTGTACTGAAAGCTGTGAGATCTCAACATATTCTGGAACTTCAGGGAAGTCTTCACTCACATAAACCTCGATATTTATTTGAGAAAATACATTGTCAATCTCCTCTATCTCCTTAAGAAAATCTTCTTCTGTAAATTCTTTTGTCTTGAAGTATTTTTCCAAAGCATTAGCCAAGCGGTGGAAATACTCGATGTGTTCAAGGAGTCTTCTCTTTCCATATTCTCTAGCTTGTCCAGTAGTTACGAGGAAGGGCCAATCACTACTCTCAATGAGTAACAATTCTCTTGCAAGCTGCCTTAGGATTCTATCGCCTAATTTATCCTCATGCAAATATCTGCTCGCTAAAGATACCATCCGCCTCTCTGCTAAATGTATATGTGCCCACATCCATTCCACTTCAGGGTTCCACCATGTATAATGAGTTCCATACATCCCCCAAGAACCTTCGGGAAGTTCAATCTCATGCTTTTCTCCCTTGTACTTCTCAAGAAACTTTGAAATCGTTATGCTCTCTATGCCCTCCTCAAACATTAACTCAAGTACTCTTCCCAGCCATTTAACTCCCTCAAACCACCAGTGACCAAATAGTTCTGTATCATAGGGAGCGACTACTATTCCCTTTTCTCCGTGTTCTTTTTCATAACCTTCTAAGAGAGTTCTAACGAGACTCACAAAATGTTCGGCATGTCCTTCAACTCTCTCCAAGGCTTTTTCAGGCACATAAGGTTCTTTGGCATCAAGTCCTACTTGCTTTGATGTTATCCTCCAATATTGTCCTCCACTTTTTGGAGCTTTTTTGTGAAACTCCCTATACCAAAAATCTCCAGGATAGCCTATCTCCGCACTCCATACTTGTAATCCAGTCTCTCTATTTCTAGCAAATACTGCAATGTTCGTGCCTATTAAAAAGTAAGGCCTTAAAGTCGACTTTGGAGTCCTAGCAGGTAGAATTGTTCCATATCCAAAGCTTACTGGACCCTGATCTATGAGGTGACTTTCAACAAAGAAAAATTCTAACTGATATTTTTCCAAGAACTTCTCAAGACCCTCTCTCCAAGTTACTTGGCCTGTACTTGGACTCCGCCATAGACCTCGGGGCCGATAAGCACATTCAGGAAGCCAAATGCCTTTTGGCCTTTTACCGAAGTATTTCTCATAAGTAAGGACACCGTTCGCAATTTGACCTTCAATAGCCTCATCTCTTTCAAGAAGTGGGAGATACCCATGAGTGGCTCCAGAGGTTATTATTTCTATATAGCCTTCATTCTGCAGTTTCTTGAGTTCACCTAGGATATCCCCTTTTATATGCTCCCAATACTCATAAATCTTCGTAAAGTAATCCAACATGTAAGTTATGGACTTTTTGAGCCTTTCATCCGTATATTTCTCTAAATCCTCTTCCATGCTTTTGAGCTTTTTTTCCATATACTCCTCAAAACTTTTTTTCATGTACTCATCTGCTAGCTGCTCAGTCAAAACTGGAGTAACACCAATAACCAAGTTAAACTTCACTCCCTTCTTTTTAAGTCTCTCCAACTCCATAAGAAGAGGGAGGTACGTTTCTGCAATTGCTTCAAAGATCCATTCTTCACCAAATGGCCATTTACCATGTTTTCTTACATAGGGAATATGAGTATGAAGTACAAAAGTAAAGTAACCCTTCATTAATCTCACCTCTTTTTAGATCCTAATAAACGTTAATTACAGCCGAATATTTAACATTTTTGGCCTTTTTGAAGGAGTTTTGAGTCGACAAAATGATTTACAACAATAAAATAGACTCTAACGGAAAAATCCTATTTTTTGGACAATTAATATCCCATAGAAAAAGGGTTTAAAAAGTATCTCTCTAATTAATCCAGGTGAAAAGAGAATGAAACAAGAAATGAGCAGTGTCGACATAAAGTACATAGTAGAGGAGTTAAAAACCTTGGAAGGTGCTAGAGTCGATAAAATATACCAAGACAGGGACCAAGTTAGAATTAAACTGCATGTGACGGGAGAGGGGAGAAAAGATTTAATCATAGAAGTCGGTAAAAGGATTCATTTAACTACTTACATAAAAGAGGCTCCTCAGCACCCATCCTCATTCACGATGCTGCTCAGAAAATATTTAAGCGGGTCACGAGTGGAGAAGATAGAGCAACATGATTTTGATAGAATTGTAAAGCTAAAAATTGGCAACTATACTTTAATTGCAGAACTTTTCAGGAAAGGAAATATAATATTGGTTGATGAAAACAACATGATAATATCTGCCATGAGGTATGAAGAGTTTAAAGACAGGGCAATAAAACCAAAACACGTGTACATGCTCCCGCCTGCAAGAGAGAATCCAGTTGACATCTCATGGGAAAGCTTTAGAGAACTTATTTCCTCCCAAGATGTGGAGATAGTAAGAGCACTAGCAAGAAAACTCAATATGGGAGGACTATATGCAGAAGAAATTCTCCTAAGGGCTGGAATAGAGAAAACAAAAAGAGCCAATACTCTCGATGAAGATGAGCTTAAAGTTATATTTGAAAAAATAAAAGAGGTCTTCAATGCCCCTAAAAAGGCCAATATCATATACGAAAATGATACTCCTGTAGATGTCTTACCTATCGAGCTTAAATGGTATGAAAGTTATAAGAAAAAATTCTTCACTACCTTCAGTGAGGCACTTGATGAATATTTCGGAAAGATTCTTCTTGAGAGTGCAAAGATAGAAAGAACAAAGAAGCTTCAGAATAAGAAAGGACAACTCGAAGCTACCCTTAGAAAACAAGAAGAGATGATAAATGGATTTAAGAGGCAAATACAAGAAAATCAAGAGATTGGAGACTTGATATATGCTAACTTCACCTTTATTGAGAATTTACTGAAAGAGCTTTCAAAGGCCGTAGAAAAACTTGGATGGAAAGAATTCAAAGAGAGACTAGAAAATGGCAAAAAATCTGGGAATAAAATCGCTCAGATGATAAAAAACATAGATGCTAAAGAGAAAGCAGTTACAATCGAACTTGATGGAAAAAAAGTAAAACTCTATTTAAACAAAAGTGTTGGAGAAAACGCAGAAATCTACTATGAAAAAGCCAAAAAAGCAAAACATAAACTTGAAGGGGCTCAAAAAGCCCATGAAGAAACACTAAGGAAAATCGAGGAGATAGAGAAACTAATAGAAGAGGAAGAAAAGAAAGAATTAAGCGTAAGAAAAATCAGGAAAAGAAAGAAAAAGTGGTTTGAGAAGTTTAGGTGGTTCTTAAGTAGTGAAGGATTCTTAATAATAGCGGGAAAGGATGCCACAACAAATGAAATTGTAGTTAAAAAATATATGAGTGAAAACGACCTCTATTGTCATGCTGACATTTATGGGGCTCCCCATGTAGTGATAAAAGACGGTAAAAAAGCTGGAGAAAAGAGTTTATTCGAAGCCTGTCAATTTGCTGTTTCAATGTCAAGGGCTTGGAAAGAGGGATTATACTCCGGAGATGCTTACTGGACAGAACCAAACCAAGTTACAAAAAAAGCCCCAAGTGGAGAGTATCTAGGAAAAGGAGCCTTTATGGTATATGGAAAAAGAAACTGGATGCATGGCTTACCTGTAAAGCTCGCTGTTGGAATAGTGCAATACGAGGAAGAGAAACTGCCCATGTGTGGACCAGTGGAGGCTGTAAAAGCACATACTGACAAATACATTATTATTCGCCCAGGCAGAATGAAAAAGAGCGAATTTGCAAAAAGACTAGCGAAAATCCTAGAGAGATGGGGATACAAAGTCGATCTTGATGAGCTCATGCAAATCCTTCCTCCAGGCAACGGCGAAATTGTGGAGGTGATTGAATGATAACCCTCTATGCCATAGCCCAAAGGGAACTTGCAAAAGACCTGCTCTTTGAAATAGATGACGAAGTTGTTACCCTATCTGTTAAGGGTATTATGATAGCCAAGAGTGCTTCAAAAACATACAACTTCTCTTTTGTGGAAGTTACAGATAATGAGTTTGTTCTAGCAGTTCAAATGAAGGGATATGTGATCTACTTGGGACTTGAAAGTGATGAGATAATAGATGAAGATGCATATCCTGAACTAGTAAGAGCCTTAATAAATCATCTCTTGCCTAGCCTCCATAACTTGGCTAGAGAAGCCGAAAAAAGATATCAAGGGAAGGCCGACTTGCTTTTGGATGATAATATGAGTGCAGAGATGAAGGAGTTCTTCTATGAGCTACTTCTCAAACATCAACGGGGTTTACCCATTCACGAACAGGTCGACGTGGCATGAGCAAAGGATTTTAAACCCTAGGAGTGAGGAGAAGAAACATGAAAGAGACAAAATACTATTCATACATTGTTGGCGAGCTTCCAAAAGGATGTAAACTCTGTGTTAACGGCGCAAAACTAGTATTATTCACCACCGGAATATGTCCTAGAGAGTGTTTTTATTGTCCCCTTAGCCCCTGGAGAAGAGAAGACGTTAGCTATGCAAATGAACGACCAATAAGAAATGTTAATGACATCATAGAAGAAGCAAAAATCCAAGAAGCGTTGGGAGCTGGTGTTACTGGAGGAGATCCGCTCTCAAGAATAGATAGAACTGTCAAATACATTAAAACACTGAAAGAAAACTTTGGAAAGAGATTTCATATTCACTTATATACAACCGGTCTTCTTGCAACAAAAGAGAACTTAGAAAAACTCTACAACGCTGGTCTTGACGAAATTCGGTTTCATCCAGATATCTTTAATCCAAACTCTAATATCTTTCAAAAAGAAATCGAAAACATAAAAGGTGCCTTCGACTTTGAATGGGATGTTGGGGGAGAAGTTCCTGCGGTTCCAGGACAAGAAGAGAGAATAAAGTGGTATGCCGAATTTTTAGATAAGCACGGAGCAAAATTCCTAAATATAAATGAGCTTGAATTTAGTGAAACTAACCTTGACGCCCTGCTCTCAAGAGGACTTAGAACAGTAAGTGATGAGAGTTCTGCAATAAAAGGAAGTCTCAAATCTGGACTGACAATTCTAGAATGGGGCGAAAAGAACACGTCTTTAAATTATCATCTCTGTACAGCTAAACTTAAGGATGCAATACAACTCAAAAACCGACTTAAAAGAATGGCAAAAAACGTCGCCAGACCCTACATGGAAATAACTCAAGATGGGACACTTAAATTTGCAGTGGCTGAGTATGAGAACCTCATGGAGCTCTACAATCTTCTCATAAATGATGCAGAGGTCCCAGAAGAATGGCTCTATCTAAATCTGAAAAAAAGAAGGATTGAAATGCCCATAGAAGTTGCAGAAGAACTTGTTGACGCTATAGAGGGCGATGTAAAGTTTTATGTGGTTGAAGAATACCCCACATGGGATAGAATTGAAGTCGAGAGGATTCCGTTACTATAATCTTTTCTCCTCTTGCTTTGCTTGATGATTATTCAAACATCTATATAAAAGAACAAAAATTAGAAATTACGGAAAAGAGAAGATTCATCCGACCTTCTCTATACCTATTTTTGCCTCAACTTCAGGCCACTCCACAGTGTAGCCTTGTGGCTCCTCGAACTTAACCTCAATAGCCCTTGTTTCACCCCTTATGTAATCGAGCATTTCTATAAGGAGTTCCCTGTTTTCATCACTTGTTTCTATGTAAACCATTATCCTATCATTTACGTCTAGATCCAGTTGCTTTCTCATCTCCTGAATTCTCCTTACAAACTCCCTTGCCAAGCCTTCCATCATTAATTCCCTAGTGAGGGTCTTGTCAATAAAGACTTTTCCATGATCAAATTCTTCTCCTATTAAGAACTCTGGAAGCTCTTCTTCCACGATTATGTGTTCCCTCTCGATCGTAAACTCCTTGTCCCCTATTTCCACCTTGAGCTTTCCTTGCATAAGTCTTTCATAAAGTTCTTTGTCATTCTGCTCGTTTATCCACTTTGCAACTATCTTTGCATCCCCCTTGAAATGAGGTCCAAGTTTAGCAAAGTTAGGCTTTACTTTTATTCCCCTCTCAACTTTTGCCACTTTGACCTCCTTAGCATTCAATTGATCTCTTAGAAGCCGGTTGAGTCTCTCTACAGCTTTCTTAGTTATTTCATCTTCAGTTTCTACTATTACTTGCTTCACAGGGTAACGAAGTTTTATTCTAGCTTTTTGTCTTGCTGCTGAGCCAGATTCTACTATCCTTCTAACTATTTCCATCTCTTTTTCAAGGTCTCTGTCCACCCAGTTTTCATCTTTTTTCGGCCAGTCTTCTAGATGCACACTTTCTTTATTGCTAAATGGTCTTATTAGGTTTTGATAAATTTCTTCAGCTATGTATGGTGTAAAGGGAGCCATTAACCTGAGCAAGACATCAAATACCTTCCAAAGAGTCCAGTAAGCAGCTAATTTATCAGGATCGTCTCTCTCAACCCATAGTCTTTTTCTTATGAGTCTAACGTACCATCTACTGAGATCCTCTATAACGAAGTTTTCTATTCCTCTAGTCGCTCTTGTTAGATAGAAACTCTCTAGGCCATCTTCCACAGTGCTGATTAGAGTATTAACCCTCGAGAGTATCCACTTGTCTTCCTCTCTAAATGGAAGCTCCTCGGGATTAAGTTTGGTAGGATCAAAGTTATCCAGGCTCATATATGTTGAGGTCAGTATGTAGACGTTCCATAGTATGTTGAGCATTCTCTTAACTTGAGCCAGACCTTTCCAGCTGAATCTAAGATTCTCCCATGGAGTAGTTGCCCAAAGCATATAGAATCTAAACGGATCTCTACCTTCTTTTTGAATAACTTCTTCTGGCCTTATTATATTCCCAAGGCTCTTGCTCATCTTGTCTCCTTTTTCATCTAGTACATAACCATGCATTGCTACTTTTCTGTAGGGGACCGTGTCAAAAGCCACAACTGAAGCAGCTTGCTGGGAGTAGAACCACTTTGTAACCTGGTCTTCTCCTTCTACAATGAAGTCTGCTGGCCAGAGCCTCTCAAATAGATCTTTTTTCCTTGGGTAGTCTAAAGACGCCCAACTTGCTATTCCACTATCAAACCATACATCGAGCACATCTTTGACACGTTTCATTTCCTTGTTGTTTACTTTTATAACAAAGGCATCAACGTATGGTCTGTGAAGATCCTCTGGCCCGAGTTTTTCTTCTATTACTCTAAGCTTTTCGTCATAATTCTCTGGAAGTTCTATCCTCTCACCATTAACTTCAATGGCTACTGAAAGCTCAACAAGTTCCTTAAAGCTACCTACTATATAGATCTCTCCATCTTCACTACTCCATATTGGGAGAGGTATTCCCCAATACCTTTGTCTTGAGATACACCAATCACCCGAGTTCATGACACCATTGTCGTACCTTATCTTTACCCAATCGGGATACCAAGTGACGTTTTTGTCGTTCTCTTCTATTATTTTGTCCTTAACCTTGCTTATCTTGAGGAACCATTGGTCAGTGGCCCTGAATATCAAAGGTGTCTTACAACGCCAACAGTGTGGATATTTGTGCTCCACAGTACCTGCCTTGAGAAGAAGGCCCTTTTCTCTTAAGTACTCTATTATCTCAGGATCCGCATCTTTGACGAATTTGCCTTTCCATTTGCCTTCGAAGTACCTTCCTTCATCATCAAGTGGGGAGTATATTGGTAGCCCATATTGTTTTCCTATTTCAAAGTCCTCTTCACCATGCCCTGGGGCTGTGTGAACCAAGCCAGTACCCTCTCCCAGAGTTACGTGTTCACCTAAGATTACACAATGTGCCCATTCATATTTTTCTCTGAATTCCTTCTGTCTTGGATATTCTTCTAGGAAAGGATGAACATAACGAAGTCCCTCAAGATCTTTGCCTTTGTACTCCTTAACCACTTCCCCTTTCATTCCAACCTCTTCTAGAACTTTATCTACAAGGGCTTTTGCTATTATCCAGTATTCCTCTCTATCCTCAAGATTTACCCTTATCTTTACATAATCATACTCAGGATGAACTGTAACAGCCAAGTTGGCTGGAAGAGTCCATGGCGTAGTTGTCCATATTAAAACATATTCGTTCTCTCTCCCCTCTACTGGGAACTTTACATAGATACTAGGATCTTCTCTTATTTTGTACTCTCCTCTTACTTCATGCTCTGCTAAAGCCGTTTCACATCTAGGACACCAGTGAAGAACCCTCTGGTCTTTTTCGAGAAGCCCTTTTTCCCATGCTCTCTTCAAAGTAAACCATGCAGATTCTATATACTCATTTTTGATTGTCATGTATGGATTATCCCAATCCATCCACACACCAAGCATTTTAAACTGCTCGGTCATGATTTTAAGATTAGTGAGAGCAAATTCTCTACACTTATTTATGAAGTTCTCAACTCCAACTTTTTCCTCTATATCTTTTTTGTAGCTTAATCCAAGAGCTTGTTCAACTTTAACCTCTATTGGAAGACCATGCATATCAAAACCTGGTTGTCTTCTCACATTGTAACCCTGCATGGTTCTAAAACGTATCACCATATCTTTGATTATCTTGTTCCAAGCAGTACCAAGGTGTATAGCCCCACTTACATATGGAGGACCATCAAGGAAATAATACTCTGAACCACTTTCTCTGGCCTTTTTCACTTTGTTATAGATGTCATTCTCTTCCCAAAACTTTTCTATTTTCCCTTCTAAGAGCTGTGGATTATACTCTTTCATCTCTGGTTCCTTTATCATGTCAAAAACCTCCTAAGATTTATAGAACAGACTAGGTTAACAGAATAGCCCAAGGAATCACGGGCAAAATGCAAAGTGAAGGATAAAACACTCCCCCCTCATGGGCATCGGTCAAAATTGTTGAGTTTTCTTTATAAATCTTTTGCTACTAATATATTAACTCCTGGTGGCTTACCCTTCTCTAACAGGGGAAGTTTTTCAAGTGATAAGGGATACTCTTATAAGCAAGTCATGCTCTATTGAGATACATATCTACACATTAATACCTCGGTGAAAAGGATGATTGAACTTATTTACCTATTGCTCTCCTTTGGAGTCGTTATAGGGTTTATTAGGCTAAAAATAAATATAGGCTTATCAATATTCCTAGGGTCTTTGTTGTTAGGCACTCTTTTTGGTCTAAACCTAGAGAATCTTCTAGATGCTCTATACACATCTTCAACCGAGTGGACAAGCCTAAGGTTAATCCTTATAATTATCTCAATAATGGCCCTAACAAGTGTTTTCTCCCAAATTGGATATCTAAAAATGATGGAAAAAGCTGCAAAAAACCTATTTCCCAGTGAAAAATACTCCCTTGCTGCACTTCCAGCCCTAATAGGGTTAATGCCAATGCCCGCTGGTGCGTTAGTCTCTGCTCCTATGATAGAAACAGTTGCAAACAAACTTAATCTCCCTCCCGAGAAGAAAACACTCGTGAACTATTGGTTCCGTCATGTGTGGGAACATTCTTGGCCCATGTACCAAGCAATAATCATTACCTCAGCTATTTTAGGCATAACTGTCAGAGAATTCAGTGTCAAAATGTTCCCTCTGACTATGATAATGATATTAATCGGATACTTGTTTTTCTTAAAACCCATAAAGGCAGAGAAAGATGAAAAAGGGAATAAAAAGGAAGGTCTAAGACTTTTTCTCAAGAGCACATACCCTATCCTTGTAATAATTATAGTATCAATTCTTCTAGGCTATGATATTGTATATGGTGCCTTTATTGGATTCCTTTCTGCTTTGATCCCTCATTTTAAGCAGGTAAGCAAGAAAGAAATTGTAAGGTATGCACTCCAACCAAAAATACTCTTTCTCCTCATTTCTGTCATGTATTTTAAGAAGATCCTCGAGATTACCGGAGCTGTTGAAACTCTTCCTAAAGTAATTTTGGAATTAAATCTCCCAATTACTCTTGTCATAATATTAACGCCATTTTTAGTGGGTCTGATGACTGGAATAAGCTTTGCTTATGTTGGAATGACGTTCCCCTTATTACTCCCCTTTTTAACCGGATTTGACAAAATAGCTATTGCATACTTAAGCGGTTATATGGGAATGCTTTTTAGCCCCGTGCATCTCTGTCTAGTTTTCTCTTCAGAGTATTATCAAGCAGAACTAGGTAGAGTCTACAAAAGAATGTTAATACCTGGCCTACTTCTTTTTGTTACTGGCATTATATACATCTATTTTTTCCTCTAGGAACCAACCACTATTCCCGATGATCTTTATTGAGATCAATATAAATATCTCCTGAGCTAGGTTTTCTTTTAAAACTTTAATTTTAGCTTGTTTAAACAATCAACCAAAGAATAATCCTCTAATCGAAAAAAGAGTAAGATTCCCAAATAATAAGACCTGCGTTATAGTCAAAAGTGTTATATAAGAGAATGTCCTAATATAAAGTAGGGAAAGACATGAATCCCACATTACTACTCCTCGGTCAATCCTTTAGCCTAGCGGCAAAATTGACTGGGTTTGTTTTTCTAGCTTATGTATACTGGAGGTACCAACGAAAACCCGCTCTATTTTGGTCTATATCTTGGTTAAGTGCTGCTTTTTCAATAATATCCGACATAACTGGGAATTTATATATTTTAACGCTTTCTGAGGCATTCTGGGCAGCTTTTCTATTTCATGGAGTTGCTGTGCTTTTGGAGGAAGAAGAATTCTCATCAAAGCACCTTAAAATTTTCTCAGTAGCCCCAGTTGTAATTGCAACCTATGGTATCATTCTCGGGCTCTTAGAATATTCATCTGACTGGTTCGTAATTTTAGGTCTTCCATACGCCAGTTCTGCTTTGTTTATGGTATTATCAGGAATTTTAATGCTCTCTATAAGAAGAACTTACAATCATAGAGCCCTCTACTTAGGGAGTATACTACTAATTAATGGAATCCATGAAATGGATTATCCAATTTTAAGACTTGTCGACTGGTTTGCTCCAATAGGATTCACCTTGGGAGCGATTTTTGCTATATTGTCCGCCTATATAATGATAAACTTTGCATTTACAGAAGAATTCATAAAAATTGAAAAACCCCCAAGAGAAATACCCCTCAAGCCAAGATTAATGATTATTCCACCTTCAGAATATCCAAATATAAAAGAAGAATTAAAAGACATACCTGTACTTGCCTTTGTAAGGGATCTCGATACCCCCAAAACCTGGAGAAAGTTTTTTGTGTCTGCTGCAGTAGAACATGGATCCATCTTCCCAACAGATCTACCAAAAATTACTGAAATAACAATAAGATACTTCAGAGAAGCACGAGAAAAGAACTTTGAAGGAGTTGCACTTATTGATTGTCCTGAATATTTGAGAACATATAATGGGTTTGATGCCATTGTGAAGTTCCTAGCATCCCTAAAAGATTACACCATTTTGTACCAAGCCGTCCTTATTTTGGTAATAGACGAAAGAGCTTGGGATGAGAGAGAACTAACTCTGTTGAAGAGACTTTTGACCTAAGTGCAAAAGTTTATAACCTCACTAGCTCTTTATCTGAAAAGGTGAGAAAATGAGCATTGAAAACACCATAGCAAAATTAGCCTCAATTGGAGCTGATTTAAGCACAAGAAATGCAATCAGAATAGCCCTCTCATTAATAAGTGAAGATGAGGAACTTACAGATCAAATATATGTCGAGATAAAAAACAAAGCCCATAAAGAAGAATTCATAAAAGTCCCAGTGGAAAAAAGAGCAATTTTTATTCCCCAGTGTCTAAGGAATGTGAAAGAATGTCCTGCAGAATTTGGAGAATACGGATGGGAATGTACAAAATGCGGAAAATGTCCAATAGGAGAAATTATAGAACATGCTGAAAAAATTGGGTATAAACATATATATATCGTACCAGGGGGTAGCTTGGTTAAAAAGGTCTTAAAAGAAAAAGTACCGAGAGGAGAAATAAAAGCTGCATTAGGCATAGCATGTTGGCCTGAACTTGCTGAAGCTAATGAAAAGTTATCCATATTAAAAATTCCACTCCAAGCAGTTCCTCTCCTGCGAGCAGGATGTATAAACACGCTAGTAGATGTAGAGCGAGTAAAAGAGGCCATGGAAATTGGACTTACGAAAAAGGAGAAGGCTAAACTACCATCTTCAGACCCAAATCCAGCTCCAGTACCATAGTTAACCTCTTTCATTTCTTATCTCATTCCATATTGCTCCAAGGATTAAAAAAGCCCCTAGATATCCCTTTACACTTAGAAGCTCACCAATTATTAAAAATGATGAGATATGCCCAAATATCGGTTCTGCTGAATATATTAGCGCTGCTTTGTGTGCCTTCGTCTCTTTCTGATATCTTACCTGAAGAGTAAACCCTACCACAGTGGCAAATACTCCTGTGTAAATTATCCCCAACCAGGGGGTAACCCCTCTTGGAAACGCAAATCCTTCGATATTCAATGCATAAAAAGTAGAAAACACAAAATTCCAGAATATTTGCCAAAATGCTAAACTTAAGAAATCTTTTTCCCCAAATTTTTGTACTAAAACTATCTGAAATGCAAATGAAACTGCACAGAAAATTGTTAGCAAATCACCATAGTTGAAATGTAATGTCGCTCCAGAGATTAAGTAAAGCCCAGTTACCGCTATCCCTAAAGAGAAAAAGTCCTTTCTTCTCAATCTATCATTAAGAACAAAATATGCTATAAATGGTGTAAAAACAACGTAAAGTGATGTTATAAACGCGGAGTTAGAAGCAGACGTATAATTTAATCCAATAATTTGGGAACCATGACCAATAAACAATGTCATCCCTAGAATAAAACCTTCCTTCACTGTACTCGTTTTAAGAACCCTTGAACGAAAGATAAGAAGCATGAAAAAAGAAGCTAGTCCAAATCGATATACAAGAAAAAGAATTGGAGATACATAGTCAAGACTAACTTTCATTGCAGGAAACGTAAAACCCCATATAGCAGTAATTCCCAAGAGAATCAATTCCGCTTTTTTCATGCATCCTTTTAATTCCTTTTACATTTATAAACATTTGTCTTAAGACAAGAGTTTAAACGTTCTAATTCCCATAATTATTATAAAGCTAGAAGTATCTAAATGATTCTTGGTGATTATATGGGCGAGGAAGGTAACGAAATCACTCAAAGAGAGAACTTTGAGAGAATATGGATTTTAGTGACTCCCGATAAATGCAGTGGATGTAGGTTATGCGAAATAGCATGCTCACTTGAGCACGAAGGAATTATTTGGCCAGAAGCTTCTCGCATAAGGATTTTTGAACTTTTACCAGGAATAAATGTTCCGCACCTTTGTACTCAATGTCCAGATTATCCTTGTGTCGAGGCATGTCCAACAAAAGCCCTAAGTGTAGACGAAAAGACCGGAGCAGTCCTTGTGAATGAAGAGAGCTGTATAGAATGTGGAGCCTGTATCACAGCTTGCCCTGGGGATGTACCTAGAATTCCCACAAACAAAGGAAGTGTGGTTATATGTGACCTTTGTAACGGAACTCCTAAGTGTGTAGAGGTTTGCCACGAAGCAGGACACGATGCTCTAAAAATTGTTAAAGGAAACTATAGATCAATATTTAGGACGTTTGCCAAAAACCCCATTGAGAAAGGGGCCCAAATAGCAAGAAAAGTTTTTGGAGAGGAGTTTCTGAGGTGAGAAGTATGTATGCTTATACAGGAAAACTTCTGGATGTTGACCTCACAAGAGAAAAAGTAACGACTGTGGAGATTGAAGAAGAAATTTTAAGAAAGTTCTATGGTGGAAGAGGACTTGGAGTCTACCTCTTATGGAAAGAGCTTGGGGATAAATGGGAAAAAATCGACCCTCTTGGAGAAGAAAACTTACTACTAATTCTTACTGGGCCTTTAACAGGGTATTATCCCGGAATTAAAACCTCAGTTGTTTCAAAATCCCCCGAAAGCAATGGAGTTATTGGAAGCGTATTAAGTAGTGAAGTAGGACTTGAACTCAAAGCATCTGGCTATGATGGGATAATTATAAGAGGAAGAGCCAAAACTCCAGTTTATCTCTTTGTTCACAATGACAACGTAGAGATAAGGGATGCAACCAAATACTGGGGAATGGGAGGAGTGGAACTTCACAAGACTCTACTTAAAGAAGTTCACGAAGAAATCCAAAAGAAGGAAACACTAAGAGGGATACCAAAAGAACCTGCAATGATGTACATCAGCAAAGGGGGCGAAAATAAGATTCGTTTTGCAGCAATAATGACTAAGCTCATGCATGCAGCAGGTTATGGGGGCTATGGAGCAGTAATGGGAAGTAAGAACTTAAAAGCAATAATTGTAAAAGGCAGTAAAGCCCTACCTGAAGTGCACGACAAAGAGAAGATGAAATCTATGATCCAAGAATTCTGGAAAGAACTCTTCACGATGACAACTTTTAGAGAATGGGGAACTGGAGCTGGAGGTTACAGTGTTGGTCATGACCGCTCAAGTGAACCCATAAAAAACTGGCAGGAAGAATACCATGACAATGAGGAAATAAGTGTAGTGAATTTTGAAAACAGAACTTGGATTAAGAAATACTGGGCCGATTATGGTTGTCCAGTGAATTGTATGAAAATTTCTTATCTCCGCTATGGCCCCTATAAAGGCTCAATCACCGATGCTCCAGACTATGAGCTTATGGCATACATGGGAACAAACCTTGGAATATTCGAGCCAGAAAAAATAGTTTATCTTTCCTACTTAGTAGATGAACTGGGATTAGATGGGATAAATGCGGGGAATACTCTTGGATTTGCAGCAGAACTTTACCAAAGAGGAATTCTTACAAAGGACGATCTTGGGTTTGAACTTAATTGGGGAGATGAAAAGGCTTTTGCAAGGCTTTTAGAGTTGATAGTAAACAGAAAAGGAATAGGAGACATATTGGCAGAAGGAACTTATAGGGCCGCTTTAAAGATTAGCGAAATGAAAGAGGTAGATGCACTACAATATGCAGTTCATGTAAAAGGTGTTGGAGTTGGAGCTCATGGAGTGAGAAGTGACCTGGATTACACAAAAGACATAAGTTACGCAGTTTCTGTGCAAGGTGGCGATCACACTTCCACTGCAGGTCTCCCAGCAAATAGTTATGAAGGAGAGATGGTGAATGCCTTCTACGATTCGGCTGTTGTATGTATGTTCGTCACAAGGCCTGGATTTGAAAGAATTCTAGAGTTTGGAAATGTCCTGACAGGTTTTAACATAACCCCAGAACAATGGTTCAATGAAATTGGTCTAAGGATAATTCATCTCCAAAGAATTCTACTACTCCTGGGAGGCCCAGATGTTTATTGGGATCCAAGAAGAGATGACGATAATCCCCCAAGATTCTATGAACCTCTCCCAAATGGCCCAGTGAAAGGGAAAACACTGAACAAGGAAGAGATCATGAACAAAGTAAAACAATACTATGCTGAGATAGGGTATGACCAAAATGGCATTCCTAAAGAAGATGTCCTCGAGAAACTAGGATTAAATGAGGCAAAGAGAGAAATTAAGCGCATTAAAAGGCGTTTAAATATCTAACTTTCTCTTTTAAACTTTAGGTTTTGATGATCTTTTTAAGGCTTTATAGCTAAAAAATATACGGTGATGTCCATGGTCGAATATAAAGACATGACAATTAAAGTTGTTGGAAAGAGAATTTCTCCAACCAAAATGAAGGTGAAAGCTGGAGAATTCGAAATAATGATAGACAAGGTGGGAGGAGGATTCCCAAGCCCCCTAGATTATACTCTAGCATCCCTTGCAGGATGTATTAATATAGTTGGAACTCTTGTAGCTAAGGATATGGGAATAAACATAGAAGACATAGAAATTGAGGTCGAAGGAGTATTTAATCCTGGAAAGCTTTATGGAAAAGGTACTCAACGAGCGGGATATAAGGAAATTAAAGTAAAAGTCAAGGTAAAAACCGACGCTGATGAAGAAACTCTTGAGAAATGGCTTAAACAAGTTGAAGAGCGTTGCCCTATAAGTGATAATCTTGCAAACCCAACTCCTACAAAAGTTGAATTTGAAAAGTTCTGAAGATTTTTAAACCCTTTTCTCTACCTTTTTCCGGTGAAGTTAATGTGGCGTGAAAAACTTAAACAGGGTTTTCTAGAGAACGATGAGATAATGATTGAACTTAGTATAGGGGGAGAATGTGGAGAATGGTTTCCTAGCCTAGCTTTATATGACAAAAAGAATGATACCTGGTACTATTTCGATAATGACATTCCTCCAGGGACAGATCAGGAAGAAGGCCTACGAAATGCTATTGAATTTTTTGAGAAACTCGTAATTGGGCTTGAAAAACCTGTGCTTAAACTTTCTCCCCTAAAAGAAGCCCCCCAAGAAGTTTACAAAAAATTAACAAGATTTCTGGGGGAGCTGAGAAATGAAGATAAAAGTTAAACTCTATGGAGAACTTGCTTTAAAGTATAAACCCGAGATAGAAATCGAAGTTAGAGAAAATGCTCTTGTTAATGATGTTCTTACACTATTAAAAATTAGTGAAAATGAACATCATTTACTTATAAATGAAAAGAAAGTTTCGAAAGATTATCCTTTACAAGAAGGAGACATTTTGAAGATTCTCCCTGTGGTATATGGAGGTTAACCCTCCCCCAACCCGACGTCCTCTCCAAAAGTCATTGTTAAATAAAGTTCAACAACTCCTTTTTCAATGTTCTCAATTATTTTTCTTTCAAGATTCTTAATTTCTTCGTCAGAGAGATACCTGTTTTCTTCAATAATTTTCAACTTTCCGGTTTTTCTATCTAATACTATAGTGATCCCTTCTATTATAAGCGGGAGGTAATTTATTTTAAACCCATAGAGCTCCTCTACATAACTTACTTTTTGATTTAAGGTCTCAAGATAGGTTTTTAATTTACTCATTCTACTCACCGTAACCCTTAATACTTCCAAACAACTTAAAAATCTTGGTGTGAACGACATGTACCAAAAGTTTGGTTATCATTTTCATGCATACCAACCAGGAGATATTATCTATATCCATGATGGCTCGGGGTGGGACCCAATAAAGTATTCAGAGCGATTAAGCCCAGTTTCTTTAAGAATAAGAGAAATAGAAGTAAAGTCCAGAAACTGGACAAGAACAGTTATTAAGGCCTACGAATACACAAGTGACGCCTTGGGTTCTTTAAAATCCGGATGTGCAAGTGTTGACTTTGAACCATTTACACTCTATATGATTCTACGATATAAACCAAGGATTTACGGAGAGATCGTCGAGCTACTCATGAATAAGGTGGAAGCCGTGCCAACAACTCCTTTTCACCCTATAATGCCACACTTAAGTGTTTTTGAGCAAGCGATACTCGCAAAAGTTTCTTTTGACTTTTATGAACCTTTCACTAAGAACAAAGATGTTGTGGGGTATTGGCTTCCAGAAAATGTGATAACAAGGGAGACTGCTAAAATTATTGCCGAATCCACTACCAAAGATATAGTATTCTTGCTTGACGAAAGGCAGTTTGTAGGATTAAACTTCCCTCAGGCTAAGTTTTCCTGTAACACATATAAATGCAATGATAAAGTAGCATATGTTTTTGGAAGAGACCATCAACTAAGTGATGCATTTGCTTTTAATACATTAGATATCAACGGTCTAGTTAGAGGAGTTGTTGAAGGAAGGATAGATGTCTTCAAGGAGAATGCAAAAATTCCATACTTGGTTTACCTGGCAAGCGATCTTGAGGCCCTCCTTGCTAATCCACAACAACTTGATAGATTTCTTGCATGGGTAACAAAACTTGAAGAGAAGAATGTTGAGACAATAAATACAGTAGAATTCGTCAGAAAGAAGAAAAGTGGAGAGTTCAAATGCTTAGAAGGAGAATGTAGCGAATATTTCAGAATAAATGTAAAAGACTACTCCAGCTGGAGCGACTATTACGACCTAAGCATAGACGGAAGAACGAGTGATATACGATGGGTTGGTATGAGAAGAGAAGATGGTAAAGTAATCCACAGATTCTACAAAAAACAAAAAATATCTCAACTTTGGAAATATGCATTCACAAAACTATTTAGAGAACTCAACAGAAGCATACGCTTTGGTGTAATTGACATGATTCACAAATATCTTCCTGAGGCTAGTATCGATGAAATAAAGGGGTTCTTGATAAGGTATTCGAGAATATTCTTCAGAGAACATTATGAATACTTTGAAATGGACACTACTGTGGACTATGTCATAGAGCCTCTAAAAGATCTTGACCCGACTCTTGCCTTAAAGCTCGGAAGAATATATTACCTAATGCTCCTTGCAAATCACTCAGATCCAAGATTTTGGGAAAACTTAGATACAAGAGTCACTTTTGAAAACGTGGCTGCAATAAGTAAAGCTCTCATAGAACTCATGAAGGTCTACATCGATGAGAACATGCACGAAAGAGCAAATTACATTCTCCTAGAGTATATGAAACTCCTAGCATTCGCACAGCTTTATTATGATTATGAACTTTTCAAAATGCCTGGTCTAGAGGGCTGGGAAACTAGTGAAAAAGCATGGTTTGACAGCCTAAAGAGCGAAGTTCCAAACTGTAATTACAATGTGATTACACGAGCTGCTTTATATGTTGGAAGGGAAGATCTTCCTAAAGACATAAGAAATGCTTTGGAGGCCCTCTATGATATGAAAAAGGCTGTTGCAGATACAGGCCATATTTCCGGAGAAATGCATGGAGATTGGGAAAACAAGGAATGGTGTGAACATAGAGCAAAAGTTTAACCTTTTACATTCCACTTTTCTTTACTTAAAAAGAGATATGCCTCTTTTTCGAGCTTAGGAGGAACAAAATTAACAAGAATATCACTGTTAATTATCTCCTTTTTAATACTTCTTCCTAAGGCAACTTGATTTTTTATAAAAAGTTCTTTAATAACATCCACAATATTTTCAGTGACCTCTTTTTCAGAATAGAGTCTTTTCCCTCTTATCCATACTTTTTTATTTCTTTTATAGAATTCAACTCCACTCTCAGTAAGAAACTCCGGACCTATCTTTAGAGATATCCTTGGTCTGTGAACTTTATCAACCTCGAGCATTATAAACGCTTTCTCCATGTACCCCCAGTTGATATCAACAACAACAAATCCCTTCTTTTTTAATACCTTTTCAAGTCCTCTTGCACTTTTCTCCAGTTGAGGCAACAAAATATCATCAACAAGATCTGGCTTTTGGAAAAGAATGGTTACCAAGTTTGTTCCTTTTTCCCTAAGCAGACCTCTATAATTACCAGTTTTTTTCTCTGGAGGAAAGAAGAATTCCAGCCTCGGGCCCTCTCTAAATTCTCTAGCCTTAAAGTAAAATACCCCAAATTTTTCCCAACTCAAGGCTGATGCCACATTCCTTCTGGGATCTACAGGATCTATAACTATAAGAGGACTCTCACTCTCTCTTTCTATAGTCTTATATGCTATTTCAGGTTCCTTTCTAATCCACCCCCCGAGGTCAACTATTTTGCTTTTTCCTAGAAATTCAATATCTTCAATCAACTTCATAAATGAACCATACTTAATAATCAGGAGTTCCGTTAGATACCCTGAGAACCCTCTAATGTACACTTCACTCCCATAAACATTTATTCCTTTAAGAAATCTCTTAAGGAGCCTCACTTCATCATTTTTTCCGTCTAAATGCTCAATGATCCATTTTGTATGTAGAATAGATCTGTCAACTGCTGTTCTAACTTCTTTCCAGTTCTCCACATTATAACACGGTACCAAATCAACTTCAAATCCTTTATAAGTGGCCTTTACATAGGGATGTTCCGCGTAAGCAATTTCATAAGTATCGAGTTTTCTTCCAATTGCCTTAGCAAGTTCCAGTCCTGTTTTCTTCAGCTCTTCGAGGGAAGTATTAGTGGGGAATGCCAAGAAAAGGTCAATGTCATGATCCCCTGAAAGGTAAGTATCTTTTGCGATCGACCCCACAAGATACGGGACTATGTCAAGGTTGTAGTTATCAATTTCGTCTTTCGCAATTTGAAAAACTGCCTCAGTTACAGCACTAACTACCTTCTTCTCTTCCTCAGAGGGTTTTATCATACTCAAAACTTCTTTCAGTAATTCCATCAAAGACACCTAATCTTGAAGCTCAAATCTTGCAAGAGTTTCATATATTGGGCCTTTGGGGGTTAAAGTACTCTTTTTAAGTTCTATTGCCTCAACATTAAAACGACCAAATTCCTGAGCAGCAAGCTCTTTTAAGACTAACATAAGCTCTACTTTGTCCTTTACAAATTTTACTCTTCCTATTGTAACGTGAGAGACAAAATTTTTCTCCCTTTTAAATCCAAGGTTAAAAAGAGCATTGTCTATTTTCTGAGCAATCTTTTTTATAATTTCATCTCCCTCAATCCCTGCCCAGATAACTCGTACATAATTGTAACTAGGAAAGACCCCTATCCCCTTTACATTAACCTCATGTTTGGGATGTTCCTTTGCAATAGATTCAAGAATCCTTTTAATATCTTCTGCTTGTTCCTCTGTTATTTCTCCTAAGAATTTTAAAGTAAGATGGAGGTTTTCTGGCTCAACGAACTTAATTTTTGCAGCCTTAGCTTTTTTTATCCTTTCTTGAACCTCAACTAACTTTTGTCTGACTTCATCATTTATCTCGATGGCTATAAAAGCCCTCATTCCCTAGCCACCACCGGGAATTCCTCCCAGGGGAACACAATCCATTTATCTGTCCTAAACACATAAAAGTCCGGTACAACTGAAGTCCATGGCTTCATGGCCAAACACGCTACCTTAATGTCCTTTGCCCCCCTCTTTTTAACCTCCTCAATGACTACCTGGAGCGTTTTTCCTGTATCACTAACATCATCTACTATTATTACTTTTTTCCCTTCTATGTCCCCATGAATGGGGATTGTTATTGTGGGCCTCTCAGCTCTTTCATCAATCCCCTTATAGAATTTTACGTCAATTACTTTAAGCTCCACTTCCCCTAGGATATGGCTAAGTCTTACTGCAGGGATCAATCCACCTCTCGCTATTCCTATAATAACATCTGGTTTGTAATCCCGTAGAACATCAGCCAGTGAGAATATAGCTCTATCAACCTGCCACCATGTGAGATAAACTTTATCCATTTTCTCACCCTCCTATGATATATGGTAAAGTAAAAGAGTCATGGTTTAAAAACCCAGCGTTCAGTGACCCACCCATCCTGAAAGCCAATGTTTCATCCTCTATAAATAGTTAAAAGAAAAGCCTAAGAGATAACACATTTACTCCAGCCACATTTAGGACAAGTGGCGCATCCACTTTCCATCCTAAGTTCTACAACTTCCCCTCCATGCTCATAGCAGACAGGACAATAAGCTATTCCAAGGAGTTCTTTTATTTTCCTCTCATCAACCCCACTTTTTGTAGGATTTAAGGTTCCTTTGTGATTGCTTAGGGAAAAAGTGGGCATGCCCTTCCCATTTGTACCATCAATTATCGCTTCAACATTTACGAACTTCTTGAGCCAAGATTCACTTTCAACAATTTCTTTGAGTATCCTCTTTGCATACTCACTTGGTTTTACTGGGGCTCTTTTCTTCTTTTCTCCCTCTACGCTATAAACCTGAACACTTAAACTTCCATCTCTATATACTGTAACTCCTTTACACCCTAGTGCGTGGGCCAAGAGGTAAGCAGCCTTAACGTCTTCAACAGTCGCGTCATTTGGCATGTTTATTGTTTTACTTGCACTATCAGTAAGCCAGAGCTGAATACTAGCCTGAGCAAGGAGATGATCAAGCCAATGAATATCCATGGCTGTTACAAATATCCTCTGCATATCCTCTGGAATTTCTTCAAGCCCTTGCACACTTCCATAATTATCACTTATCCTCTGTAATAGTTCATCAGTATAAAGTCCCCGCTTTTTAAGTTCTGCCTCAAAGACTGGATCTACATAGTAAAATTCTCCAACTGTTACACTCTTCTTGTAAACCAAAGCAAATATTGGTTCAATTCCACTAGATGTATCTGCTATCATGCTAACACTGCCAGTTGGTGGACATGTAGTCACCATGGCATTTCTCACGCCATACTCTTTGATTTCTTCAACGAGATCATCCCATGGGAGATTCCATATCTCCTTGTGGTAATATCCCTCAATTGGTAACTCACCCTCGGGATATTTACTCAGTTTATAGAGTGGAAACGGGCCTCTTTGTTTTGCTGCTTCCACACTGTATCTATAAGCATAGAAAGTTAGGTACTCCGTAGCTTTACGCATAAAGTCATACCCTTCCTTACTGTTGTATGGAATGCCAAGTTTAAAGAGTGCATCAGCTAAACCCATCATTCCAACGCCTATTCTTCTTGTGAGCTTGGTGTAATAGTCTATCTCTGGTAATGGGAATTTATTCACGTCTATAGCATTGTCAAGATACTTGGCCACTTTCATTATAACCTTAGCATACTCGTCCCAATCGAAGTATGGTTTTCCTTCATCATCGTACTTTACAAATTTTGCAAGGTTTATGGAGGCTAAATTACATGATTCGTAGTCATAGAGAGGCTCTTCCCCACAAGGGTTGGTTGCACGGATTTTTTCTCCTTTTGCAGGCTCTAAAACGTTTCTTTTATTTATCACATCAAAAAATACAACTCCCGGATCTGCCTTTGCCCAGGCCATATATGCCAATTCCTCAAAAAGACTCTTGGGATCGATCTCTTTCACTTTCTTTCCAGTGCGAGGATTAATTAGAGGATATTTCTTGCCCTCCTTAAGGGCCTCCCAAAAGTCTCTCCACAAACCAACGCTAATGTTAAAGTTACTCAATACATTTGTTCCAACATTTTGTTCTTTTGCATGTATGAACTTCTCGATATCTGGATGCCAGACTTCTAAGATGCCCATGTTCGCGCCTCTTCTAACACCCCCCTGCTTTATAACATCACTAACCGCATCTATAAGGTGCATAAAGGATACAGGGCCTGATGCTGCGCCAGTTGTTGTTCCAACTAAATCTCCTTCTGGCCTTAGTTTTGAAAAATTAATTCCAGTTCCCCCACCCATTTTTTGTATTATTGCTACATCATGGGCTGCTTTCATTATACTCTCCATGTCATCCTCTATGGGCACAACAAAACAAGCAGATAGCATTCCCAGAGGTCTGCCAGAGTTTATGAGGGCAGGAGTATTAGGCATAAACACTTGGTTAACCATTAAGTTAAAGTACTCTTCAACAACTTCTTCATACTTTTCAAACTCTCCATGCTCCAGCATTCCCAAAAATTCATCAATGCTTACTTTCATTTTACCTTTCTCTGCAAGTTCCTTGTATAAGCTTATCATTCTTTCAAAGTGATACTTATTGAGCCTGAATCTCCCTATGCTGTATACTCCTGCAAACTCCTCAAAGTTTTGAAGGTAATACTCAACTTTCTTTAGATCCTGTGTATAACCACCCTCCTTTGAAAAAACTCTCTCATCATAGAGAAGATCAGGAATTGCAGCTAAAGTTGCGACTCTCTCAAAAAGCTCTTTTGGACTTTCTATTACTTTACCTTCCTCATTTCTTATCAAATACCTACTAGTCAAAACTCTAAGGGCATTTATTGAAAAACGTTTGTCTATTTCATCTAGTTTTTCTTTGTTAAGAATTTTTCTCTTCTCTTCTCTTATTTCAGCTTTTTTCTTTCTGTAGAGTATATAAGCCTTAGCAACTTCAAAAAGACCATTGCGCATTAACTCAAGTTCTACTATATCTTGAATATTCTCAATATGTGGAACTTCTCCATCATAAAGTTCATTAATTCTATTAATAACATCCTTAACAATTCTATCAAGGAGTTCGTCATCTCTTACCCCAACTTCCCACATTGCCCTTTGTATAGCCCATCTTATACGGCTCTCATCGAAAGGTACTATTCTACCATCTCTTTTCATCACTTTTTCAACTACCATATAAACACCCCTGTCATATTATTTTACCATTTGTGATACCTTAGTAAAAGTATCAGTATAGGATAATGAGTATCTAAGGTACATATATCTTACTCTGGTGGGAATTGCCAACATGACAAATACTATTGGTTACCTCTGTCGGAATAATAAAAAGTAAGAAACAAGTAAGTCGGATATTTTATCCAACTTATTTGGTCAACCCTTCATATATAATTTTCAATCTATAACCATGTCTCAGTTCTTCTTGGCTCATCATTTGAAATATATCTCTTAAACCCCCTTCCACTATCTCACTAAGCTTCTTGTAAAGTTCATAACTATGTTTCTCCCTTATTAATGCTTCCAAAACCAGATTTTCAAGAGTCTTTGGCTCTGCTCGAGTATCTTGGAAATAGGGTTCTAGACTTAATACATCTAAATAATCTATGACTGCCGTTCTCTCTAGAGCATTCTCTTCGAGAAATCTCTCTATCGTATGTCTATGCCTTAATTCTTCGCTTGCAAGCCATTGGAAGTGATCAACTAAAGAGGGATTTTCATAGGTTGCAAAAGTTTCTCCAAGCTTGTACAAGTTGTAAAGTTCATTTTCCTGATGAATTATATTTTTCAATAGATCCTTAATCTTCATCCTTCTCCTACTCCGTTACACCTTTAATATCTATATGAATAAAGGCAGTCTCAACTTCTTCTACTTCTTCAATCCTTTTTTTAACTTCTTCACTTATATCGTGAGCTTCTTTAAGAGTGAGTTCTGGCGGTACTTCTATATGTACCTCCACGTGCAATCTCGGACCTACATAATGTGCTCTTAAATCATGCATCCCTTTAACTCCCTTAACACTCATCACTTTCTCTTCTATCCTCCTGTAAATATCTTCTGGCGGAGAGACTCCAGTCAAGTGATTTATATTTTTGACAACTATATCAAAGGCAACTTTTGCAATAAAAAATGCTACGATAATGCCTGCTAGAGAATCCCCATAAGAAATCCCAAACTTTTGAAGGAAAAGACCAACTAAAACAACTACACTACTTAGAGCATCGCTTCGGTGGTGATATGCATCAGCAATAACTATCTGATTCCCAAGTTTTTTTCCAACCCTCAGAGAGTACTGAGTCATCATTTCTTTGGAAATTATGGAAACTATTGTAATCCCAATCATAAGAGCATTTACCTCAATTGCGTATCTTTCAATAATTCTCCCCAAAGCGTCTCTCCCTATCTCATAGGCCACTAAGAATAGCAACACGCCCATGAAAAATGCAAAAAGAGACTCAAATCTCGAATGCCCAAACGGATGGCTCTGATCTGCCGGTTTTGAAGCAATTTTAACTCCAAGATATCCTATAATACTAGTCACCACATCTGAGAGAGAATGAATCCCATCTGATATCAAAGCCAAACTTGAATAAAGGACACCCACAATAATCTTCACAATACCCAGAACAATATTTCCTACAATACTCACTATTAGGGGCTTGTAAATGGTTTCCATGATATCACCACAATTGGATCCCTCAGTCCGTCACTCCTTCATCACGAATCAGGTAAGGCTGAACTCTTCATTGGGTGTTATAGAATTCTTCACATGTTTTTAAAGGTTTTTTCAAAAGACTTTTATTATTAGGTCTCCAGTATCTGATGGTGAAAAAGATGGCAAACAAGCCAAGATACACTATAAGAGTCTACATGGGAGCAAAAGATAAGTATATTGCTTTAAGCTTGTGGGAAGCCCGCACTGATGAACATGGCAAGTTTAGACCAGCCAACATAAGCATGATTATTCATAATGGGGAGAGTGAAGCAAAAGCGTCCATGAGAACTGAAACTGCTGCCAGATTAGCTGCGGTTCTTTTGAGTATGGTAGCCGAAGCCGAAAAATTAACTATGAAAGAAAGGAGGAGAATTAGCATAGAAGAAAGATTTGAAGAACAATTCCTTCTTGAAGATGAGGAAGAAGAAATTCTAGAAAATGTGGAAGAAATAGAAGCAACTGTTAATGAGGAGTGATTCATGTGAAAAAGCTTAAAGTTTATATTCCTGGAATCTCCTTTCCCTCTCTTTCACTTACGGGAAATTACTGCGCACTAAACTGTGCTCATTGTGGAAAGCACTATCTTGAGAGTATGAAAAAAGTTGAAAAATCAAACCTTGTAGAGTACTGTAAGAACTTAGAAAAAGAAGGATACAAAGGGTGTCTCTTAAGTGGGGGAATGGATTCAAGACTAAAAGTACCTTTAGACATATACACCGATGAGATAAAACAAATAAAAAAAGAAACAAAGCTCAAGCTCAATGCCCATGTGGGGTTCATCGATGAAAGTGACTTAGAGTGGTTAAGATACGTTGATGTGGTTTCTCTAGACTTTGTTGGTGAAGATGATGTCATCAAAAGAGTGTACAAAATCAAGAAACGAGTTGAAGATTATCTTAGAATAATTGAGCTATTGACATCAAATGGAATTAAAGTTGCCCCTCATATAACAGTGGGTCTTGATTTTGGGAAAATTTGGTGGGAGTATAAAGCCATTGAATTACTTGCCCACTATCCGGTTGATGTTCTTGTTCTTGATGTTCTAATACCTACTAGGGGTACTGAAATGGAAAACACAACCCCTCCATCTGTGAGCAAATCCTTAGAGGTTGTTAAATATGCACGGGACACGTTCAATGGAGAGCTAAGCATTGGATGCATGAGACCCCTTGGGAAATGGCGTTTAGAATTCGACAAGGGAGCCATATTAATAGGGGTTGACCGAATAACAAATCCACCAAGAAAAATTATTGAATGGGCAAAGAAAATAAGGGATATTGAAATTATCTACGAATGTTGTGTCCTGTGAGCTAGAAATAGAGAGCATAAATAAAGTATGCATAGAGAACTAAAAGCACGACACTTGTTTTTCGTCCTACCCTGTTGTTAAGCCTTAGAGAAATAGCGAGTATTCCCATTACAAGCAACGTTAATGGAGCACTAAAAGTATAAATCGTGTGATCTACCTTTATAGGCCTGATTAATGCTGCAATACCAATTACCATTAGGATGTCTAATATGTTTGCTCCAACGACATTTCCAACACTTATATTGGGGATTTTCTTTAACGTAGCAGTTAATGAATTTGCGAATTCTGGAAGGGAAGTTCCTATAGAGACCAGTGTCAATCCAATGACAACCTTTGGAACTCCCAAAGCCGTGGCAATCTTGACAGCGCTGTCTACCACAAGTCTGGCCCCAATAACTACGATTAACCCACTCGCAAACAAGATTGCAATCTCTTTTTTGGGATTCCCTTTCCCTTCTTTGGCTTCTTCGAAAGTTATATGCTTTTTATAGAGGTAATAGAGAAATCCAACATAGATCAAGATCAAAGAAAACCCTTCAACTCTTGAAATCAATAGATCTCTCATCAAAAACCATGCATAGAGAGTAACAACAATCATAAAAAGAGAGTTTTTCCACGCTATTTTATCCACATTAAGTGGCATTATAAGGGATGAGACACCTAAAATCAGACCAATATTTGCCAACGCACTTCCAATGGCATTTCCAAGTGCTATATCACTAAAACCCCTATAAGCCGCTATTGCAGAGGTTGTAACCTCTGGAAGCGTTGTGGCAATACTAGCCAACACTAAGGCTATTAAAAACTCGCTAACTCCAAATCCTTTGGCCACTCTTGTTGCAGCTTCTACAAATAAATCACTTCCCTTGATCAACATTGCCAAACCTAGGACAAAGAGACCAAAAGTTACGATGTAGCCTATCGCCATTTTACCCTCCCGAGGGAATTAAAGGGTAGGGATTTTAAAGCCTTTGGGTGAAAAGCCTAAAAGAGATTAGTACCAAAATCCAGCAGAGGTGACGAAGATGAACATTGCCAAATATATTGACCATACAAACCTAAAATCTTATGCAACTAAGGAAGATATAATAAAACTATGTGAAGAAGCGAAGAAGTATGGATTTTATGCAGTCTGTGTAAATCCATATAGAGTAAAACTAGCAAAAGAGCACCTCAAAGGTACAGATATCAAGGTAGCAAGTGTAATAGGGTTCCCTCTAGGAGCAACACCCACAGAAGTAAAGGTTTTTGAAGCAAAAAAAGCTCTCGAAAATGGAGCAGATGAGCTTGACATGGTGATCAATATTGGAGCATTGAAGGATAAAGACTACGAATATGTCAAGAAGGATATAGAGGACGTTACTAAAGTAGCACATGAAAAGGGAGCAATAGTCAAAGTAATTATTGAGACATGCTATTTAACTGAGGAAGAAAAAGAGATTGCATGCAAACTTGCCGTGGAAGCTGGAGCTGATTTTGTTAAGACTTCAACCGGTTTTGGAACTGGTGGAGCTACTATTGAAGATGTAAAACTAATGCGCAAAATAGTTGGAGAAAAAGTAGGTGTCAAAGCAGCAGGGGGTATAAGAACTTACAAACAGGCCATAGAAATGATACGAGCAGGGGCGAATAGAATAGGTACTTCAAGTGGTGTAAAAATTGTCGAAGGGGCAAGAAATGAGTGAACTTTTAAGACTTTTAACAACTGTTATAAGAGAAATAGAAGAGGATGGTTTTCAGCCAAAAATCGCATTAATAGGCCCTAAATTCGCAGAAAAAGGCATGAAAGAGCTGAAAGATCTCAATCTAAAGGTATACATTGTGGAAGAATTAAACTGTGATGCAATAATCGGGGACCCACGGTTTATAGGACATCTCCGAAAAGCCTCAAGACGGGTGTCACTAGAACCATTAATGGAAGAAAAAGAGTTCTGGGAAGAAATGGAAGAAATACAAAAGCTCTAAATTTGGAGAGAGACCAATACATCCTTTATTCTTCTTTTTATAACATGTCCCAAGCCACCGCCAACCACAATACCAGTGACTGCTTGGAGAGTATTTCCAGGAATCTCTGCTATGGCTCCACCCCATCCATAAACGTAGACTTCTACAAAAAAGTAGCCAAGAACCATTAAACCTCCACCAAGGATCGTTGCAAGGAGTATTGCAGTGAAATCATCTTTCTTGGAGGTAATATATCCTATAACGAATCCTTCTACACCTTTTATTACCAAAGTAAACGGTGCCCAATGAGCATAGCCAGTTATAATGTCTGCCATTGCCGATCCAAAACCACCGGCAAAGGCTCCTATGGTAGGACCAAAAAGAACGGCTACCAACATTACCATGGTATCTCCAATGTTGATGTATCCACTGGTCAAAGGAGTAGGCACCTGAATTGCCATTGTAACCACTGCAACAAGAGCCGCCATTACTCCGGAAAGGGCCACTCCGACTGCAACCTCAAATACTCTTTTCTTAAGTATGAACAAGTAAGCAAAATAAAGCACTGCCACAGCAATTATAATCCATTTGGCATATGGGGCTACTGCCTCAATCGCCATTGTCATCACCTCACTTTATTTATTTTTCAAGTTAAAACTTGAGATAAAGGTTTAAAAATTTTTCTCTCAAAAACGCAAGAACATAAAAGTAGAAGAAAAAAGAATAGAAATCAGCCAACAACAGCCTTAATGGCCTCTTCGAGAATGTCCAAACCAATCTTGGCCTCTTCTTCATCAACTGTAAGTGGTGGGATCAACCTTAAGGCACTCTTTCCGCAACCAAGTGTTGCAAGGCCCCTCTTGAGGGCTTCAACTACAACTTGGTTTCTTTCGTTACTTGCGTACTCTTTGCTCTTTCTGTCTTTTACGAATTCAATGGCCCATGCAAGACCAAGACCCCTAACATCACCAATAATCTCGTATTTATCATACATTTCTTGAAGTCTCTCTTTAAATAGTGGTTCAAGTTTTTGAGCATTCTCGAGTAGCCCATTTTCAAGCTCGTCAATAACTGTCAAAGCAGCCACACATGCAAGGGCATTTCCTCCATAAGTGTTGCTGTGAACTCCCGAAATTCCAAAGTCTAGATCTTTTCTGAAGATGGTTGCACCAATTGGAACTCCCCCACCAAGAGCCTTTGCAAGGCTTATAGTGTCTGGAGCTACTCCAAAGTGTTCTATTGCAAACATTTTACCTGTTCTTCCCATTCCCATCTGAACTTCGTCATCCATGAGCAGTATCCCATGCTTCTCAGCAAGCTTCTTGAGTTCCTTGAAGAAATTCTTTGGTGGTACTACATAACCCCCTTCTCCTTGAATTGGCTCAAATATTATTCCAGCGACCTCTTCAGGAGGTACATAATGAGCAAAGAGGTAGTCTTCTATGTATTCAAGAACTCTATTAACAAGCTCATCTGGCTCCTCATAACCATCAATATGCCAGGGGTTTCTGTAAGGGTTTGGATATGGTACATGTTCAACACCAGGCATTGTTGGGAACATTCTTGACCTGTGAACAGGTTTACTTGCAGTTAGACTCATTGTACCATGTGTTCTTCCATGAAACGCGCCGATAAATGCTATGAAGAGTTTTCTTTGGGTAGACCACTTTGCGATTTTTATAGCCGCCTCATTAGCCTCGGTTCCACTATTTGAGAGAAATGTCTTCTTTTCAAAATCTCCTGGGGCAATGCTATCAAGTTTTTCAGCCAATGCAACTTGATAAGGATTATAGTAGTCAGTTCCAGCCCCATGAATCAACTTATCGAGTTGTTCCTTTAGAGCCTCAACAACCTTTGGGTTTCTAAGACCCGCGTTAAGAACACCTATTCCAGAAGAGAAATCAAGAATCCTGTTCCCATCCACATCAATCCAGTAGTTCCCCTCGGTCCTCTCTATAACAAGGAAATACTCATTTGGATCGTTTGTCGTTGTGGCCATGTACTTGTGGTGCTTCTCTATTATTTCCCTAGCTTTTGCTCCCGGAATTTCTTTAACCTGAGGTCCCTTCACCATGTTTGCTCACCGTTGTATAGAATATTTTCCACCTATATAATTTTATGTTCACTAAAAGCTACTTTTGGTCGAAAAAGTTTCGGGATTCGTGAAAAAGAAGAAGTAGTTTTGCAATAAAACCAAAAGAAAAAGTTGCAAAATAAATTCACAAAAAGAATTTATTCTTCTTGTACCTGAGATTTCCAATTTTCCAAGAGGTCCTTTGCAGAGTTTGCTGCAACGGCTCCCTGGCCAACTGCGACTGCAATTTGCTTGAATACATTTGTTATATCGCCCGCAGCAAAAAGCCCTTTTATCTTTGTTCTCATGTACATGTCAACAGGTATGTACCCTTGTTCGTCTGTAATACCCAAATGCTTAACAAAATCAGTTTTTGGCTCGTAACCTATGAAAACGAATACTCCATCGACTTTTTTCTCAAATATCTCGCCAGTCTTAACGTTCTTCAATACAACGCTTTCAACTTTTTTGTCCCCCTTGATTTCTACAACGACGGTGTTCAACAATGTAGGAATTCCTTTCTGCCTGAATCTATCTTGAAGTATTTTGTCTGCTCTAAACTGCTCTCTCCTGTGTACTAGGGTTACATTAACCCCGATTTCATTAAGATATAAGGCCTCCTGAAGTGCAGTATTCCCTCCACCTACAACTATAACATCCTTGCCTTTAAATAGGGGACCATCACACGTTGCACAGTAACTAACACCTCTTCCATAGAATTTATCTTCCCCTGGAACCCTAAGCTTTCTAGGTTCGGCTCCCACCGTTATTATAACACTCCTGGCTTTGTAGACCTTCCCATTTTTTGTTTTCACTTCAAATTTACATGGGCCTTCGTAGTAAGCGCACTCTGCCAGATCTATCCTCTCTACTTCATCAAAAATTATTGGCACATCAAGCTTTTTTACTTGTTCATGCATTCTATTAGCTAGTTCAGAGCCTTTCACTCCATCTGGAAATCCAGGATAATTTTCAATGATGTCTGTGAGAGCAACATTTCCCCCTATGTCCTTTGAGATTATCAATGTATCAAATCCATAACGAGCTGAATATATGGCTGCTGTAAATCCTGCAGGACCTGCTCCAATTATTAGAACGTCCCAAGTCTTTGTCTCGTCAATGCTGCCTTGTGATAAACCTCCCAAACTGAACATCTTCCCACCTCCAGTTTGCAACTTTTGGTTGAATACTTAAAAACATTATGGAACAACTTTGGGAACTAAATTAATTTCACCTCTTTATCCACTATTAAGTGAAGAACATACCCTAGAAAGGCTACAAACCCCACAAATAAAGCCTCTCCAAATTTAAAAACGAGGCCATACCTACATAAGGCAAAGATGGATAAACCATAGATTGTGGCAAAGGTAATAGAGTGTACTATTCCTCTATGTTTTGGAAGTACGGCAGAAAAGGCATACCACGCCCCTACTGCAAAAAGAGCTCCTACTACCCATGCAACACTCTCATCCATCCAAGTCTTATTTCCGAACAAAACATAATCTCTAACCCTAACGAATACCGCACTGCCTACGAATACTGAAACTATAGGTTTTATTCCTCTATGTATTAGTGCCTCTGGGTGATCAAGATCAGGTAAATCAGCTCCAAGAACATAAACACCATACCCAAAAATCATTGCCATCAAACTCAATTCAAACGGAATATTTGCATATTGTTTTAGAAAAGATGCAAAAAAAACTGCTAAGGGATAAGTTAGAAGGCCACTGAGAACATGGCCATTATAATTCATTGCTTTTCCTCCACCTCTTGCTCCTCAAGGAATTTTCTAACATAGTCTGGAACTTTGTAATTCCCCTTCGGATCTCCTACTAAAAAGCCCAATCTTATTAGTTCTTCTAAGTGGTCATAAACTTGAACTCCTGGCTTTTTCACTTCTTTAGCTATCTGAATATAACTCGCCGGCCCTCCATTGAACTGGTATACTATAGTTTCTACTAAATCTCTGTAATCTTTTGGTATTCTCATCAAATATTCTTCCAAGTTCTTGGGCTCCTCCAGTATGGTTGTAACCACATAGTCATCTATTGGGTCAAATTTATGTTTACTGGCCTCACTTAATACATAATGGAGAAGCCTTAAGATTTGTCTCGGATTGCCCTTTGCAAGTTGGTGAATAAGTCTTATTGCCTCATCAGTAAATGGATACACCGGATCGTCGGTATCTCTAATTCTAACTTTATTAAGCCTCTTCTTAACGAGTTCAAAAGTTTCATCAAGACTCATTGGTCTTAACTTAAATTCATAATGCAATCTCATAAAAAAGGCGGGGAAAATTTTTGAGTACTCCTCATAGGCGTCAGGTATACAGGCAAAACCAACGATACATCCAGGAGGCATGTTGCTTATAAAGTGCCTTAACATTTCAAAAAAGAGAATCTTTTCTTCTTCACTTGCCGTTTGCATATTTTCCAACTCATCAAGAAGCACTGTAGAATAAGGATACTTACTCAATTCCTTTGTCAGCATTTCAGCAATATCTCTCGATTTGTACTCTTTAGTTGAAGATAACATCTTTTCAAGACGATCTATAAAACCTAACTTTCTGGAGAGATTTTCAAGAAAGATATTGGTCCTGGTTTTTGGTGGCTTTAACCCATTAAACATGTCTCGCGTGAGTTTTAAGATATCATTTGTATCCACTTTAATATAAATTGCCTTTCCTCCTTGCTCTGATATAGTTTTATGAATACTTTTAAGTCTCTGGGTTTTCCCCATTCCTAAAGGACCCACTAAAGAAAATGCTATTGAACTTTTATTCCCAATCACCTCTGAGATTATCATGGATAAGCGCATATCCACCTCTTGGTAAACATGTATACTCTCTACGTCTTCTATTCCTTCACTTGCCAATTGTTCAAAAGGATTTTTTGCTAGACCATATACTTCATAAGATGGAGGGGAATAAACTTTAAGTGTGCTAGGCCTTTCCATTTTACCCACCAAGTTTAAATTTTAAGTAAGAGGATATATAAACTTGTCCATAGAGGTGAAGAAAATGACCACACTGCTTGTAACAGTACCTGGTGGAAGAGAGGGTGATGCTGCTCTCGAGCTTGAATGGGCTCTTGGAGATGCAAGAGTTAGACGTGCAAAGTGGAGAGGAGTGTTAATAGTCAAAACACGTCTCGAAAAAGATGAAGCATTGGAAAGGATAAAGGAGTTTGACACTACAGCTATTTTTAAAGTTCTACCTCTAGAGAAATTAGTCATGAGTAAAAAGGAAGTAATAATGGAAGAAGCCTTCGAAATGGCTAAAGAACGTATTAAAGAAACCGAGAGTTTTGCAGTTAGGTGTAAAAGAAGAGGTAACTGGATATCTTCCGGGAAAGAAATAGAAATTGAACTTGGAGCAAAAATAAAGGAGACTCTAAACGCCAATGTTGATCTCACTAATCCCGATTGGTACGTTTGGATAGAAGTTCTCGGAAAGCAAACGGGTATAAGTGTCATTAGGCCAGAAGAAATAATAAAGAAGAGAGTAGAGTTTTAAAAAGCCCTTTGAAGATCTACTAACCTCCCTTTCACCCTAGGAGGAAAAATTTCAGGTAGTAGGACGTTGAACTGCATAAGTTATAACTTGTAAGTTACAACTTTTCATGACACTTTTAATTTTTAGAAAATTTAAAAGCTAAAGGAGATCCAAACATATCGCTAAGCTCTTAGATTCTTGGTTGCACTCTATAAACTGTCCTATCTTCCCCTATACTATCAATAAGACCACGATGTCTCCTTATACAGCTTTCACATTCCCCACAATGAATCGGCTTTCCATCTTCTGTAAACCCTTTAGGCATATAACAGGAATTGGAATACTCATACTTCGCACCAAATTCTTTCAGAAGTCTTGCTATTCCTTTTTTGTCCAACCCTATTAGCGGTGCAACTACTTTGACATCACTCATTGATCCATATTTTAACATATTGTTCATTTTTTCAACGAATTCAGGAGTATTATCGGGAAATGTCATACCTTCTTCCGCGTTGAAACCTACAATTATATCTCCACCACCAAGGGCATCCAAGAGAGATGCTGCTACTGCTATAAGTACAACGTTTCTAGCAGGCACCCAAACACTTTTTGCCGTTTCTTGTGCTATTTCTAGATTCTCAAGCTCTTGAGCAGTCACTTTTGGTGTTTCTCCGCCTACTAGTGTGGTTCCACGAAGCTTGGAAAACTCTTCGAGGAACTCAAGCCCAACGATTTTTAATGGAACATTGAGTTCTTTAGAGAAAAACTCCGCGACTTTATTTGTAACTCTTTCCTCATTGCTACCATAGTTTATAGTGAGCATAATAACCTCATCATAATTCTTTTTTGCCCAATAGAGGCAAGCAGTACTGTCAAGACCTCCACTAAATAATACCACAGCTCTTCTCATTTTCATCCCTCCAACTCTTTGATGGTCTTTAGTAGGTTATGAACTTTTCCAAAGAAAAGTCAGAGTAGGAAGAGAGACAAAGAACAAGATTCCATGCAATAAAACAAAAGGCGTGAAAATGCTAAAGTCAAACTCTTTAAGGAGGGCCGTAACCAAGCTTAACATAATCAGGGCCCCCCAGAAAGCTGGAATCAACAGCACAAATGAGGTAGCAATTTTTATTTTACTAACTTCAGCAAATGAAAATAACAATGTTAAAAGTCCCCAGAGTGTCCAGAATACTCCATCATTTCCTCCCACATCATCCCAATCATATACAAACTCATCGTACTCCCAAGTGAGCTTCACATAGTAAGCATGGGTTAAGTGAGATAGTCCAATGAAAATCTCTAGAAGTGCAACAGCTAGAATCAGTTTTTGAACCTTTGACCTTTTAGAGAGATTAAACATCATGTTCCCCTTATAGTATTTGATGTAGATCTCTAAAAACTTTATTCTGAATATCATTTTATCTCTTTAAACGAAAGAACACTCAGATGATCTCCAAACCACTAACAATATGCGAAAGCGTGTTGAAATATTTTTTAAACTTTAGTCATGATAATTATTGACAATGTCCAATACTAAGAATACTCAGAGTCTAAAAGCCAATAGGAGGTTTCTCAGCCATTCCATTTTTGTTATTAGTAATTAGCTCTTATAGCATTTATATTACTAATGAAAAAGTTTTCTGTTCACTAAAAAGATGCTATTTGATTCAAATCACATGCAAAGAACAGTCAAGTGCAGTGAATCCTAGAGCAAAGATTACATTTAATTTTTACGGCGGCGGACGCACCCGAGGGTGGGAACCCTCCTCCAGCGGCTTCCACCGAGACTTGCTCGCCCCCGCTACCCCACGAGCGCCGAACGTCCCGCCTACCGCTGCTCCCTTCCGGGCCTCGCGGGGTTCAGCGGGCAAAGGGAGTTAGCGGAGCCCTTCAGCTCCACCTCTCCCACCGCCGGCCCCGTGGGACAAGGGCTCATGGCTCCTCTCGGCTTCCGCCGCTGGATTCAGGAACCGCCCCTCGGGCTTCGGCCCCCGCATATCGACGGTTTCGGGTTCCAGGGGACGCCGAACCCCCCAGCCTAGTCCGCCGCCATTTAGAATTATAATGTGAAGGTTATATAAAGGTTTGGTATTCCTATACTCAGAGAAGAACATACATTTGATTTATAGCGTCTTATCAAAAAAGAGCCCTATTCCTTTTTGGATTCTCCGCTCATAACCGCAGACGCTATCATATGAGCCAACCTTAAAGGCTCAGGGATTAAAGAACTTTTTTGAGCTAATCTTATTATTTCTTCGGCTTGTTCATGAGAAATTCCAACAGCCTGATAGTACAACTTCCCGGGGATTAACTCTTTTATTTTGCCTGCTTTGTGTAAGAGGCTTATTCTCTCCTCAGCATCGGAGAAATGTTTCTTTAAAGCCTTTTCCATAGCTTGTAAGTCAGGCTTTTTCCTTATTACCACTATAACTGGCAGACCAGTCTCCTTGTTGAGTCTTACAACATCCACTACATTAAAACCTGCATAGGTGACTCCCTTTAGCATTATGATTCTCAAATCCTTAAAACGGGAATTGACTATAGCCTCAATCATTTTCTCAGTTGCATCTTTTCCATCAACCTCAATCCATCGCGTTACAACTCCCATGACCTCCTGAGAACCTTTCATAATAACACCAACCAGAATAGTCCTATCCCGGTTAAGTTTAGATTTAAAAGAAAAAGTCCCATCATCAAATCCAATGATTCTTATCTGAGATTTGACTTTCCTTATCATTCCGTAACCTCTATCAGCCAATCTAAATATTCCTTATTCACATGATCGACATCTATTCTTATTATTGCTGGTACAGTGTAAGGATGAAGCTCCTTAAGAGTCTTTTTAAGTTCACTCCAGAGATCAACTTTCGTTTTTAAGACTGCTCCAACTTCAGTATCTTCCTCAACTTTTCCTTGCCACCAGTAAAAAGCCTTATGCTCCCTGAGATTTGCACATGCAATTAGTCTTCTCTCTAAAAGCTCTTTTGTGATTCTCTCAGCGCTCTCCCAATTAGGAAAAGTTGTGTAAACAAGTATCATTTCACTCATGTTTATCCCCACCTAAAGGTATAAGTAAGATAAACTTAAATTTTGTGCTGGTTATTCTTAATGGGGGGAACGAATGGAGATAGTAAGAGCACATCTAAGGATATATGGAAGGGTTCAGGGTGTAGGATTTAGATGGAGCATGCAAAGAGAGGCCAGAAAACTTGGAGTCAGTGGCTGGGTAAGGAACCTTCCCAACGGTAGTGTTGAGGCTGTCATCGAAGGAGAAAGAGAAAGGGTAGAAGCCCTCATTGGATGGGCCCATCAAGGCCCTTCATGGGCAAGAGTTACGAGAGTTGAAGTCAGCTGGGAAACCCCAAAAGGAGAAAAGGGATTTAGAGTTGTGGGTTAATTTTTCACATTTAACCCTTCAACAGCTACTTTCTTGGGACAATACTTTACTTCACAATAGCTACAAACTACTCTTTCCTTGCTTTTCTCAGGAGTGTGAAGAACCAGTTTCTTAAACCCAGGTATATCTTTTATTTTCACAAATACATCCACAGGTAAGGTCCCATCTATAACTATATATGCCTTGGCGTCTTCTTGTCTCAAATTTCTACTAAAGATCTCCATAATCGGCACATTACTCTCGTGAAGGTACCTCAAGAGTTCAGAGAGAGCAAATGAGTAATCTGCCTTCTCAAGTTCTATTTCTAATACTTCCCACCCCATAATTGGTGCCATGGTTATTAAACTTGGGAGGGGATTTAATTTTTCAAATATCATCTTTAATGGGTAGGTCTTTTCTATGTACTCAATAGTATGATAGATTATTTTTCTGTTAACTCCAATTATACGAGATAGTTCGCTTATTGGGACTTCCACATTTCTCAGATATATCTTACTGTTCCTTACACTCAGTCCATTCTCAAAAAGAAACTCCGCAACTTTTCTTCTTGCTGGGAAGTTCTTAAAATAAGCGTCTAATATGAGCATCATCTTTGATCACCTCTTATACAACATTGTGTATAAATGAATATTTAAGCTTTTCTACACTCAAATTGCGGCAAGTTTTAAAACATCTTTCCCAATATGCAAAACAGTGAAGAAAACCTCAGAAAGGTGATGCCTATTCTAGTTATTGGTATAGATATAATCAGTGAAGAGACAAAACGCTTTGCTGTGGTTAGTTGGTTTAATGGAAGATTAATTAAAAATGGCGAATTTACATTTTATCGATTAGTCAGATTCATACGGGCTAAACAGCCGGATATAGTTGCCACAGACAACATATATGAACTTGGAGAGTATTTAAGAAAATTCATAAGAGCTCTACCTCAAGGGACAAAGATTGTTCAAGTGACTGGAAGACCCGGAGAGCAGAAATCACTCTGGAGTTTAGCTAAAGAACATGGAATCAAAGTAGTGGACAAGTTCAATCCCTATGAAGAAGCTAAGGTATGTGCCCTTTTAGCAGTCAAGGGAATTGGTCATGAAGTACTAGCATTTGAAGATGAGGTAGTAATCAAAGTCTCAAGAGGGAGGAGTCAAGGAAAAGGCGGTTGGAGCCAAGACAGATACAGAAGGAGAGTTCACAACCTGATACAAAATAAAGTAAGAGAAATCGAGGAGACCCTTAAAAGGGCCAATATTCCTTTCGATTTAGAAATCAAAGAAAAAGACCAAGGATTAGAAAGAGGAGAATTTAGGGTATATGCCTCCCGGGAAGAACTCGCAGGATTAATTAAACCTATGAAGGGAGGAGATATAGAAGTAAGAATAAGGCCTGTAGAAAAGAAGACATTTGAATTCGTGCCACTAAAAAGCGAAAGTGCAATAAGAGAAAGAAAGAGCATCATTGTGGGCCTTGATCCTGGTATAACTGTGGGTATTGCTGCATTGGATTTGGATGGAGAGGTTTTGACATCATACAGCGAGAGAAATATGGCAGTTAGTGATATAGTCAGATTCATAAGTGAAATCGGACATCCTATAATAATAGCTACTGATGTAAATCCTGCTCCAGGTCTTGTCGAAAAAATCTCTCGGTCATTTAAAGCAATGCTCTTCGTTCCACGAGAGAGTCTGAAAGTGGAGGAGAAGAATGAGCTTTTAAGGAACTTAGGGATAAGCGTCGAAGATGATCATCAACGAGACGCATTGGCAGCAGCTTATAAAGCATACCTCCGCTTGAAACCAAAGCTTGATCATATAGAGGCAAAACTAAAGGAACTCGGCATTACAAAGAAAGGGGAGGAGATAAAGGCCTTAGTGATCCAAGGTTACAATCTTGGAGAGGCTATTTTAAAAGTCAAAGAGAGAGAAAAGCCAAGAGAAGAAGTCAAGCATGTAGAAGAAAAAGAGGTCTATGTAGACTTAACACCGTACATGGAAAAAATAAAAGAGTTGGAAACTACTGTAGAGCTTTTAGAACGAGAAAATCAAGAACTGAGAGCTATGATAGAAAAACAAAGAGAGATCATAGAAAGTCTGGAAAACAGAATTGCTACTTACGATGAAAAGATCAGAGAAAAGATTCTAAGAAGTAAAGAATTTGAGATAAAAGAAAAGAGAATAATACATCTCGAAAAGGAGTTGAGAGAGGCAAAAGCAATTATTGAAAAACTAAGCAGTGATTTAGTCTTAGCAAAGAGAATGCATCTTCTTGAACTTAGAGGATCAGCAGTGCCCATCAAAGTTATTGAAAACCTCACATGGAAAGAACTCGAAGAATTAGAGCGTTCTACTGGGATTAAGAAGGATGATGTCCTCTATGTTATCAACCCTGCTGGCGCAGGAAAAAGCCTCGCCGAGCACCTAGTTGAAAAAAGGATAAAAGCACTCATCAGTGCAAAAACCCTTCCAAATCTTGTTTATGAAGTGTTAAAAGAAAATAGAATCCCAATTCTTTATGAAAATGAAATAGAAGTAAAGAGAGTAGATGACTTTGCAATAGTTGACAGAAAAGAACTTGAAAAAGCAATAGAGGATAAGATAAAAGTTTGGGAAAAAGAGAAAAAAGAAAGGGAAATTCAAGAATTCCTCCGACTCGTTGAAGAATATCGCATTGAGCGTATTAAAGAACTCAAAAAGAAGTCTGAAGAAGGACATTAAATCCTAATTGACCACTCAATATACTCAAAGACACTCTAAGATTCAGAGAAAGCCTTAAGCCCACTAACACCAAGAATATCTCGATGAAAATCGAACCCCTGCATGAGAGAGAAGATGAAAAAATCAAATGTCTTGTTTGTGAAAGAAAATGTGTACTTAGTCCAAATAAAACAGGGCTGTGTAAAAATTACATAAATATAGATGGAAAACTACTCCATATTGGCTATGGAAAGTTAAGTGCCATTGAAAGTAGGCCTATTGAAATAAAACCCTTCTTTCACTACTATCCAAACAGCACAGCTTTAACCTTCTCAGGATTTGGATGCAACTTTTATTGTCCATGGTGTCAAAACTATCACCTAAGTTTTTCTGACCTACCACAAAATCCTAAAGAGACCTCGCCAGAAGAACTTGTGGAGTTAGCCCTAAGAAAAGGGGATAACGGGTTATGTGCAAGTTTTAATGAACCCACCACACTCTATACTTATCTCCTAGACGTCTTCGCACTTGGGAAGAAGAAAGGCCTTTATAACTGCCTTGTGACAAATGGATATTTCACCCATAGGGCACTGAGAAGATTAATTGAAAACGGAGCTTCTGGTTTTAGCATTGACATAAAAGGATGTCCAAAAATGAAGGTTCTTGGAACAATTGACAATAAAAATGTATTCAGAAACGCAAGAGAGGCCATAAAGCTAGGAGCTCATGTCGAGATGGTATACTTGGTTGTGACGAATACAAATGATTTTGAAGAGTGTTATAGGTGGATCTTCAAAAAGCACATGGAATTGCTTGGAGAAGACACCCCTCTCCATATAAACCGCTATTATCCCATGAATTACTGGAGGGAGAAAGAAACGCCTGTAGAGAGATTGCTGATGTTAAAAGAGGTGGCCCAAAGGGAGTACAACTTAAACTATGTCTACATTGGAAATATCGGCTCAATTAAACACGAAACTACTTACTGTCCAAAATGTGGAGAGAAACTTATAATTCGCTCCGCTTACAGGGTTTTAACATGGCGACTGACAAAAGATAATAAATGCCCAAAATGTGGAACTAAAATCCCCATCTATGGAGAATTCAAGCCATTTTGAAATTATTCCTTTTTTCTTTGCCTTTGTTGAACTTGAAGTCTAAAATTGCATGCTTTACAAATTTCCCCCGTTGTAGGTTGACCACAAATTTTACAGCGATTAAGATCTCTATGAGCATAAGCCTTTGCCAGGAGAGGGAACATTTTATCATAACTCCTCAAAATTTGATACTTGGTTCCAGGATGTTTCTCCTCCATTTCATTTACCCAATCCCTTATTTCGGCTCTAAAGGCCTCTATAGCATACGGACATTCACTAAAATCGGCTTCAATGTTGTTTAAGATTGCATAGAGAACTATTTCCTTCTCCGGAACTTCTCTAAGGGGTTTTATTCTTGGAACAAGCCCCTCATGGATCACCTCATAATATGGGCCAGTCCTACCAAGTCTTGCAACATCTCCTCTCATTATATTCATAAGAAACATTTGCACTTCATCATCTAGATTGTGCCCAACAGCTAGTTTATCGGCTTCTACATCTTGAGCCGCATAGTTTATAAGCCACCTCCTCCATACGCCACAATAAGAACAGGCCCCCACACGTTCTCGTTTTTCAAAGCTCCCCATTATACTGACAGTTTCATCCAGAGAGAAGCCAATATATTCTTTAAACGAATAAATTCTATGCTCAATTCCAAGTTTTTCAGCATTTCTCTTGGCAATCTCAACACTTTCGGGCCTGTAACCCTCTATTCCCTCATCTATGGTGATCGCAACTATTTCAAACGGAAACTTTTGGCTCAATTTGTGGAGAATGTGAAGCAAGACAACACTATCCTTTCCACCACTCACGCCAACTGCTATTCTATCTCCTCTCTTAATCAAAGCGTATTTCCTTACAGTTTGCTTTACTTTGCTCTCGACCATTTCATTAAAATGTTTGTGACAATAAAACTTGCCTTCATACTTAGCATAATATACGGCATCCCTTCCACATTTTGTGCACTTCATCTTTCACTCGCCTCAGTGCAGAGAAAGAATATCTCTTAAAAAACCTTTCCTCATAGCAAAAAAGTTTAAATAAATTTCACTCCAACTTATATCAATAGTTTTTGCGGTGATTACCATGGAATTGATAAAAACAAATATTCCATCATTGGACGAAACCCTTGGAGGAGGGCTTATAGAAGACAGTATCCTTCTCATCACCTATGACACCTATTCCCAAGGATGGACTCTGGCTTTTGAAATCTTAAGAAACAGAATAAAGGAAGGGGACTTTGGAGTTATAATAAACTCGGTAGTTCCACTCTCAATGCTCAATCTAGAATTAAAACGAATAAAATTTGATCTCTTTGAAGAAGGAGAGAAGAACAGGTTGGGAGTTATAGACATTTTCGCTTCATTCTACGGAATAGAGTATCAACAACCATATGTTTTCTATGAAAAAATGGATCCTGAAACGTATCTTCCTAAATTTATGGGAATTTATAGAAGAATGTTAGAAAAACAAATAAAAGACAAGAGACCCATTGGAATCCAAGTAACTGCAGATGGTTTTGCATTTTTAATAGGAGAGGAAGCTGAAATCCGAAATCTCCAAAAGAATCTTGCAGCAAAGGAAAACGCCCGCATTTATGAAAAAAGGAAAAGGCCAATAAACATAACTCTTCTTAATAGAGATCGTGTTTCTCAAAGATTCCTTTCATGGATCTCCCTTTATAGTCAATATCAAATAGACTTCAGTTCACAAGAAGGACAAGTGGAAGAGAAAATGTTCATTAGAAAATCCCCATTGCCCAAATTCAAGCCAACAACACGTATTTTCAAACTAGAAAATGGGAGAATAAAAATTATTTAGCGAGTTCTATAGCAAACTTGACAGCCTCTTTTACACTTTTTGTAAACTTAACCTTTACAAGTTTTTTATGATCGAAATAGCCATCAATAGCCAAAAGCTCTAATCTATCGCTTGCATATCCCGTATCCACTATGATAACTATAGGCTTTGAGTAGTCATATGCCATTAATGCTTCCACCATGGTACCAATTCCTCCACCCAAAACTACCAAGACGTCTGCAGAGTTAAGCATGATAGCACTTCTCTCAACAAAATCCATCCCTGTCTTTATCCTAATTGTGTTAAACTTGTTCCCTTCCTGTTTTTCAGGGAGTATTCCTATCACAATGCCTCCGAGTTTTGTAAACTCTTCGCTCACAATCTCCATTATTCCTCCTCTGCCACCAGTAAGTAGAACAACACGATCCTTATACTTAGCCAGCTCCCTAGCAAACTCTTTTGCCTTTTCAACAGCTTTTGGGAGTGGTTGGGAATCACTTGAACCAGCTATTGCTATTTGGATCATATAATCACCCCAATAGGTTTCTTAAAGCAGGAAATAGATTAATTGCCAATAGAAACAGTCCTATGCCCACAAAAAGATACGTGATGGACTTTGCTACCTTCGAGGGTAAGAAACTCTTGAGAATATCATCCAACATTTTTCCTCCATCTAAAGGTATGATAGGAAAGAGGTTCATTAACCCTATACCTAAGTTAAGTATGTATATCCAGTACAGAGAGAAGGATATCGGAAGAATAATGGTGTCAAATCCTATCCTTGAAGTTATGTATTGGGCCGGATAAACCCCTAAATATCCCTTCTTGGGATTATCTGGATGTGAACCGAGGGAAATATTGAATTTTAACACATTACCATTTCTAAGTACTTCAACTTCTATCATTTGACCGGCGGTTGTTTTATTCATTATGTCAAAAAACTCTTCCACAGCCTTGATTTCTTGCCCATCTATACTAACTATAACATCTCCTTTTTGTAAATAGTTCTGAGCAGGGCCCCCCGGAACTAAATTTGAGATCTCAACTCCTGCAGGTTGTATAATAGGAGTCAAGACAAAACTCAACAGCAAGAGTGCAGTAAAAGCCGCCACGATATTCCCCATTGAACCAGCAGCATATACCCGTAATCGACTCAATAACGATGCCTTATTGAGTGCTTCTTCATCAGGTTCAACAAATGCCCCAGGAATTACAAAAAAGAGCACAAGACCCACAGATTTTAATGGTAATCCTTCTGCTCTTGCAACAAACCCGTGACTAAGCTCATGGACAAACATAACTACAATTAGACCGACCAATCCATACCACAAGGGGATGGTAATCCCTGGAATCACGAGCTGAACACCAGGAGTGGCCGTTTTCGTCTTAAGACTTTGTAAAGCCAAGTTAAACAGAGTATAGAACACATATGCCATTCCTATAAAACCAATCCCTATAGCGAGGGTAGAGTAAGTTTTCCAGAACTTCCTAAATTTTGTACCCACTTGATCTATAAAATCCACAAAACGTTTGGTTCTCCATAAAGCAACAAAAAAATCAATTTGCAGACCTTCTTCTTTTTCCTCTCGATAATTCTTCCCAATGATATAAAGTATCCCCCAAAAACCAATGATCACTGCCACCACTGTGATTAAATCCACCATTCTCTCCACCAGATTTCACTTCTAAAGGGAGTTTAAAAAGATAGTGCATATCCTTAAAAAGAAAAGATACCAATATAAAAATGCAATGATGATTGATGGGCGAACCGAGGGATGAGGAAGGTTAGGTGATCGCTGAGCACTATCTTTGAAAATTCCAGCCCTCATTGCCATACTTTTCTTCTATCAGCTCTTCCACAAGTTCCAATTCATAATCAGTTAGCTTATCCTCCTTAAGAGGAAACTTTTCAAAGAACTTCATTTTCAAAAGGGTATAAACTTCCTCTCTAGAAAGTTTGACTCCCTCTCGTTCTAATGTTGTGACTCGTTCCCATATACTCGTGATGCCTTTATCTTGAAGTTTCTTTTGAGAGACTTTAAGAACCGAGGCAAGAATATCGAGACGTGTAGCATACATTAATGTACCATGTTGTAAAATAACTCCTTTTTTCCTAGTTTGAGCAGACCCGCTTATCTTTTTTCCGTTAGCAACTATATCATTTAAACCTGAAAACCTGCCATCGAGACCAAGTTCCTTTATAACCTCAACAAGTGGACTTGCAAGGAACCTATAACTTTCATCAACATTTTTTAAACTCTCGTGAAAGTCTTCTCTTATAATAACACTATATGTTATCTCTCCATATTGATCATGAAAAACACTCCCACCACCAGTTATTCTCCTCACCACTGGAATCCCCAGCTCTTTGCACTTTTCTAAGTTTACATCATACTCAACACTTTGAAATCTACCTATTGTAATGGAACTCGGTTTGAAAATATAAAGCCTGACAGTATCTTCGACTTTCCCCTCGATTCTTGCCTTTAATATAGCTTCATCCATAGCCATTTGAATCTCAGGCTTTGCAACAATCAGAGGAATAAATCTCATCCCACTACCTCCCTCATCCTTACTCATAACTGATTGCTTAATTTTGTTATCCTAAACCAAGCTTCTCCCTTACGATTAACGGAAGATATCCTATTTTCGGAAATACTAACAAAGCTTTTGATTCAATAGCCTCTTCCGGAATACATGGAAGCACGTCACCTTCAGCCAGTGGAAGATAACTCTTTAGATATGGGAACTCATTAATATCAAGGGGATAAAAGTCATGAACCCAGTTATTGTCCCCCTGTATAACAAAACACCTTTTTCCATTGTACTCTAGAATCTTTCTAACTCTGTGAATTATTGGATACTTTGTATATGGACGCCTATAGACCACCACATCCCCTACTTTTATTTCACTAGAGGGTACTCCTTTAAGAAGTACCACATCCCCTCTATAGAAAGTTGGTTCCATAGAACCACTTATTACAATGACTAAGGGCGAATCTGTGTGAAGCGCCACCTTTAACCCACTATGCACCATGAAGACTACCACCAAACTAATAAGCAAAAACGCAGCATCGGCCTTCCAACCACCTAGTAAATTCCTTTCCGCCATTTCAATGCCTCCATTAGTGTTCTAATTTTTGTTGGTATTGAGCCAATTGCAGTACACGTCTCTAGGCTGATTCTTTTTCCATCAGTTATATCCAAATGATATCTAGCTAACTTAAATATTTCCTTCGGTAAACCATGTCTTCCGAGACCTACAACTAACATAAAGCTTTCTCCTCTAAGCGCTCGTTGGGCAAGTTGATGCGAGGAGATTTCTTTGTTCTCATCTGGTTTTCTCGTGGTCGCGACCACATTACCAAACTGCGGAGGAAAGCCTGATTTAGGGAATTCTAGAATGTGAAACTTATTACTCTTTGCTAATTCCAGAAGATATTTACCACTTTCCCCTATTGTAGTATTTTCCGATATCTCCATAGCAATCTCCGCTGGTTTTTTCTTCTCAAATGGGAACCCTACAAGTGCAAGATGGAAATTAAAAGCATAACAAATTGGTGCTGCCCTAGCAATTGCCCTTAAATGGGCCTCATGAATCTTTTTTGGATCATATGAATTGTATAATGACAGAGTGAGCATTTTTGCCTCCCCACCAAATAAAAATCAACAATGTTTATTAACTTGTTTATCAAATATAATTTTTGGTAACCATGGTCAAAATTGAAGACATTGTGTATCTAGTAAAGAACAAAAGGTATGAAGAGGCTTTAGAGCTCGTTCGCCAATTAAAAGATAATTTAGAAAAAGTTCTAGCTCTAAGCAGTATGGCCAGGGAAGCTTTTTATACAGATCCCACAGCAACATATAGCTTCTTAGAAGACGCGGAATATTTTTCTGAAAAAATAAAGGACAAAAGAGAAAAAGCAATCGCTCTTGCAGACATTGCCTCAGTATACTTCCTAGTGGGAGATGTTGATTATAGCATGAGTCTTTTTGAAGACGCTATAAAAGAAACAGAGAAAATTAAAAACCCAGAAACAAGAATAAAGCCCTTAGAGGAGATAGCATACTATATGGGTATCTCTGGATTAGTAGAGCTTTCATTTGAACTCTTTGAGAGGATTTTTGACATAATAGTGAATCTAAAAATCAACTATGTGAAAAAAACTGAGTATCTACTAGATCTCGGAGATATGATGGAGAGAGTTGGAGATAGACTACCTTCTCAGGAAGCTATTACCTTTTACGAACGAGCTCACGACTTATTTGAGAAACTTCATGTCCCTGCAAAAGCTGCCACTGTTGAGAAAAAACTTGATCTAGCGAAGACGCTTACTACTGTAGGACTTCCAGAAATCAGAAATGCCGTTAGAGAAGGGAAATACGTATATGCCACAAAACTGGTTATCAGAAAATTTGATGAGGAGAAGATGATCACAGGTCTTTTAGAAATTGCACTCTGGATGAAAAAGAATGAAACTCTCGGTTATAACCAAATTGTAGATTCTGCACTTAAATATCTCAACAAAATCACATTTTCTCCAAACTTACTAAAGTACATTATTAGGCTCCTAATAAACCTAGAACGTTTCGAAAAAGCCCTAAAGCTTTCTGTGAAAATAGAGGATACCTACGTTCGTTCAGAAATCATGAGAGAGATTAGTATTGGTATGTTAAAAAGCGGTGAGATAGAAGGAGCCTTAAAACTCGCTGAAATGATACCGGATGAGGACACGCGCCTTTCCACTTTGATTGAACTCAAGAAAATGATAAAGTATTGAGGAAGAATGGTGATGAAAATGATTTTTGATGTTCATTCAGATTTGCCTACTTATATTTATGAAGAACGAAAAAAGGGAAGAAGCGCTGTTCTAGAAACTGAATTCTCCAAATTTTTTAGTGGACATATAACCTCCAGAGTAATGGCCGTCTGGAGCAGGCCCGAAAAGAGAGCCACTGCACTCAGATATGCACTTGAGGTTATAAATAATCTACACACGGATATTATAGAAAGTCCAAGTTTTGTTTTCGTGACAAATGTCACTGAAATGCAAGAAGCAATTAAAGATAACAAAGTAGCACTTTGGCTAGGATTAGAAGGCGGAGAACCTATAGAAGACAGCCTAGACCTGCTTGAAGTCTTCTACAATTTGGGTGTACGGGTCCTAACACTCACCTGGAATCTTAGAAATGCCATTGGTGATGGTGTTCTTGAACGAACCAAAGGGGGACTCACAAACTTTGGAGTTGAAGTTTTAGGGAAAGCGGAAGAGCTTGGAATACTCATCGATATTAGCCACATTAATGAAAATGGCTTTTGGGATGTGATTGAAACAACAGCTTTTCCCGTTATAGCCTCTCATTCAAATGCATATTCCTTATGCAAACACTCAAGGAATTTAAAAGATGAACAGATAAAAGCAATAGCCGAAAGAGATGGAGTAATTGGGATTAATGCTATTCCAAGTTTTATAGACCCTGAAGTCCCAACGCTCAACAAAATGATAAACCACCTCAAATACATAATTGATTTGGTGGGGTATAGATATGTAGGCTTTGGATTCGATTTCGTTTACTACCTCGGAAACCAAAGTGGAAAACGAGTTAAGGGATTCGAAAATGAAAGTGATATCCCTAAATTAATAAGGGCCTTAGAAGATATTTTCAGCAAAAAGGAAATTGAAGCAATCGTATTCAAGAACTTTGAACGAGTTTTTGAGAGAGTTATTGGATGACTAAAAGCTTTTTAATCTCTATTTTCTTTTCTAAGTTGTGAGAAACATGGAGGAAATATACTTCCTTACCTTTAGAGAAGCCAGAAGGCTACTGCTCCTGAGTGGTGAAGTGAGAGTAAACTTAGACTTAAGAAAAACAAACAGAACTCACACGATTGTTGTTAAAGAAAACAAAGTAATATTTCCTAACGGAGATGAAGTTGAAAAGAGTGTTCTTAAAAAGATAGCAAAAGATGAAAACACTGTTTATTTCATAAAAGATGGACACGTATACAAGGCTGCAATAGCTCGCAATGGATTTTACAAACTAGTTCCAACAATTCCCCCCACAATAGAAATAAATGGAATTAGAATGCATCGTACCAAAGACACAAATCCACTAAAAGACACAAGAAGTAAAGTAGATACTGTAAATCCTCAAGAAGGAGATTTTGTTTTAGATACTTGTATGGGATTAGGATATACAGCTATAGAAAGTGCAAAACGTGGTGCCTATGTGATGACTATTGAAAAAGACCCCAATGTCATTGAACTGGCCCATTTAAACCCCTGGAGTTCAGAACTTTTTAGCTCCCAAAATATTCAAGTGATTCAAGGAGATTCATTTGAGATCATCCGAAGATTCAGCGATAAAACCTTTGACATAGTCATTCATGACCCTCCTAGATTTTCTCTAGCTGGACATCTTTACAGTGAGGAGTTCTATAAAGAACTGTTTAGAGTCCTGAAACCAAAAGGAAGGATTTTTCACTACGTAGGCAAGCCTGGAGGTAAGTACAGGCGAAAAGACTTGCAAAAAGGTGTCATGGAAAGACTAAGAAAAGTTGGATTTATAAAAGTGAGACGGGCTGAGGAAGCCCTAGGAGTTGTGGCTTTTAAGCCATAGAGCTAAGATTGCTAAAAATTAATTCTTTCCTTTTAAAACCAAGAAGGAGGCTTTCAAAATGCTCCCACTTGGCAAAATTAGGAGTGAGGTCCTTAAGGAAATAGTCCTCAAAAACCTACCTTTAGACGATACAAAAATCATCTATGGGCCAAGAGAAGGATTCGATTCCGCTGTTCTAGAATATGACGACGATAGTTACCTTGTTATTGCCACAGATCCCATTCTGGGAGTCCCCAAAGAGAAATTCGGCTTTTTTACTTACCATTTTGCATCAAGCGATGTGGCCGTCTTTGGAGCAGACCCAAGATGGATAATAGTTGATCTTTTACTTCCCCCAAAAACTACAAAGGAAGATTTAACACTCATCATGAAAACACTAAAGGACGAGTGTAACAAATATAACACATCGATTCTTGGTGGCCATACTGGAGTTTACAATACCATCAAAGAGATAACCGCAACAACAACAGCCATGGGGTTAGTAAAGAAAAATGAACTAAAACTTCCATTAGCAAAGGCTGGAGACGATATCATCATTACAAAAGGTATTGCAATAGAATTTGCAGTTGGTGTCGCATGGTTCAAGACAGACGAGCTCAGAAAAATACTTTCTCCATCAGAAATAAATACTCTGAAGGAGATGTACAGACTCGAGACAGTAATTCCTGATGCCTTAGTAGCAAGAAAATTTGCCCGCGGTATGCATGATGCAACTGAAGGAGGATTGACGGCATTACATGAGATTGCCAATAATTCTGGGGTGGGATTTAAGGTTTATTATGAGAGGGTTTATATTCCATCACTCGTCAAAAAAGTAGTGAATCATTACAAAGTTGACCCATTAACGCTCTCCTCTACAGGTACATTGATAATAATTTCCCCAAAAGAGAAAACAAAGACTCTAATCGAAGAACTTCATAGACACGGAATTAAAGCCTTTAGAATTGGAAAGTTCACAGAAAGCAAGGAAAGAATACTCATTAAAAGAGGAAAAGAAGAAGAATTCCCAGAATTTGAGAGCGATGCATACGCTGAGATTTATTAGTTACTTTATTTTATACCTCAATAACGCAGCAATCCCTCCCAAAGCCTTGAGCTTCTCTCCGCCCTCATGTTCAGAGCTCACTATTACTACATTCCCTCTTGTCCCCCTCACAAATTCCATTATTTCTTCTATCCTTTCCTTAAGTTCGTCTTTTAAGAGTTCATCCAGAACAAGAAGTGTCTCTATAGCCCCATAGTTAGCTGCTTCTTCAACTTCTCCTAGACCATATGCAACAAGACCATTCTTTGCTATTTCCTCGATCACTTTCTCTACAAGCTGAATTTCTCTAGCAACTCTATTCTCATGATAAACTTTATCTACCGTCCCTCTTCTAATTACTTCGTAGATTCCGGTTCTTCCAGTAACACTTGTATCTTCTATAACAACTTTTTTTGCCAGTTCTGGGTAATTCTCACTTATAAACTTGTAAAAGTTTTCTTTTGTAAAGCCTGGCCCAGCCACAATAGTCTTTTCCACATTTTCCCTTTTCATTATCTCCATTATGGTTTTTGCCAGATCATGGAAAAATTTCTTTTCTTCACTCTCTCTATCAGCATTATACCTCTTTCCTCCAAGGTTATGAACTATATTTGCTATTGTCTCAACGCCGTATTCTCTAACAACTGCTATATCTGCTTCTCCTTCATCAATCACAACAATCATGACTCGTGCCCTTTGAGAAGCTTTTACTGCTTCCTCTAAGCGTTCTATATGGTGTTTTTTCCATCTCTCTTTCTGAATTGTGATCGTATTGTTCTCCTCAACCGCTATTGTGTGGTACTTTCCAAGAGGTACTTCCTCTCTCGAACTGTAAATTATGGGACCAGTTATTCTTAGAGCATTGGCAAACTTATGAAAGTTTATTTTTTCGACCTTTATTCCTAAAAATACTGGAATCGCCTGAACCTTTTCTGGCCTTAAAGAGTCACTTCTCTGGCTTTGCTTCCTGAGAGTTTTGGCATAAACAATATCATTCTCATCAATAATATGATAAAGGTGCCAGAGATCATCAAGAGTCTCAACCTTCACCTTGATTTTACCCTCTTTAAGATCTTGATGAATTATCTTCACCCTCACCACCCATTTGAAATTCACATCCTGCTTTTTTAAATATACAGCGCAACTTTTAAAAAGCAACCTTGTTTATTCACCTTGACTAGGCGGTGAAGACCGCGGGATGTTCCGCTCTGCGGAGAACCACAAACAGTAAAGAACGAGGTGAAAAGGATGGGAATGTACAAATACATTAGAGAAGCTTGGAAAAGTCCAAAGAAGACATATGTGGGAGATCTCTTAAAGCAAAGAATGATTAAGTGGAGAAGAGAACCAAGCATTATTAGAATCGAAAGACCAACCAGACTTGACAGGGCCAGGAACCTAGGTTATCAAGCAAAGCAAGGTTATGTTCTTGTGAGAGTTAGAGTGAGAAAAGGTGGACGAAAGAGACCAAGGTGGAGAGGAGGAAGAAAACCCTCAAAGATGGGTCAGGTTAGATACTCACCAAAGAAATCCTTACAATGGATTGCCGAAGAGAAAGCTGCGAGAAAGTTCCCCAACCTTGAAGTCCTCAATTCTTATTGGGTTGGCGAGGATGGAATGTATAGATGGTTTGAGATTATTATGGTGGATCCACACCACCCAGTAATTAAGTCTGATCCAAAAATAGCTTGGATTGCTGGAAAAGCCCACAAAGGCAGAGTCTTTAGAGGACTAACCTCCGCCGGTAAAAAGAGCAGAGGCCTTAGAAACAAAGGTAAGGGTGCTGAGAAAATTAGACCAAGCATTAGGGCCCATAAAGGAAGGGGTAAGTGATCCCCCATTCTTCTTTAATTCATCTTTTCTTGATCCCTTGATTTGCGATATCTTTTAAACTTCTATTACAAAACTTCAAGAGGTGAAAACAATGCCAAAACTTCAAGCTCATCATATAAGAGTCTCAACATTTGCTCACGCAACTGAAGATCCCGAAAAAGTCTTAGAGGCTATGGGAATATTTTTCCCAGAAGACGTCCCTTCAGAAGACATCGAATTTGAAATACTCGAAACGGAGGGTTACTTTGGAAATCCAATCAAAGTGATAAATGCCGAAGTAAAAAGAAGCAAAAGTGTTAAGAAAATGCTTGAACATCTCAAGGAGCTTTTAAATGATGAGGATAAAGAATACCTCCTTGAAAACCTCGAAGAGAAAGTTGATGAAACAGGAACATTCTTTATTCGCTTCAACAAACAAAAAGCATATCTAGGAGAAGCCGAAGTTGACGAAGGCGAGGATGTTATACAGATCAAGATAAAGATAAAAGCATTTCCAATGAAAAAGGAAACAGTAATGAAAACCGTTCGGGAGTGGTTGAGTGAATGAAATTTATTGAAATGGACGTAAGGAGTAAAGATGCCTACGAACTTGCCAAGGAGTGGTATGATGAGGTAGTCTTTACAAAAAAACTTATTCTAAAAAGTCTCCCAAATTTCGACAAGCTCAAAAATGAAGTTAATGAACTCAAGAAAGAATATGGGAAGGTTGCACTTCTCATTATCACAGATAAGCCTTCCCTAATACGAGAGGTAAAACGGAGGGTCCCAAAAGCTTTAATTTATGTCCAAGGTGGGAACTTAAGAGTTACTCGTTTTGCTATAGAAAGTAAAGTTGATGCCATAATTTCCCCTGAACTCGGGAGGAAAGACAATGGACTTGACCATGTTCTTGCAAGACTTGCATCAAGAAATGATGTGGCCATAGGATTCTCTCTTTCTCAATTATTCAGGAAAAGTCCCTATGAGAGATCTACCTTGTTAAAGTTCATGATACAGAACTGGAAACTCGTAAATAAATACAAAGTGCCAAGGTTTCTAACGTCTTCTGCTGAATCAAAATGGGAAGTTCGATCCCCAAGAGATCTCATGAGCTTTGGAATAGCCCTAGGAATGGAAATTCCCCAAGCAAAGGCATCTCTAACCTTCTACCCAGAAAAAATTTTTAGAAAGTAGAAAGGTCGTAAAGAGCAAGTTGATTATGTCTCCTCAAGCAAACGCGTTAAAATGCCCCATTGTGGATCTTCAAAAGCGTCTTTTTCTGCAACGATTATAAGAGTTCCATTGTGGTGCATGACAAAATCTTTTACTTTATTTAGGAACTTCATTACGCTCCTGAAATCATTATACATCAGCAAGTACTCCAAGCAATCAAAAATCACAATTCCTCTGCTTCCTTTCTCTTCCATCATTCTCAGATATCTATATGAAAGTTCAGTCATTCTCTCTAAATTGGTTGGGGAGATAAAGTTATCCTTGCCTTCTTTACTGATTGTGGTTATGAAATAGCGTTCCCAAACATCAGACGCTTCTTTTAGATCTCTAACAAATGCCAATACTGGGATATCTTTCAATGTTTCTTTTAGAATTGTGTATTTTTCCTTGTTCACTATCAAAACCCCAGGTTCTATTGTAATTTGAGGAACTTCTAATGCCCTCAATTCACTGAATTCATCAGAATACGTTAGTTTTATTGTGAGAGTTGTTAAAGAGACGACCAATACTGCTGAAATAGCGTATCCAATTATTGGATATATCTTTTGGAGATGTTCAGGAAGACCGTAAATTATTGGAATTGGGAAGAGATGGATTCCAAAAAGTACTAGTCCAATAAAAAGATATCTTGCTTTCCTTCCATATATGTCCTCTATACCCCTAATAGAGTATCCAGCCAACAGGAAAAATATTCCAGCAGTTGCATGAGAACCTGCCATTACAAGGAAACCTTCTATCATGTCAATTATTCCCATTTTTGCTAAAATTTCAAGGCCAATAAAGTATAAAGCCAGTAATGGACCTATTAACGAAAATGGTAATATCTCTATAAGTGGTACTCTTCTGTCCTCTTCTTTGCAGAGTTCTACGGTACCACAAAACATCAAAACAGAAGCTATACTCAAGAAAAATCCAATCGCATATGGGTTTAACACAGTATAATTGATTACTGTTAAAAAGTCAAAAAACCAAGCCAATGAAATAAACAGTGCAGATCTACGTTTGGTCTTTCGATAAACACGCAGAATAAGAGTAAACGCTAAGAGATCTGCTATTAACACAACCATCCCCTGAATAGTGGAGACCATTGAATAGTCTACCATTCAAATCACCCTCTTGCCACGTTTGGGGTTTCCAAATCCATCCCATCCAAATGGACCTACGGGAGGAACTCTACTCATACTCTCATCTTCTATCTTTACTATAAGGAGTTCAGGTCTTGCTATTATTAATCCCATTCTTCCCCGTTCCCCATATCTAGCTATTTTGTATTGGCCCTCTTCTTGAACTAATGGAAATATTATAGTAAATGGGTAATTCGGATAATATACAACCTCATTATTTTTAAGCATTCCTATTATATCTCCAAACGCATAATACCCGTAGAGGGGGATGATAGTCGAATTTTTAAAAGTTTTTTGAATTTCTTTGAGAGAGTTAACAGTAATGCCGAGCCCACTTAAAATTACGGTCTCTATGTTTTCCGGCTCTGGAACAAGAGCAAGCATCTGTGGGCCGGTTCTAATTGTATTGATTCTATCCCTTTCAAAAATCCTTTTGGTATATCTTGCCAATGGAGCTAATCTTCCTTTTAATACCTCTTCTAATTTTTTTTCCTCAAGTTCTCGTTTTATTCCATCAGTCTCCACCCCAATAAAATAGAGCAAACCACCATAAGACCATACCAGTTCACTTATCTCTTCCTGATACCACCCATATGGACCATGGGCTATTGCTCTCATCCTGTGGTTTTCATTATATTTTTTATCCAATCCATAAACCTCATCAAATGAAACTCTTAGATATTTCACAAGAAGCTTTAGATACTCATATGCCCAGTGTCCAATTGCTCTTTCTCTGGTTGTACCTGATGATTGGTAGAACCGAATCCTACCACTATAGTTTTCTGGGAGGAAGTCCAGCCAGTTATTCCGTAAATAATCTTCGTCAACAGCCAACCTAGCGTTAAATATCCTCTCAAAAACCTCATTCAAGCTTCCTTCAAAAATCTGATTTAACTCTATTTTCCCCTTCATTTTTTTCCAATAGGGAGTGTTGTCAAAGTGATGTTCAAAAACTCTTCGAAGATACTCTACTGTCTCTCTTTCGCTGATATTTAAGGGATTCTCATATTCCTCGATTATATCCCTATATCTTAACATTTATAATCCTCCTAGCAACTTTCGAAAACATGATGTATAAAATTACACACAGAGGTTATTAATTTTTCTTTATGGTCCAAAAACTAAATGGTTAAATAGTAGAACTGCGTTATTGAAGAGGGTGATACCATGGCAGGGATAGTACTTGGAGATATTAATACCAACGATTTGAGATATACAGCCGAGAAAGCATGTGAAACTACAGAATTCTGGAAAGAAAAATTCATGGGAACAAATATTGATGAATTGACTCCCAACAGCTTGCTTTCAGCTACTGACAAAGTCTTCATAACACCCCACGATTTGTACAATACAGATAAACTGTGGCCCACATATATAAAAAATGTGGAAATCTTCCACGGGGTGATGAGAACAAGTGGGACTACTGGGGATCCAAAAAGAGTACCTTTTACACATGATGACAAAAAGAGATATCGCCGTCAAGCTCGTTCTTGGGCCCTAGAATACCTAGAAGGGTCTATCATGGCATCGTTTACTGCTCCATTACCATCTTCATCCGGAGTTTTTGCGATTGAAGGATTTTCAGATGCAAACATTAGGTATCATCAAATTCCCATCCAATATCTGCGAATGAGAGACGCACTAATAAAGGAACTAAGAGGGATAAAAGCCACAGGAATATTTGGGTTAACTGCTGCAGTATACAATCTTAGCCTAACTCTTCCAGAAGATATAAGAAATGACATTCAGCTCATAATTATGGGTGGAGAAACACTAACAAAAGAGTTAGCAAAAGTAGTTCTTGATAACTTTCCAAATGCAGTAATTTTTGATGTATTTGCAAGCACAGAGGATGGGCTAACCGGGTATAGATTAATCACAAAGAAAAAAGTAACTCCATTTACCTTTTCAGACTCTCTAATAGTCCTTAAACAGACCAAAGACGAAGAGTACAAAGAATATCATGAAATTTATATAACAAAGGTTATGAAAGAGGGAGAACTTACAGGATTGCCACTGTTTAACTACAAGATTGGGGACTTGGCAAAAGTGGTTGATGGAAAAATTGTAAATGTTATAAGAGAAAAGGACACGATAAGTCTCGCCGGAGCAAAACTCCACATAGACCAGGTTATGGACATAGTTCATAGATATCCCTCCCTAATAGACTTCGTGATAATCTATCACCCACTCTCCCCAGAAAATCCAAAGCCAAAAGCTACAATAAGGGTAGGATACATGGGAGAAAAACCAGCCGGTGTAGAAGATGAGATAAGAGAGTTGATATATGAGGCAAATAATCCAGTTAGATATGAAGTAGAAGAAGCTAAATCATCAGAGCTCAAAATAGAGGCTGTTCCAGCGAAAGAGGTTAGAAAGAACTTACCCCAAAAACCAGGAAAGACTAAAAGAATTTTCATCGTTGGAAAAGATATCTGACTTTTCTATTTTATTCCTTCTAATACCTATCTAATGTTATATGTTTCCTATTAAAAGGACAGGTTTTTCAAACAAAAAATGCAAAATTATTTAACTTCTTTTTCTTAATCTCTAATACAGGTGAAGAAAATGAAACCAAAGATAATCCATGATCCCATACATGGGAGTATGAAAATAAGTGGACTCATTTTGGATCTTATAAAGACACCAGAATTCCAAAGGTTAAGAAACATAAAACAATTAGGATTAGCATATCTCGTTTACCCTGGTGCAAATCATTCACGATTTGAACACTCACTTGGAACTTACAGTATCGCAAAAAGACTTGCCCAAGAGCTTGGATTAACTGAGGAAGAGAGTACAATTTTAGAAGCCGGAGCACTTTTACACGATATCGGCCATGGGCCTTTCTCACATACTTTCGAGCAAATATACGAGCATTATGTAAGAGAATACGATCATATGCATCTAGGACAAAATATAATCCTCGGAAAAATAGATATCATAGATGGGGAGACTGAAGAAAGACAATTTATCCCAGAGGTTTTAGAGTTCTATGGGTACGAACCAAAAGAAGTTGCAGATATTATTTTGGGTAAATACGAAAAAAGATACCTCGGACAGGCCCTTCACGGGGATGTAGATGTGGATCAGATAGATTACCTCATCAGAGACGCTCATTATACTGGCGTGGCACATGGAATAATTGATCTCGAAAGACTTCTTAAAATACTTAGAATACATGACAATGAACTAGTAGTGGACGAGAAAGGAGTAGAAGCTGTAGAGGGTATGATGGTAGCCAGAGCATTAATGTACTCCAGAGTTTACTTCCATCATACTGTGAAAATAGCTGAAAGCATGCTTACACGAGCCCTTGAGTTTGCCCTTGAGGATGGATATTTGTGGGAATTCTGGAAAATGACAGACTGTAGAGTTCTTGTCGAACTTGAAGACCTAGAAGGTTATCCAGCAGAAATTGTAAAGCGTATTAAATACCGTGACTTATTCAAAGCTGCATTGTTACTAAATGCTGATGAATTAACAACAGAAGAAAAGAGAGAATTATTGAATATATATAAAGACATTAAAAAACGTCAAGAGCTTGAAAGGGCATTGGCAAATGCAGTAGGGGCAAAAGAAGGAGAAATCCTCATAGAATTCTCTACAGCAGACCTAATGCTAACTGAACCACGATTAAAATCCACAGAAATTGGAGTATTAATGCACAATGGAGAAATAAGACCTCTTACCAAAGTTACTCCACTTGCAAATGCTCTAAAACGGAGACAAACACCCAGATGGGCAGTGTTAATTGCATCACCCGCCAGATACGTTGATAAAATAAGGGAAGTCTGGAGGAAAGTTATCTTCAGCTGAATATCTTCCTCTTTATCTCTTTTTTAAGCTCTTCAATCATTTCCATTAACTCATCTGCGTCCTTAATTTCATCAAGTTTTTCTTTGGGAATCAATGGAACCTCCCCTACAACCTCAGTTTTTGTCTTTTCAAGAATAAAAAGACCATCACTATGAATGATCTTGCTCACTTCATTTACCATTTGGGCCCTTCTCACTGTTGAAGTGGTTTTTCTCTCACTTATACCAGTGAGTATTTTTAGGCCCTCCTCCTTAGAGATTGCATCAAAGGGTGCCTTTTTAATCTTAACAACACCCATGCCAAACGTCTCTAAACGTCTAAATATTTCTCTCTCTAATTCCGTCTCGGGTTCTACTCTCATTTTAGCCTCAACTCTCGAGTTAAGAATATCAATTGGCTTTGCAACAGGAGCATCAAAGATCTCCTCTAATCTAAGGGCGATTTCAAGACTCATGGCCTGCTCTCCTTTTTCATAGTTTTGAAGACTTTTTCTCGAGACTCCAAGCAATTCAGCAAGTTCTCCAACACTATAACCATGAGTCTCTCGCAGTTCCTTCAGGTAGTTCCCATCAACTCTGACATAGAAACCTCCCCTTTCAGCAAAAATTGCGGGAAGCTCATTCTGTACAAGTACATCATAGAGCGTTTGAGGATTCAAAGCATAGAGTCCATGTCTCTCATATACTACTCCCTCTTCAAGCTCCTCATTCTTTGATTTAAGACCTATAATAAGTGGAGAAGCCTCAAAAAGCTTTGCTAATCGTTTTAGATCCTCAGCTTGGGCTTCACTGAGAGAATCAATATTCTGAAGAACCTTCACAAATAAGAGTAAAAATAGTCTACTAGCAGCTAAATCAAAGCATGAACCTCTAAATTCCATTCTAGCAACTTTAAATCCAGTGCCTTTGAAGATACCTTCAACAACCCGCAATAATCTTTCTTTTTCCATCATCTCATTTATAATTAATATAAAGGAGTTTAAAAGTTTTTATCGTCCCAAATATGCTGGCAACTCTAACTTCCCTCTCCCTCCTAAGGAATGTAGCGTGAAAAAGCACCACCTCTTGAGAATTGTGACACTTCCTACACTTCCATTCATAAAAAATTTAAATATTAAATATTGCATATGTATCATGTGAGGTGTACACTATGATTGAAATGTTAGAGAGGATTCTAGATAATCTTAAATGGGGGGAAACCGTTTTAGTAGAACACTCTACATATACTCCAACTTCAAAACTCTTTCATTTAATATTAAACTGGGCCAAAGAGCGAGGATATCTAATCCTTATTGATGATATCCTCGATACTCTTAATGTTTACAAACAACACATGAAGATTGCAGGACTAGAAACCAAGGTGCTAGACGAGAGTAAAGTCATTAAAATTAGAGGAATTCAGAAAACGGGTAATATTGTAGGATATATAAGCCGGAGTGATATACCTGTGCTCAATAAAAGGTATCAAGAGATTTTTGAAAATTATTTCAATAGAGAAAGAGTCATCAATTGTGTTTTAGGTTATGAAAAACTATTAATAACATCTGGTTCCAAAGAAGAAGTACTACAAAACCTTATAAACCAAGTTATGCCATTTATTGGATTTGAAAAGAGGATAGCCTTCTACTACATCCCAACAAACGTCTTAGAGAGAGCTTTTCCTGAAGCACTCCCTCTAATTGAAAGCGTTTCCACAACGATTATTAAACTGGATAAAGCTGGGAAAAATATCTTATTCTCAATTGTCAAATCGATAGACAATGAGCTTGATGGTATAGAGCTCAGGATTTAGTCTATTTTCCTTTTTATATCTCCTTAAAATGTAATAATGAAATTTTGAGTACTTTGGCATTAACACACTCCTTGATGGATAAACTTTTAACCACTCCCTATGCTTTAAAACCTGAAAGTCTCACCTTAAAAGGTGAGAAGGAGGTCAAAATTGTGAAACTCCACATAGGTATCGATGATACAGACTCTCCAGAGGGCATGTGCACCACATATTTAGGAGCTTTATTATATAGAGAGATCTCCAAGATAGCGGAGCCTTTAGACCTACCAAAATTGATCAGGTTAAACCCCAATGTGCCTTATAAAACCCGTGGGAACGGGGCTGTTGCAATGAGTTTTGATGCCAAGGAAGAAGATATACCCAAAATAAAAAATCTCGTGTTAGGAATAGTAAAAGAACTTTCAGACTTTTCTCATCAGAACACTAACCCAGGCGTTGTTTTTATTGAAGGTGACGTTCCTGAAAAGCTAGAAAGATTTGCATATCAGGCTATTTGGGAGCATCTAGATATAACGGACGCTGAAAATATTGCAGAAGAGCTAAATGCTGAAATTCATAAATTCAGATTAGGACGAGGGATAATAGGAGCATTGGCAGCTATTGGCCATCCACTCAAAGTCTTTACTTATGAACTCCTTGCTTATCGGACAAGAGAGTTTTGGGGAACTGTCAGAAAAGTGAATAAAGAAAGTGTTTTTGCAGTAGATCATCTTACGTATCCATTTACCTATGACAACGTTGACTTATCCAAGGGCAGTGTCTTAATAACCCCTCATGGTAAAGACCCCGTGTTGGTTGGAATTAGAGGAATAGATAAAAACAAAGTTATGTGGGCATTTGAAAATATTATTTTTGAAGAACCCATTGATTTCTTCCAGATTTACAAAACTAACCAAAACACAGATGATCATCTAAGATTCAAAAAAATTGGGGAGTTAAAACCCTTAGAGAGTGCTATAGTGAGAGGAAAAGTGATAAAAAAATACTGGGAAAAAGGACGCCATGTCTTTTTTGAGATATGCGATGAGAGTGGAACCCTAAGAGTAGCAGCGTTTGAACCCACAAAAGGGTTTAGAAAATATGTAAGAATGCTCATTGAGGGAGATGAAATAATCGCTGCTGGTGGAGTAAAAGAATTCAATGGTGTGTTAACCCTCAACCTCGAAAAGTTTTACCCTATAAAGCTAGCTGAAAAAATAACATATGAAAAACCAAAATGTCCAAAATGTAAAGGCACTATGAAGAGTAAAGGGGAGTATCTAAAGTGCAAAAAGTGTGGATACAAAATGAAAAAAGTCTTAATCCCCAAAAGAATTCCACGAGACCTTAAAAGAAAGATCTATGAAGTACCTCCAGATGCTCGAAAGCATCTCTCTCGGCCATTGGTCCTCCCAACGGCAGAGGACAAGATCTTAGACGTGTTAAAATTAAAAAAGTAGTTTAAGACTCCTCAGTTTTCTCTTTTTCTTCTACGTAAGCTATGACATTGTCAACTATCTGAGGGGCCATGCCAATATAGTTTTCAGGCTTTAATGATGCTAAGTCATCGTCTGTTAAATACTCTCTTGCTTCTTTGCTTTCAGACAACACTTCCAACAGATCCCTATTTTCCTCAAACGCCTTCATTGCAAGCCTCCTTACAAGTTCATGAGCCTCCTGCCTTCCCATACCTTTCTCAGTAAGCTTTAACATTAATGGTTCAGCCATTATTAAGTTCTTTGTAAGGTAAAGGTTCTTCTTTATGTTCTCTGGGAAAAATTCCAGACCCAAAAGCACTTTCTTCATGTTTTTAAGCATCTCGTCTAAGAGCACAAATGTCTCTGGAAGTATTACCCGTTCGACGGAAGAATTTGTAAGGTCCCGCTCATGCCATAGAGGGTTATTCAAAAGTGCTGGAATAATATTTGAATAGATAACTCTCGCGAGCCCACTAATTTTCTCACTTCTTATTGGATTCCTCTTATGAGGCATTGTGGAAGAACCTACTTGTTTCTTTCCAAATGGCTCACTAATCTCTAAAATTTCAGTTCTCTGAAGATTCCTTATCTCAAGAGCAATTTTATCAAGAGTAGATGCTATAATGGCCAAAATACTCATAAGTTCTGCATACACATCTCTCTGAATTATTTGATTGCTTATTAGAGCAGATTTGAGACCAAGATCTTTCATCACTAATTCCTGGATTTTTAAGCCCATTTCACCAAAAGAAGCCATTGTCCCGACAGCACCACTCATTTGTCCAACCAGAATTCTCTTTTTTGCTTCTTCAATTCTCTCTATGTGTCTTTGTATTTCATCAAGCCATATTGCAAATTTCATTCCATATGTCGTTGGAACTGCATGCTGGCCGTGAGTTCTTCCTATGCACACGGTATACTTATGTTCTTTCGCAAGACTCTTCAAAATTGTTCTCAACTCTTTTAAATCCTTTAGGACAATCTCCAAAGACTCTTTAATTAGGAGAGCATTTGCAGTATCTATTATGTCATTAGAAGTGGCCCCAAGATGTATGTATTTCCCATGTTCTCCACAAACTTCGCTCAGAGCCTTAACTACGGCCATTATATCGTGATGTATCTCCTCCTCAATCTCCTGAACCCTTTCAACCCTCACCCACTTGGTATTAGCCCTTTCGCTGATTATTTTTGCACTTTCTTCAGGAATGTTACCTAGTTGTGCATGAGCCCTAGCTAAAGCAGCCTCAACATCAAGAAGTTTTTGTAGTTTATTTTCTTCCTCCCAGATACGTTTCATTTCTTCACTACCATACCTATAATCGATTGGATGAATAGCCATATTATCACCAATTTCTTGTTATAATCTAGCTTAAAAAAATTTTCTAATCAACACAAAGATGTTAAAATCAAAACCCAACTTTTTGGGTTTTTAGAGAGTATTTGGAAACTTTGCTATTTAACCGAAAAGTATTTAACTATATATCCAAAGTTTGCTATTGACAAAACTTTCGGAGGGTGTCAAAAATGGCAGAGGAACATGTTGTCTTCATAGGAAAGAAGCCTGTTATGAACTATGTGTTAGCTGTAATAACCCAGTTCAACGAGGGCGCTAAGGAAGTTAGCGTTAGAGCAAGAGGTAGGGCTATCAGCAGAGCTGTTGACGTTGCAGAGATCGTCAGAAACAGGTTCCTTCCAGAGGTTAGAGTTAAAGAGATAAAGATAGGCACAGAAGAACTTCCAACAGCTGATGGAAGAACTGCAAACACATCAACAATTGAGATCATCCTCGAAAAGCCATGAATTTAGCTTTTCTTTCCTTTTCATAACTTTACTAAATTTTTAACTTCAATCACTTTTGAAGTGAAAACAAAGATTTTAATACCTACATTACCAAGTTTTCTGTGGTGTAGTGAGTGGAATTTGAGACAATTGACATCAGAGATGAAAAGGCACGAGAACTCGCCCAAATTCTAGCTAATGATACTGCTCTTTCAATTCTCACTTTACTCCAAGAAAAAACACTTTCAATGTCCGAAATAGCAAAAGAGCTCAATATTCCGATTTCTACAGTTTCTTATCACTTAGATAAAATGGTGAGAGTTAGTCTTGTTGAAGTGGCTGGGAAAAAGTATGGAAAAAGATTACAAGAGGTAAAACTTTATAGGGCCTCATCAAAGCCTATTTTGCTTCTCCCAAGGAGAATACCAACCAAAAAGCGATTTTTAAGAGTTTTTGAGAAGATGCAGATTATAAGTTTAAGCATAGCTGGATTATTGGCTTCTAGTGTCTACATAGTATCCAATAAGCTTCTTGTAGAAAAACCCCAACCAAGCCTTGAAAACATGACATACGCAGTTGAAAAAGCTCCTACCCCCACAGGTCTTGAAACTATCAACAAAACTGTCATGCCCACATTGGCCAAAGCTTCACCAATGCCTTATATTTTAGCAGTTTTGGTTTTCGTAGTAAGCTTTTTCCTAGTTTTTCGATACTTATTGAGCAAAAGAATCTAAGCCCAAAACATTTTTAAGTCTCCTAGCGTAGTTCAACATGAATCAGGAGGGATCACAATGATGCCAAAAATTACTGTGGAGCAGATAGTTAAAAGGAAAGCAATTGTTGTTAAACCAGTTGAAACCGTCGAACGAGTAGCAAAAATTCTCGCAAAAAACAAAGTCAGTAGTGCAGTTGTTATGGAAAAAGACGAAATCATAGGCATCGTTACTGATAGAGACATACTTAATAAGGTAGTTGCCAAGGGAAAAGACCCCAAAGAAGTCAAAGTAAGCGACATTATGACAAAAACTCCCATAACAATAGAGTATGATTATGACATCCAGGATGCAATTGAACTAATGATGGAGAAAAGTGTTAGAAGACTTCTTGTAACAAAATTAGGAATGCCAATGGGATTTGTAACAGCAGCAGATCTACTTGCAGCTTTAAATGCATACAATCAAGAGGAAGAAGAGTCTGAAGAAGAAGCTGGAGAAGTCTATGGAATATGTGAAGTATGTGGCCAATATGCTCAGCTACACAGAGTCGTTCGCGAGGGTTATGAACGCTGGGTCTGCGAGAGCTGCAAGGACATGCTTGAAGGTTGAAAACTCCTTCGCTTATTTTTAAATCTACTTTAACTTAGTGTATACTCCCAAAGGTTTAAAACTCTTCTAAGAAATACACATCTAGAGGTGAGAGGATATGGAAAAGAAAACTGGGACAACAACGGTTGGAATTAAACTAAAGGATGGAGTAGTGTTAGCTGCAGATACTCAGGCTTCTCTCGATCACATGGTAGAAACTCTTAATATAAAGAAAATTCTCCCTATAACCGACAAAATTGCCATAACAACCGCAGGGAGTGTAGGAGACTTACAAGCCTTAGCCAGAATGCTTGAAGCTGAAGCAAGATACTACCAATTCACATGGGGAAAACCAATGACAGCCAAGGCCATGGCGAATCTTCTCAGCAACATACTTAACGAAAGCAAATGGTTCCCATATCTGGTTCAGATCATAATTGGCGGTTATGTGGAAGAACCAACCTTAGCTAACTTAGACCCCTTAGGAGGTTTAATCTTCGATAATTATACCGCCACAGGATCTGGAAGCCCATTTGCCATAGCAATCCTCGAAGATGGATACAAGGAGAATATAAGTCTCAAAAAGGCTCGTGAACTTGCAATAAAGGCTGTTAGAACAGCAGGTAAGAGAGATGTGTACACTGGTGAAAGGAAAATACAAGTGGTTACAATAACAAAAGAAGGTATGAAAGAGGAATTTGTAGAATTTAAAGAGTGATCTCTCCATTCTTTCTTTGGTGAATTAAATGAAAAACAAGCAAGTTGTTGGGATTTTTATAATACTCTTTTTCCTTGCCGCTTTCTTATATCATAACTATTCTTATCCAAGTGAGGAAGCACAAAAAGTTCTTAAAATTGCCCTTAATATCTCTAGAGAAGTTGAGGAAATCAGAGAACTTCCTTTTAAAGGAGATCCAGAAATAAAAGTTCTCACTCGAGAAGAGGCACTTAAAAAATGGGGCCCAAGCAAAAGAGACTATGAAAATATCAAAAAATGGGAACTCATTTATAAAATGACTCTATTAGTCCCTCTAGAATACAATTTAACAAAAACTCGAACTAAAGAAACGGCCTCTTGGATAGCCGTAACTTCGGGCGACAAGGTTTATATTATTTCAGAGAATTTCTTCAGAACAGGAGCCACTTCCCAAAGGGTTTTGGCACATGAATTTACCCATATTCTTCAGAAGCAATACTTTAATCCACAGTATCCCGAAACACTAGATGGGAGTTTAGCTGTCAAGGCTTTAGTAGAAGGAGATGCAGATTTAACCGCAGACATATATTGCAAAATACATGGTATTAAAATAGAAAAAATAACATCCTTTTATTTAGCAGATCCTCCACTAAATTTTGGCTACTTCCCCTATGTTTTTGGAGATCATTTTGTTGAGTATCTTTATTCCGTAGGTGGATGGAACCTTGTTAACAATGCTTACTCAAATCCCCCTCAAACAACTCAGCAAATAATGCATCCTGAGCTCTATTTAAATAAAACTCTCCCTAGAAAACTAGATATTGACATCGATGAAAGTTACAAAATACTCCATGTAGATAGGCTAGGGGAATTTTACTTTTATCTCATTATGATAACAAATGGGGTAAATCCAGACAGCGCTTTGACAATTACACGGGCTTGGAACGGAGATCTTATTATCCTAGCAGAAAATTCCACCCATTACGTACTTATCTGGAAAAGCTCTTGGAGAAATGAAGAGAGCGCAAATGAGATGTACAAATTATTCCTAGAGAAAGCCAGAAAAACTGAAGTTCTAAAGGTTCAAATTACGCTGGATGGAGATATACTTACACTGAGAAGTATACTCCCAAAACAGTGAATAAGTTTTATGTCTAATTTAGTACTAGTAGTGTCGAAATTTCTTTTTGATCCCTAAAGCTAAAATGAAGATTTTTGGACGAAGAGTTTCATTAGGCAACAAAAATAGTTATAAATGCCAATATCTAAACATCACCTGTCTAAGCTGAATATTTTGAGGTGATAAAAATGGCCGAAAAGAAAAGAAAAAGAGTAGTTATTCTCGGAGCAGCTGGAAGAGATTTCCATAATTTCAACACATTTTTCAGGGACAATCCCGAATACGAGGTAGTTGCATTTACTGCAACTCAAATTCCCGATATTGAAGGAAGAGTTTATCCCCCCGAACTTGCTGGAGAACTTTATCCCAATGGAATTCCAATATGGAGTGAAGATGACTTAGAAAAAATTATCAAGGAGCATGATATAGATATTGTAGTATTTGCTTATTCTGATGTTTCACATGAGCACGTGATGCACCTTGCGAGCAGGGCCCATTCAGCAGGAGCCGATTTCTGGCTTTTGGGTCCAAAGAGCACCATGATAAAGAGCACAAAACCTGTTGTGGCCGTCACAGCTGTAAGAACTGGATGTGGGAAGAGTCAAACCTCAAGAAAAGTTGCTCAATTACTTCAAGAGATGGGCTACAAAGTAGTTGCTATAAGACACCCAATGCCCTATGGTGACTTAAGAAAGCAGATCGTTCAGAGATTTGCATCATATGAAGACCTCGATAAACACGAATGTACCATCGAAGAAAGAGAAGAATATGAACCATACATCGACAGGGGAATGGTTGTCTATGCTGGTGTAGACTACGAGAAGATCCTCCGTGAAGCCGAAAAAGAAGCTGACATAATCCTCTGGGATGGCGGAAACAATGACTTCCCATTCTATGTTCCAGATCTCTGGATAGTTGTAACTGATCCACACAGGCCTGGACACGAGCTCAAGTACCACCCAGGCGAAACCAACTTCAGAGCTGCCGATGTTATAATAATCAACAAGATTGACACTGCCAACAGAGATGACATCCAAAAGGTTCGCGAAAGTATCGAAAAAGTTAACCCCAATGCTATCGTCATTGATGGTGCTTCACCACTCTATGTTGATAAACCCGAGCTCATTAAGGGTAAGCGTGTTCTTGTTGTTGAAGACGGACCAACACTTACCCACGGTGGAATGAGATACGGTGCTGGTTACATTGCAGCTAAAAAGTTCGGAGCAAAAGAAATAATTGATCCAAGGCCTTATGCAGTCGGTTCAATTGTCGACACATACAAGAAGTACAACCATCTAGACGTCATTCTCCCAGCCATGGGTTATGGCGCCAAACAAATCAAAGAACTTGAAGAAACCATTAACAGAGCCGATGCTGACGTAGTTGTGATAGGGACCCCAATTGATCTCAGACGCGTTATGAAACTCAATAAACCAGCTGTCAGAGTTAGGTATGAGCTCGAAGAAATCGGGGAACCAAAGCTCAGGGACATCCTCAAAGAATTTGTCGAAAAGCACGTTAAGAAGGAGTGAACCCTTCTTTTCTTTTATATCTTGTTTTTGATAATAATTCGTTTTTGGTGATATCATGAAAAAGCTTTTGGTTCTTGATTTAGACGGAACACTTTGGGAACAAAAAGATGTACCACAAATGGTTCTTAAATTTGAAATTCTCCGATTTAAAGATCCTCAATTTAAGGTTGAAGGGAATCTGCTCATAGATGTTTATGGAAGAGAAGTTAGGCTTTTTGAGGGAGTTAGGGAGTTTCTTGAATGGGCAAAGGAGAGATTTATCTTAAGCATCGCAAGTTGGAACGTAGAAGAAATAGTACGGCCAATTTTAGAAGCATTTGGAATTTGGGAGTATTTCCTCTTTCCAAAAATGGAGAATCATCCCGATAAAGCGGATATGATCAGGAGAACAATTGAACATCTTAAAAGTATTGGTTATGAGATTAAAGAGGTTGTTTATGTTGATGATAAAGCTTCTCATGTAGAAGATGTAAAGAGAGAGGTTCCGAATACAAAATTCATCCATATGTGGGCTGATATCAAGAGCTTTGAAGATCTGAAGGAATTTCTTGAGAAGAAGTAAATAAACTTTTGCACCATGGCTTTTTTGATTAAATGATCACTACTGATCACAAACATAATTGCAATTGAGCATTCTTACTGTAATTTGGTGATAACATAATGCTCAATAGAAACTTCTGGCTCTATGCCCTCGGCAGGTGGATATCTCAAGTTGGATGGGTAATTCAGGACATTGCAGTTCCTCTTTATGTCCTAGATAAAACTGGTAGCGGAGCCATAATGAGCATTTTTATAATAGCTGAACTGGTCCCAAGACTCTTAGTGAATCCAGTAGCCGGTGTAATTGGTGATCGCTATAACCGAAAAAATCTAATGGTGTGGCTCGACATAGCTAGAGGTATTCTTCTTTTCGGCGTTATTCTCTTCAATCTACTCGATATCCAGAGTCTGCTTGCTATCCAAGTAATCATGAGTATTATGGGAGCATTTTTCTCAGCAGGGATCTCTGGAATGTTCCCCGACCTTGTAAAAAGAGAAGAACTTGCTCAGGCTAATTCTACACTCCAGAGCGGTGGTCAGATAATAAGAATCGCTGGGCCTATATTGGGAGGAATAATTTACGCATTTGGTGGGCTTAGACTTGCAATCCTAATAAATGCAGTGAGTTTCTTTGGTTCCGGACTCTTTGAGATGTTAATAGAGTACCAGTGGGGAAGCCGTAAGATTTCAAGTCTCGGCGAAGTGTGGGAAGATATGCTCGAAGGTTTTAAATTTATAAAAAATTCAAAGAGTTTACTCATTCTTGTTAGCCTCGGAATAGTCCTAAACACTCTGCTAAATCCGATTTTTGTGGTTATCCTCCCGTACATGTCACGAGTCATTTTAGGGTTCTCCTCCGTTCAATTCGGGAGTATTCAAACCGCCGCTACAATTGGAGCCTTGGCAGGAAACCTCCTCATAGCAGGGAAACTCAAAGAATCCTCCGAGAATTTGCTATTTAAAGCTCTTTTTGCCCAACTTATATGCTTGCTTCTGCTTTCAGTGGTTGTACATCCTCTAATTAGGCCTGTAGCTTATCCAGCACTACTCGGGATTTTTATAGGGGGTGGCTTCTTCAACATTCTGGTTAATGTTCCCCTCTTCACTAAGCTTCAAAAGGGTGTCCCCAATGAAGTCCGTGCCAGATTCTTCTCTGCCTTTGAGACTGCAATAATGGCTACAACTCCACTTGGAATGGCAGTTATTGGGCCTCTCCTAGATACCGTTGATGTTTCAACCCTTGTGGCTACCCTAGTTACTCTCAGCCTCCTTGCATCAATGTATTACTACCTCAACTTCAGAGAAAGTGTCATGAACATCGGTGTAGAAACGAGGGAAATGATTGGGTAACCCATGGAAAACCCAAATCCAGGATAGCCGTTGTTTTTTAAATTATTCTCTATTTTTTAATCCCACTAAGAGCAAGTAGTGGGGAATGCATTCTAAATTGGCAATTTCAAAGTCTTCTCTGTCCTCTCCATATTCATGAAGTGCTACAAGCTCACAACCTCCTTTTAGCATTGCCATAACATAATCCTCAATCGTCCAATGAAACTCATAGGCAGGAATAATCCCCTTAGGGGTCTCCCGCTCCCATTGATGGGGTCCTCTGTCAAAGTAGTTATGCTCAATCTCGAGTCTATCCGGTATTTCAGCCCAAATCCTCCTGAATGGGTGGTACTCGTTCACTATGAAGAGGCCTTCGCGCTTTAAAATCCTACATGCCTCACTGTAGTATTTTTCCAAATTAGAGACCCAAACAGCCACATGGCCACCAGTGTAGACAATGTCAAAGCTCTCGTCTTTAAATGGCAAATCTACAACATCAGCCTGTACAAACTCAATATTAGCGTCAATTTCTTTAGCCCTCTTTGCAGCAATATCGAGCTGCTTTTGTGAAATATCCACAGAGGTGACTTTAGCTCCCATCCCCGCAAGAGCAAAGACCACTAAGTTATCGCCACTTCCCAAAACACAGACTTTCTTTCCTTTAACATCTCCCAAATATTTAAGTTCGAGCTCACTTAGAACAATCTCTGGATCTTCATAGGCTTTTCTCCATATTTTTTCTACCCTCTTTTGCCACTCTTCAGCCGTGGCATCCCATCCTCTTTTATTAGCCTCGTGATAGTGATTCATCCAAAATGCCTCCAGTGTTTAGAACCCAGCGAACTAAAACTCTCTTAATTCTTCTTTGGATACCCAAAACTATATAACGCTTATGTATAATGAGATTTGTAATCACAAATTAAAGTGATGGAACTTCCAAAACGAGGTAAAACAAAATGATAAAAAGCGTATTAATTGTATTGGGAATAATTGTTATTCTAATAGTCTCAACTGCTGTTCTTGGTGGTGTTGCATTCACCAAAAAGACAAGGAATGAGGCAAAAGAGCTTTTTAAAGAGAGTGATATGACAAAACCCAAAGTCATTACCGAGGAAGATATACAAGATTTGCCTGAGCCGGTTCAAAGATATTTAAGATATACCCAGATCATAGGTAAGGAAGAAATCAACACCGTTAGATTAAAACAAGGCGGGTATTTCCGTATGAAAGAAGATCAAAAGTGGATGCCAATAACAGCAGAGCAGTATTTTAGGATAGATTCCGCCGAGTTTATTTGGATAGCAAAAGTGAGAGCTGCTCCACTGCTATCAATACATGCAAAGGACGAATTTGTTGAGGGTAAGGGCAATTTGGTAGTAAAACTATTGGGGTTAATTACGGTTGTCGATGCAAAAGGAGATGAGGTTGATCACGGAGAGCTTTTGAGATTTCTCGCCGAATGCATCTGGTTTCCTTCAGCATTTTTAAACGACTACATCACATGGGAATCTATAGATAACACCTCAGCAAAAGCCACAATAACTTACAATGGGGTTTCAGCCTCGGCAGTTTTCCATTTTAACGAAAAGGGTGAAGTAACGAGAATCACTGCAAAACGGTACATGGAGGTTGATGGAGAGTTCGTTTTAGAGGACTGGGAAGGACAGATTGTGGAATACAAAGTGTTCAACGGCATTGTTGTCCCAAGCAAGGTCAACATAATATGGAAGCTGAAAACAGGAGACTTTTGCTATGACCAAATTGAAATTGTGGACATCGAGTACAACACTTTATCAATATACTAATGCTGATTTCACCTTCCATCATTAATCTCAAATTTAGATATCTGCCACCCAAAGGTGGCACTCCTCTTATGCGGACCTCCGAACTCGGTCCCAACTTCCCAATCTTCTAGATAGAGTTCGTCAAATTTCCTAACTCTACAGGGATTCTCTTCAAAAACTTCTTTAGTTATGAGTAAAAGAGGTACAACATCAAACCTTATCTCTCCACTTTTAATGGGCCTTTTTAGGCGGAAGGTTATTAAGTCCCAGGGGAGAGCATTACAGTAAACCCATACCTCCCATTCCACTTCTTTTAGAGTGCCGTTTACAACTATTGGGGTTTTCACGATCTCAATTCTACTCCCTGCTGGCCTAATAAGTGAATTCGAGTAGAGCCACACCATTAACTCCACATCACCTTCTTTAACCTCCCTCGCTTTCTCCTCTGCAGTTAACCACGTCTCCATCGCGAGGTTTATAGGAAGATCTCTTTCATGCCAGAGGGAATAGTTCAAGATAACTTCGAAGGTCTCAATCACCCCCACTCTCTTAGGGAGCTCTCCTCTAGTTTCATGGCCTGTCCATGGCTTGTATCCATAGAACACCTCGGGATAACCTTGGACATAGCGATAGGGTTCTCTCATTACGATGTCGCTTAGATTGGCATGAAACTCTATCGTGGCATTATCCCTATGGTAGACCAGTTCAACGCTTCCATTAAATTCCTTAATGTTCCAGAAGTTGAGCTCCATCATAAGCTCAGTGCCGTTATAGTCTATCTTCCTGTTTGAACCGGGCTCGGTTAGAGTAACATCTCCTTTATTTTCCAAACAACCAAATATTAAAAATGCAAAAATAACCAGACTGACAGCGATAAGTTTTGTTTTCATAATGCTCCCCTTAATTTTTGAATTTTGTTTAATCCATTATTTAAGTCTTTATATTTAACTCTTGCAACTTGGAATTTAGCATGAAAAGATCAAAAAACTTCTGGGTAAGCAAAGGTTTTTATATGGCCAAATGCAACTCGATTCATTTAAACGCAATGGAGGAAGCTAAATGCAGACGGCTCTTCAAATGGCACTTGGCGCCTTTGGAACAATCCTCTTTGTACTCCTCGCACATAAAAAGATTGGAAGTTATCCCTCACCTCTGCCAAAAAGTGAAAACCCAAAAAGAGAGCTCCTTGAAGCGGTCACTATTTGGCTGATTATATTTGCATCAATCACATACATCGTGCTTTTTGGCGCTGAATCTTATCCAAGCATAGCAATAGGGGGAATTAAGTTTTCTATGCATTTTTTCCTCGTCCTTCTGCTTCCATTTGTGGTTGAGGTTGTGATCTACAAGCGAGGTGCAAGAGAGCTTGGCTTTAGAAGCCCAATAGCATGGAAGCCCGCAGCTGCATTAGTTGGGTTTGGCATGTTTTTTGGCTTTTTTGCGTTCCTCTTTGAGGGTTCTGTATCCACAAGTATGGATAAGCTGATAATCGGATTCCTCTCCCCATCGTTCAAAGAGGAGTGGTTTTACCGTGCTACACTTCAATCAAAGCTTGAGAGAGCATTGGGACAAAACAAAGCCTGGTTCTTTGGAGGATTGCTTTTTGGATTAGCGCACATTCCGACAAACTTTTTTGGGCCTTTGTGGGAAGCTTCAGGATACAGTATAGCTGCAGCTCTATTTAGATTTCTTGGACAGTGTGCATTTGGCTGGCTCTGGGGAATACTCTATATGAAAAGCCGCAGCATTTTTCCGGCAGTGATTGCCCACTATTTCGCCGATTTTCTCCCAGGGTTAATGTAGCATCGCTTTTTGAGGAAAGTATTTTGGAAACCTCCGGGGTACTATAACACTAAAAAGATGCCAAAAGACTCAAAATTGCTCAGTTTTGACCATTAGAATATTGTAATTTGAGCACTTTAAGAAATAGTGAGGTGATGTAAAGTGTTTAACTTTGAGAGTTTGAGATTTTGGACAAGAGTGAGCAAAGAGGAGAGCAAAGTCGTGAAAGAATGGGCTGTTAAAGAAGCATGGGAATTCAGGAACATGATGTGAGATAGATGGCCGGGATGAAACGGAAGATAAAAAAGAAGGAACAAATTAAGCCAGAGGATCTTTTTCTCTGGCACGCTTTGAATTTAAAGCGATAAAAAGTAACAAAATATTTGCTATTAAGAAATAGACTACCTATAAAGTTTTTAGGAGGCATATATAATGGAACGACCAAAAATTATGGAAGGGGAGAAGGTTTCATTGGCTGTTATTTTGAAAGAAGACAAAGATAAATGGTTTTTATTGGCAAATGACAGAGATATACAAACCTTCCTTAATGATGGAGCGAGAATATACCCCAGAGAAAAATTTGATGAGATCTATGAGGTGTCCAAAAAGAACAAACAGAAAATGGTAGATTTTGCAATAGTAGACAACATCAGTGGTGAGCTCGTTGGGTTCATCGGTTTACAGGGAATTAACTGGGTTTCAAGGCATGCTATGGTCTGGTATGCTATAGCTAGAGAGCATTGGGGGAACGGGTATGCAAGTGAAGCTTTGAGTTTATTATGCAAGTTTGCTTTCGAGAACATGAATCTCAACAAGATTTGGGCAAGAGTGTATGAGCCGAACAAAGCTTCTCAGAGAGTTTTGGAGAAAAATGGCTTCAAGTTTGTTGGCCGCTTAAGGAAACATGTTTATTTGCCTGAGTTTGGTTACGTGGATGAGCTACATTATGACCTGCTGAGAGAGAACAATAAGGGAAGCATGGGGTTCTCCTTTAGCGGGTGCTGGCTATGAGTCTGGAGGTTTTCAATTAAAGGGAGGATTGGCTATAAATGAGGCTCTCTTTTACTTTGGGGAAGCTCTCTGGTTATTGAGAGGAGTTTCTCGAGGAGAGAACTAAAAAGCGAAAGAGTGTGTGCACAAGGTTTGGCAAAATATGAGATGGAGAACTTAAAGAAGGGAGAATAATAGCCGAGAGTGTGGTTGTGAAAGGCAAATGAGGAAAGTGACTCAATAGTTTGGAGGACTTGAGATGGGATATGAAAAATCGAAAAGTATGGGCCTATCCAGAGACGAATTCTCTGGAAAAATTGGCAGATAACTTCAAGCAGAACAGGAAGGATGTCGCGAAAACGTGACGCGTTCACTAATTGTCATGCTCAGAGAGAAGATGAAAGTATGAGGACGGATGCAGGGTTTAAATAACCGTTCTTGCAGAAAAGGGAAAGCTTAAAGTGAGTTAAACAGACATTAAAAACCTAAGGAGGTATCGTTATGGAAAAAGTTATTGGAGTATGTGGATGCATATGTAGCGACTGTGGAATGTATGGAAAAAACTGCGAAGGATGTTATGCCATAGAAGGCAGGCCGTGCTGGTTGCATGAAGTGGGACTTGATGTTTGTGATTTTTATAAGTGCTGTGTAATTGATAAAGGTCTGGAGCACTGTGGGCAATGTAAGGAAATCCCATGTGATAGATTCTGGAAGAACAAAGCCCCTACATTGACGGAAGAAGAGCACAAGAAAATCGTGGAAGAGAGGGTTGCTTTACTTAAAAAGCTATTTCCCCACTCACCTAAAGCAAACAAGTCTTAATATGGGGGGAAATCTATGAACTATGAGCACTCAGTTAAGAAATATTACTCCAAATCTGGTACGGGAGAATGGGAGAGACTTGTCAAAGATCCATATCATCACTTAGAGTTTGAAACAACTATGCATTTTCTCAGGAAATACTTACCCAGAGAGGGTTTAATTTTAGATGCTGGAGGAGGACCTGGAAGATATACAATTGAACTAGCAAAGCTTGGTTATGACGTCGTTCTACTTGATCTAACTCCAGAGCTGTTAGAGATCGCAAAAAAGAGAATCCAAAAAGCAGGAGTTCAAAGAAATGTGAAACAAATAATAGAAGGGTCTATTGATGACCTTTCAACCTTTGAAAGCAACAGCTTTGATGGGGTAATTTGCTTAGGAGGAGTGCTTTCTCACATAGTGGACAGAAAGAGAAGAGAAAAGGCTATTGATGAGCTAATTAGAGTCGCAAAGAAAAATGCTCCAATTTTTATTTCAGTAATTGGGAGATTAGCGGTTTTGGTGGGGCAACTTGTGGACTTTCCAGACTCTACAAAATCAAGACCTGACATATTTATAGAGATTAGAGATAGTGGAGATTATTCAGGTGAACTTGGATTTGCTCCAGCCCACTTTTATCTACCTGAAGAACTAAAAGAAGAACTAGAAAAGAGAAATGTAGAGATTTTAGGAATGGTGGGTCTAGAAGGTTTGGCATCTACCCATAGAAGAGAGCTAAATAGCTTTTACAATAACTATCAAGAGGTTTGGAAGATTTGGTGGGAGAGTCATTTGAAAACCTGTACTCACCCAAGTGTTGTAGGGCTCAGCGAACATTTCATGATCATTTGCAGGAAAGTATAAAAGATAGCACAGGGACAAGAGGAACTTTAATAATTCTCTTACTGGCTAGTGCACTACATTTTAGCAATGAGAAAAGAATGGCTGTAATAATGAATGATGATACTGTAGTTGAGCATAATGGTTAACGTTAAATAATGTCATAGAAGAGATGCACATCAAGAGGGATGTTTATGAAGATTTATAAAAACTTTGCATATCTCTATGTAAAAGGCCGTTACTCTCGCTTCAGCGAGAAAATGGCTGAAATACTCCCCATAATACTTGAGATGTTCGATGTAAAACCACAAAAGATTTTGGACATAGCCTGTGGAGAAGGCACATTTGCAGTTGAAATGGCTAAAAGAGGTTTCCAAGTCGTAGGTGTTGACATTTCCGAGGAGATGCTGAAATTTGCAAAAGAAAAAGCCAAAAATGAGAATGTAAATGTAGAGTTTATCTGCGGAGATATGCGCTCTCTGGATTTTGATGAAGAATTTGACCTAGCAACATGCTGGTATGACAGTCTAAACTATCTACTTACTTTGGAGGATTTGGAAAAAGCCTTTACTGGTGTGTACAGCGCACTCAAGAAAGGAGGACTCTTTATTTTTGATATGAATACAAAATACGGCCTAGCTATTGGGTGGACACGTCGCCCCTGCTACATTGACCAAGAGACCGAGGATGTTTTTGAGATTCACCAAGCAAGCTACGACTTTGAAAGTGACATAGCTACCCTAAAAATCACCGGATTCATTAAAGAAGGAGAAACATGGACCAGAATAGACGAAGAACATAAAGAAAAGGCCTACACCCTGAGAGAAATTAGAGAGTGCTTGAAACGAGTAGGATTTAAAGAGCTTGCCTGCTGGGGAAGTATAAAAGACATGAGTGAACCCCAACCAAATAGTGGCAGGGTCTTTTTCGTAGTTCAGAAATAAGGTAGAGGCGATCGGCTATATGTCAACGTGCATGAAATCCCTCGCCACGATGTATGGCCTCACCATCTCCTCAAGCTTTTCTTGAGGGTAATTCATATGGCTTATGTGGGCAAAGACAGTTTTCTTTGCCCTGACTATCCTAGCGAGTTTTATCGCATCATCAACCCCAAGATGAGCCTTTGGAATTGAATGCTTGTGCGTCATATCCGCAACAAGCAAGTCAGCACCTTTGATCTCTTCTAGTGTTGTATTATCATCAAGTATTTCTGGACCAGTATCGCCAGTAATTACTATCTTTTTATCCCTGATTTGTAATATAAAGCCGCCTGCAACTTCTATTGGTTGGTGGACGACTCTAAAGTGGTAAACCTTAAAGCCAAGGTCATGCCACTTGCCAAACTCTAAAGGAAAATACTCCCAATTCCACCTACTCTCCCCTACGAAACGCTTTTGCATATCTTTTGCTACTTCGAGGGTTGTGGCATGCCCATAAAGCCTAATATGCTTAAAAATCTGGAGTTCGGGCAAACCTCCTATGTGGTCAAAATGGGCATGAGTAATGAAAACATGTTGAATTTTCTCATTAATGTGTTCCAAATGGTAGTGTAGATCTGGTGAAGGATCTATTAATGCCCTGATTTTAGGAATATATATTGAAAATCGCGTCCTCCTATATGATGGGAACTTTCTAGCCCTTGAACAGTTCTCACAATTACACAATGGTTTAGGGATGCCGCTGTACACTCCAGAGCCGAGAATTATAACTTCCATTCCAGAACTTCCCTCCAAGTTAGTTAATATTGGAAATAGTTAATTATGGTTCTTACAAAACATTATATACTTATTGGACAATAACAGAAAGTTAGTATGCGTAAACATTCCAAGAATTGATGAACTAATTAGTAGTGCAGATGCGGGAGCTCAGGTGACAAAGAGCTTTGGGGTGTTTTGGCCCTCTGCACGGTATCATTGACAGCTTTGAGATGAATAATGGAGGAATGTTACTAATGAATGGAAATACCAACAAAACCGATGCGTTTTTAAAAAATACTAGCATTTGGGAGGGAGAGTTTACTAACTACGTTAATCGGGCCGGAGGAGTGACACAACAGGGAAAGATAATAATCGAAACTGAGTTTCAAAATGGCATCGTGATCCAGAGAAATATCTTTGTGAGACCTGATGGAACGAGAAGTAACTACGTGGGCATCGCAAGGATGCGGATAGAAGGAAATAAATTGCTCTGGGATGGTGAGACGGAGGAAGATCCTAATACAGGAGCAAAAATTAGAAACCATTCATTCGAAGGTTTTGTAACCGATGATCAGATATACATCCTCGAGACCTATGACGAGGTTCTTCCTGCTGGGGATGTAGAAAGAAGACGGAACACTACCCACTATTGCTTCTTAAGCGAGAGTGAAGCTGTAATGACGGCTAATGTTTACGTTAATGATGAGTTGCTTGTTTTTGCATACACAAGGTTGTGGAAGAAGAAGTAAAAGATTTGAAAGGTGATATTCGTGAAATACCGAAAGCATAAAGGTTTGAAAATTTCCGAAATTGGGATTGGAACCTATGCTCTGAGCGGGGTTTATGGGGCAAAAGACCTTGGAGAGTTCAAAAAAATGATTGAGCGCGCTTATGAACTTGGGGTTAACTTCTTTGACACTGCAGAAGCCTATGGAAACGCTGAACAAATTTTGGGAGAGATTGTAAAACCCTTCCGTGAAGACATCTATATAGCTACAAAAGTTGGGGTTAGGAGCAGCATAAAACCAAACCTCTCCAAAGACTACATCAAAAAAGCCTGTGAAGAAAGCCTCAAGAGACTGCAGACCGATTATATCGACCTCTACCAAGTTCACTTCCATGACCCAACCACGCCAATAGAGGAAACCATTGAAGGGTTGGAAGACCTTGTTGAAGAAGGGAAGATTCGATATTATGGGGTTGGTCACTTACCTTTAGATGTTACTGAGGAATACTGCAAGCTTGGAAAGCCCTTCTCAGTCCTTGCAGAGTTTAGCGCAGTTGCAAGAGAGTCTTATGAAAAGCTTTTGCCACTTTACAGGAAATACAATTTAGGAATCATTGCGTTCAGCACAACGGGGAGAGGCTTGCTCACAGGGAGGTTTAAAGAAAATCAAAAGTTTGAACCTGGGGATATACGTTATTTAGACCCACTTTTCCAGAGGGAACGCTTTCAACACGGCTTGAGAATAGCCAAAAAGTTTGCCGAGTTGGGAGAGAACTATGGTAAGACTTCAGTACAAGTTGCCATCGCTTGGGTTCTTGCCCATGAAGGGGTAATATGCGCCCTAACTGGACCTTCAACGGTAAAGCATTTAGAAGAGAACGTTGAAGCGAGTGGATGGGAGATCCCCAAAGAGGATTTGAGAGAGTTGGATGAGTTCTTTAAGAGAGAAGACGAGTGGCTAAGGCAGAAGCAGAAAGAATCCATAAAACAAATTCTCACTGAACCCCTCCAAGAACCTCAAAGGGCCTTCGTTGATTTGATATATGTTATTGAAACTGCACTTTCTCTTGGCATTATTAAGGAGAAGGAAATACTGCCAGTTTTCTATGAGCTCTATGGCTTGAGGAAGGAGTTGGATAAAGAGGGTGTTAGTGAAAAACTGAAGGACATCCAAGCCCAGCTGCGAAAAGTAATTCCACTAGATGCTCTTTGACCTCTTTTTCAAATTTTCCCACACCTCTATATGCTGCGTGGTTTGAGGGAGATTCCTCAACGCTTTCCGCAAGAACTTTGGATAGAGCGGGAGAGTCTCAAGCTCATCAAGAGAAAACCACTTAAAAATCAACCTGATTTCTTTTTCTTCCTCTAGATGTTCCTTCCCCCAAAACTGTCTTTTCTTGTAGAGGGAGCAATCCTTGGGAAGCTCTACCAGATAGTAAAGTCCCATCTCATGAAAAAGTGTCCCACCATTTTTAAAGAACGTCTCAACAACCCACATTAGCTTGTCCACACGAACCTCAACACCAAGCTCTTCTTGCATTTCTCTCTTTAACGCATCTTTTGAAGGCTCCAATAGCTCAACCCGTCCTCCCGGCAGAGCCCAAAAATTATCCTCTTCCGCTCTGTGGAGAAGAACATGAGTTTTATTGAATACAATCCCAACCACCCGATAATTAAACCTTATATCCCCTTTTTCAAACGTCACCATCTTTCTTATTCTCAAAATTACCATCTCCACTTTGAATTTGGATTATACCCCTCAGTTCCCGCACTTAAGTCTTTATTGCTATCACGAGTTCCTCCCTGAACTTTTCCCTTTCTATAGGGAGCGATTTTATTGGAATACCATTCACGAGCATCCAATTCCGCCCTCTGGACACAAACTCTTCTGGGTGTTCCCATCCATTCAACATTCTTATCTCCAGTTCCGGGGCGATTTCCTTCACTATTTCTTTACTCCTCTGTGCCCAAAGATAAGTGAAGGGACATGTAGGTTCATAGAATAGGAAGACTTTACCAATATCCTTATCGTTCCTCTTATATTCCTCTCCACCCTTCCAAAAACCAGAATAAGGTTCTTTAAGCTCCCTTCCGCTAAACGAGTAGTAAAGGTCTTCTTTAGTTATCTCCCTGAAGCCTAACCTCTTAAAGAACTCTGCCTGTGACAAAAATTCTCCCGTTTCAAATGCATGGGTCACTAAAAATTCATATTTCCCTCTTGCCTTTTCAATGAGTTTCTCGACCATAGTCCTTGCTATTCCCTTTCTTTGAGCTTCTAAAAGAGGATTGTATATACAGTTGACAACTAAAACGTTTTCTCGCTTCAGACTTGTTGGATCTGCTTTTTCAGGGTAGGTTAATAGCTGAACGGCGGGCTTTCCATTGAAATATCCGACAAAGCCCACATCCCCATACGTTCTCAGCATCTCAAGAAGCCATGCTCTTTTAATCTCAACTCCTTTTTTGTATGCCTCACTGATGGTAGGAGGATTACACACTGAAATCATGTCCTCTATATTAGTTTCATCAACTTCCCTAATCTCAATCCTCATCTTCCATACCTCCAGTGAAATATAGTCACAACAAGCCAGCCAAATAAGAAGTTCGATAAAAGGACTTCCACAAAGTGCGCTCTTCTTATGACATCGGACATATATGGATTGGGAACTAAGAGGAGACTAGCCATGAGTACTGAATAGAGCAAAGCCACAGCTAAACGGGCTTTCCTCCAGTCATCAATCATCTTAACTATTGGGATTGCCAAAAGGCCCCATACTATGCCCCTTAAGATTTGAAATGGAAGTATCCATGCCGGCAGCTGCAGGTTAGCGTAGTATTCATCAAAGGCTTTCCCTGCCAATGGCTTGAAGACCAAAGCTCCAAACGCAATGTAAATAAACATGTAAACAATTCCAATTAAGAGCAATTTCCAAATCCAAGCCTTTAGAGGAAGAGAAAACTCTTTAGTATACTCTTGAGGACTTTCTTCCATTTTACCATGCAGTGTCACTGCTATCGGAGAAAAAATCGCTGCAACAATAAATCCTTCTACAAAAAGCTTTGGAATCATCTCAGGAGGGATTATCTCTTCAAAGTAGGTTAAGAATACAATGGTCTCTATCTGGCTCAGAAACGTCATTACCCCATAAAACACAGCAAAAGTTGTTAAAACGAGTTTCCAGCCGCTCCACTTGGAATTGACTATTACATAGCTTAGCACTAACGTATCAAAGAATGCCACTAATGACCAATATATTAAGTTCCCAATCTCTGATGGGGATCTTATCTTAGGAATAGGAAACCAAAACAGAAGCGCTAAAATTAATGTCAAGAATAGGATTTTTATAGTAATATTTTTTAATTCCATATACTTGCCTCCCCTTAAATACGACAGTGAAGTAATTAAAAATAAGAATTGAAACTATATAAATGTTCTTTCTGACCTCCTCCCCGCCCTAAAGAACGAGGCTTGAAAAAGAAAATGTCATGTTTTTACCACAAAAATTAAAGCGCGAACTCACATGTTTTACTAAAATACTTTGAAAAAATTTATAAATTACTGTAGTAATTATGAGCTGAGGTGAAATCATGCTGGGCAGTTGGTGGTTAGTAGGTCTAATAATAGGGCTCTTAGCAACCGTCTGGGTTATCTACGATGTTGCAAAGAACCAGAAAGACATGAGAACTTCAAAAAAAGTTCTATGGATTTTAGTGGCATTTCTCTTTGGGGTCATTGGGGCAATTGCATATTACCTTATTGTCAAAAGAAAGGGCTAACTCATTTGACGCTTTTTTCTTTAATTTCAATTTTATCTCCACGATAAAAATCTATAAGATGTCTTTTCATTGAACTTAAAGTTACAGGCTTTAGAGTTTCTTTCATCCAATCAGGTAGATCTTTTTTTACAGCGCCCCAAAGCAACCTGTAATCTAAAACTATTACAGCACCCCTCTCCTCTTCACTTCTATGTACCCTTCCAGCAGCTTGAACGAGTTTTCTATGAGCAGGTAAAACATAGCCATAATATCGCCCTTTCCTTGGGAACTTGCTTTCAAAATATCTTATCTGAGCTTGCACACGAGGAGTTGGTCTAGCATAAGGAATACCTACAAGAATCACACCATTCATTTCATCTCCACTATAATCTTGTCCCTCACTATTTCGTCCTCCCATAACTCCAAGAAGAACTGCTCCTTCTTTTTTAGACTCTTCCTTAAAAGCCATTACAAGAAGATCATTTTCTTTAGATGACCCTCCTTTCTTCTCTATGAAGACCTTCTTCCCAGTTGCTTCTTGAATTTGAATATCAACGTTTGCAGATAGAAGACCTTCAAGAACTTCATAAGATGCTGTGAAAACCCCTACATTCTTTGGAATAAGCTTCACAGCCTCCACGATATATTTGGTCATTTTTTTATAAAGTTCGAGACTTCTTTCGTCTCCTCTTGTAGATACGTCCTTAGCAACAAGTACTATTGCATTTTCTCTCTTTACCATCCTAGGAAACTTTTTGAGTTTCCCTTTTATTCCCATAACATCAGCAAATGCTTCAAGAGGAGCTAGGGTCCCAGACATGAAAATTGCAGACTGAACATTTTTCACAAAATTCAGGGCCTTTGAAGGGTCTAAAGCAACAAGTTCAAGTGAAAAACCTTTATCACGGCTCATCAAGAATAAATAATCCTCTTTACCAATAAGTGCAAACCATAAAAGGAGAAACTCCCCTACTCTCCCTACATAACTTCTTGGGGGAAGGTTTCGCTCAATCTTGTCCTCCCTTATTGCATCTCCTGCCTTTACCATCTGATCTAAAATTCTAACAAGTTGTTTTTCATTTATCCTCAAAACATCAAAAACATGATAAAATATACTCTCAGGTATTATGGGAACCTCATCAACTTTCATGTCTTTTAGTTTTTCCTGATAGAGCTTCTCTAGCCCTCTTAAGAATATGCTAAGGAAGTTTGCAATCTCATGCTCTTTGTATTCATCGGCCTCCTTTATCGCCCTATTGATACTATAAATACTTATCTTATCGCTTAAAGCATTTATAGCCTGATTAGGTAGGTTATGAGCCTCATCAAATATTACAATCAGATCAGAATAATCGAAATCAAAATATGCCATGAAGTTCTCTCTAATCCCAGGATTAATCATGTAGAGATAACTAGCAACTATCACATCAGCTTTAAGGGCTATTTTTCGAGTAAGTTCATATGGGCAAAAATCAAGCATTTTTGAATGAGTTAACACAGTTATAGGTTCCGCTGGTCTTTCCACGAAATATTGGACAAGTTCATCAAATTCCTCCTTCTTCTTTTTCAAATTTTCAAAAAACTCACATTTTCCAAGTTTTTTTAAGTTTTTACAAACAATCATTGCATTATACGCATCTGGAGCAAAGTTCTGAATATATTGATGGAGACATAGTTCTTTTCTACTTCTAAATTCAACTCCACCAACATGGGTTTTCTTACTTATCGCTTTGAGTTCTTCAATTACCCTGTCCATTTGTTTATGGGTTCTTGCAAGGTAAATAATTTTGTACCCCATCTCCTTGGCATACGGAAGGACTCCAGCTAACACACTTATCGTTTTTCCAAACCCCGTAGGGGCCTCAATAACCAGATTCTCCCCATTTCTAATGGCATTATCCACTAATTCAATAAACTTTTTCTGATTTGGCCTTAGAGAGGTATAAGGGAAATATTCGCTCATCTTCACTCATCAAAAAGGTTATTAATGAGGGTTTTTAACTTTTCCTAAAGCATTAGAGAGGGTCTAAAATGGAAGAGTATCAAAGAAAGTTATTAGAAGCTGGAATTGAGGGAGGCATTCTCATGATTCTTGCATACCTTTTCTACTATCAAAACTATCTCCTGTATACATGGTACCGTGGATTGCCACTACCTCCAAAGATACCATTCATAATAGCTGGCATTTTAACTGGGGCCGCATACCTCCTTTACAAACTCTATAGAATATATCCAGAGATCCAAAAACATAAAATTGCCGAAGTTTTAAGAGAAGAAAAAATAGAGGGAATTTAAATCAAATTTCGAGCTCATGTATGTGCTCGAGGATTTTTACCATCAGCTTAACACTTGCATCAACGTCTCTCTCGTCAACAACTTCTGCATTTGAGTGGATATACCTTGAAGGAACACTTATTGCTCCTGTTGGAACACCTGCTTTGTTGAGGTGTATTGCTCCAGCATCAGTTCCTCCACCAAGAAGTATATCCCACTGGTATGGAATCTCGTATTTCTTGGCTATTTCTTCCATCCACTTAACTATTGTTGGATGGCATATAACAGAGCGATCCATGATTTTTATTGCAGTTCCCTTTCCTAATTGGGTCACTTGCTTGTGCTCTGGTGTTCCAGGAACATCAGCAGCAATTGTAACATCTATAGCAAATCCATAATCCGGCTCAATTCCAAAAGCACTAGTTCTTGCACCCCTAAGGCCTACTTCCTCTTGTACTGTAGCAACAAAGTAAATGTCTGCGTTAGTTTCTTTAAGCTGTCTTGCAGTTTCAACAAGAGTGTAAACAGCTATCCTATCATCAAAAGCAATACTAACAAAGCGGTGGTTACCAAGCTTCTCCAAACGACCATCCCAAGTAATTATTGTGCCGATTTTAACACCCATTTCCTCAGCTTCTTCTTTGCTCTCTGCACCCACATCTATGAAAATTTGATCCCAATCTGGAGCTTTCTTTCTCTCTTCTGGTTTTTGAATGTGAGGCGGAACACTTCCACCTACACCATAAATAAACTTGCCTTTGTCAACCCAAACCTTGAAACGCTGGGCAATTAAAGTTCTGGGATCAATTCCCCCGATAGGTGCAACCCTCAAGAATCCGTTTTTCTCAATATGAGTGACCATGAGACCAATCTGGTCCATGTGGCCAGCGAGCATAACTTTCGGACCATCACCTTTCTTGTGAGCAATAACGTTTCCAAGCTTATCTACTTTAACTTCATCTACGTAATCTTTGAAAGCCTCAATTATGATGTCCCTAACTCCCATAAACTCATAACCTGTAACTCCTGGAGCCTCAACTATCTTCTTCAGAAGTTCATAGTCCACCATTGCTACCACCTCGTTTAGATATTCATCGTAATGTAGTATGAAGTATATTTAAGGTTTTAGGTGCAGGATGAAAATGAGACATCCACTATGCTTTTATGGAATTTATGGATGACAATGCGCAGTCAAAAATGTATAAGTTTAAATTAACCCAAAACCCAGTATATTTCATGTTATTAAAGCTTCCAATAATTGAGTGCACTTTCATAAAAAGACTTAATCGGTTTGTTGGCCTAGTGGAAGTAAATGGAGAAATTAAAAAAGCTTTAATAACAAACACTGGGCGTTTAGAGGAGTTTATGATAGAAGGGAGAAAGGCATTTTGTGTTCCAAAGCAAGGTGGAAAAACAGATTTCATCTTAATTGGATTCTTAGAAGCGAATGGAAGGGGAGCAATCATAGACACAAGGACCCAAGCAAAAGCCTTTGAGAGAGCTGTGGAATTAGGGTTAGTTTCTTGGCTCAAGGGGTGTAGAATAAAACGAAAAGAGGTCAAAATAGGCAATTCAAGGTTAGACTATCTTTTAGACTGCAATGGAGAAGAAGTATGGGTCGAGATGAAAAGTGCGGTTCTGAGAGAGGGAGAATACGCTATGTACCCCGACTGTCCAAGCATTAGAGGACAAAAACACATAAAAGAGCTCATAAACCTCAAAGATAGTGGAAAAAGGACAATGATAATTTTTATCGGAGCCTTGCCAGGAGTTAAGAAATTTAAGCCATATGAAAAAGGTGACCCAAAAATTGCCAAACTTTTAAAAGAAGCAAAAGAGAGAGGTGTTGAAATTAAGGGAATTTCTATAAGCCTCCTTCCCAATGGAGAAATTATCTTGGAGAACAATAACCTAGAAATAGAAGTTTAGCCCAAACACTTTTATAACGCCTGACCAATAAAAACTCGGGGGTAACACCCCGTGGAGGTGCTGGGAATGACTATTGTTGATGTTAGAATTTTGGTGGAAGGAGCAAGTGATGTAGAGGTAGTGAGTAAAGCTCTCCAAGGACTAGCTCTTGGGAGTGAGTACAATATAACAATTTCTGCTATAATCCCTACTACAAACTTAGAAATAGCCAAGAGTGCTGCAGCTGGAGCAGATTTACTGATAATAGCTACAGATGCAGATAGGGTCGGAAGAGAGCTTGCGGAGAGAATGTTCAGAGAGCTGGGTGAGCTAGTTGGTCAAGTGGAAAGAATGAAAATCCCAATGGGGCATGACTTGGAACACATAGATGTGGAGTTGGTAAGAAAAGAGCTCAAAAACACTCTCGTTAGAGCAGGCCTAAAGAGCCTCCAAGTTTTGCCTGAGTACGTAGCCCTAAGAAATCAACTATTTGACTTAAAGGGGAAATACGAAATGTTAAGCCAAGAAAACGAAGAGCTTAAACGGAATTATCAAGAACTCGAGCAGAAATATGGAGAGCTCCTAGAAGAATATAGTCAGATTTTGGAAGAGAACAACAGACTTAAGGAGTCCTTAAAGAAAAGGGCCAATGTTTTTAGATTAGCCGAAATCTGGAAAGAACTCTTCGGTGAAACAACGCCTCCTGAAGAGGAATTTATTGCAGAAGCTGTTGAAAAGTTGAACCTTGGAGGAAAGATAATCGTTGGCCAAGGATACATATACTCAGAAGACGAGGATCTCATAGTTGAGCTTCTCAGAATCGTTCATCTAAGCCTAAGTATAGCCCAAGCACAAAAGGAAGAACCCCAAGTAGAAGAAAAAACCCCCGAAGAAATCGAAGAACCGGAGACAAGATTTGAAGACTTTTAATCTTTTATAATTTATTTTCGTGATCCTTATGGACGATGGAATAGAAGAGTTTAAAACCTATCTCGAACTCGAGGGGAAAAGTCCTCAAACAGTTAGAATGTACACCTACTACGTAGAGAGATTTTTAAAAGATGTTAAAAATCCCAATTATCGTTCTGCACTTCGTTTTCTTGCCAAACTAAAGAAAGAAGGCTACTCCAATAAAAGTCTTAATCTCGTTGTTCAGGCTTTAAAATCATATTTCAGATTTGAAGGCCTTGATGAAGATGCCGAGAAATTGAAGTCACCAAAAGTCCCAAGAAACTTACCTAAGAGCTTAACAAGAGAAGAAGTTAGAAAACTCCTAAATGCCGTGCCTCCAACAAAAAAACGAGATCGACTTATAATACTATTGCTCTACGGCACGGGCCTCAGAGTCAGTGAGATATGCAATCTTAAGATAGAGGATATAGACTTCAACAGAGGGGTCTTAATCGTAAAAGGAGGAAAAGGCGCAAAAGATAGGATAGTACCGCTAGCGAACCCACTTCTTGAAGAGATTAGGGGTTATTTAAAAACACGGAAGGATGGAAGCGAATACTTATTTGTAGAAATTAGAAGGGAAAAAAAGGATAAGATATCGCCAAAGACAGTGTGGTATCTGCTCAAAAAGTATGGAGACAAAGCTGGTGTAAAAGTGACTCCCCATATGCTTCGCCATAGTTTTGCAACCCATATGTTGGAAAAGGGTATTGACATAAGAGTCATCCAAGAGATTCTTGGACATTCAAACCTCTCAACAACCCAAATTTACACCAAGGTTACTGTTGAACACTTAAAGAAGGCCCAAGAGAAAGCTAAACTCATTGATGAACTCATTGGAGAATGATATCTCTTATTTAAAGATCCAAAAGGAGTGTATTTCCATTGCTCCCATAATTTTAAGAACTTAAGAAAGTATAAGAAGTAAGTTATAACTCATAAGTTCTAACTTATAACTCTCTTCATTTAAATGGAAACAAATACCTCACAAGCAATAAATCATTCTGAACTTTAATATACGCCATTTTTCCTCAACAAACTTAAGTAGCTTGCAAAGGCTCCCGCTGAAATCGTGTCTCCAAGACCTACCGTGGAAACTGGCTTCTTAACAAGCCTTGTGGGGATCATGACTATCTTATATTCTCTAGTTCTCATCTTCGCTTTTGCTTCTTCAAATCTAAGTTTAACGAATTCTCCTTTTTCATTGAATGGTATATTTAAACCAACTTTAACATCCTCTGGACGTTTTATATCTCCTAAAAATGCCCTTGTAGCGGCTAAAGTAGTGCCAACCTCTAAGGATTTTGAGAGCTCTTCTTCACTAAGGGGATTATCTCGGTGTGTAATGTACATTAAATAGTAAATTGTGTGAATCTGGAGAATCTCAAGGTTAAGCTCATCCAATAAAATTTTTGCCCCCAAAACAGCGTCTTCAATTCTGTTGTAGGTAAAAATCCTATCGCTTAGATCTCTATACCCAAGAACACTTAATATGTGGGCTATTTCAGCTTCATCCATTCCCACACTATCTACGAGGGGAAAGATGTTATAGATCACTTTCTTCCTTAGTTCTCTATCCTGAATTGAAGCAAACTCTACATGAACTTTGACGTCTTTTTTCCTTTTAAGGAGCTTAATGTCTTCCTTAGCTTTTCTCAAATAGTAATTTGCGTCTTTTCCATCACTGTAGTGCTTTCTTATTCCCTGATAACCTGACAAAATAACACCATCTACAATTTCACCAATTTCTGGTAGATGAGGCTTAAGCTCTGGAGACGTTTCTATCCGAGCAAATTCCTCAAAGCGGCATGCAACTATAAACCTACCAGAATATGGAACAATTATCTCTTCATTTCCAAGCTTGAACTTAGTTCCCTGCCTAAACTCAAAGATCCTGTTGATCTTTACTGGATCCCCTTCCCTATATGATTCCAATGGCTTTTTTAAAACAACTTTTTCCTTTTCAATTGCTGGATAAAGAAGGTTATCTCTATTTACAAACATGTCTGCTTGTTTCTTCCCAAGTAAAGGAGAATAAGCTATCACTCTATTAAAATTAAGGTTAGCAAGGAGATTGGCTATCACTCCTACTTGCCCACCGATTCTTTCAACATCATAGGTAAAGCGGGAATTGAACCACTTGTCTGCCTCATGAGCTACTAAAGGAACAGCTTGTGGTTTTCCAGTCTTAAGGGCATGAATAAGTCTCGCAACGAAGTCTAGTGGATCATTTATCTCTCTCGGATACTCTTCTATCCGTCTTTTAATGTTCTCTACTCCAAATTCCTTTATGAGACTCTCAATGTGCTTTTCATTTAAGTATACTATAGCATCAACGTTCACATTATATGCCAAATACATGCTCATTCTCTGGAAGTCCCTGAGGAACTCCATCATACTATCACCCTCAGTGAATACTAGGTGAAGTGTACAAAATAACTTAAAAATATTTCTCATCTTGAGATGAAAAAGAAACCAAGGAAAAGACTTAATATTCAACAAAAAGTCTTCCAAGCCAAGGTAATTTTTCCCTCACATCGAGTTCTCTTAGTGCTAGCCAAAGAGAGGCTTGGTTGCTCGTAACTATAGGGACACCCAAATCCTCTTCCAACGCTTCAATGATTTCAAAAGTCCTGAAGTTAGTGCAGCTTATAAACACTGCATCTGCTTCATCAGTGAACAATGCTTTAACCATGCGGTAAGCTTCATATGGTTCCAAACGACCTATTTTTCTATTATCAATTATATCCAACCCTCGAATATCAATAACGTCGAATTCATTTGCCTCTAAAAATTCTCTTTCTCTTTGATTTATCTCATCTGTGTAAGGAGTGACTACAAGGATTTGTTGGGCATCTAAAATTTTTAACGCCTCAACAATTGCCGTACTCGTTGTTACCACAGGGAGCTTTACTTCGTCTTCTATTTTCATGGAGAGCTCTTTATCAAACTCCCTTCCACCTATGAAAGAACCGCTTGTACATCCGTAGAGAATTAAATCCACATCAGCGTCTTTTAAAAGTCTCGCACTTTCTAATGCAAGACCACTCATTGCCAATAACTCCTCTTCAGTGACGTTTCTTAGTGGCATTCTCGCAGTGTGTAATGAAACACCCTCTGGCAAAGCAGAATGTAATTCCATCTCCATTGTGGTGTTTGATGATGGGACTATTAAACCTATTCTACCTCTCCACCCGTACATGCTTTCACCTAAAATTGATATGATGGGGAGTATATTAAGCTTTTCTAAGGAAATCTTAAAACTGCTAGGACAAGCAAGAGTGCCAGGCTTAATTCTCTGATAGCATCAAAAATGAGATAAAGAAAACAATAAAGGTTGGAATCACTGTCTATCCTTAAAGCCTCTTCACCAGAATAAATTCAATGTCTAAAAAAGTTAGAAGTTCTAGGTAATGAAATGTACATCATCTCACTAATTGATAGCAGTAAAAATAACACTGCACTAAAATACAAGAAATCACTTAACACTAACAGATTTAGAATCCTCGAGACCCCACTTAACGCAGAAAATACAATCATGAGAGATAGTATACTCCTGTCTCCTATTCTGATTCTCTCAAAGTTTATGAAGAGTTTAAATCCTATCCACGTTAAAAAAATCGCCTGTACAACAATATATGATCTGTACACTCCCATTATATTAGCAAATATAAGAACAAGAAGTGCTATAACTAATACCCCAATTACCCTTTTGATAGTATTCCCATCCCCAAGTGTTTCTTTGAAGAATCTTGCAAAAAGAATAAAGAAAAGAACCGAGGCAGAAAGTTCCAGCACAGCTATTATATACTCAGAAAGAAAACCATAAAAGAGTGAAGTCAAGATGAAAATTAATCCAGCAACTAATGCTGTTTTTATATTCTTTCCAACTTCTTTATTGTGATAATACCACATGAGAAGAAGAACACCAAAAATTAAATCTACAAGGTCATGAATAAAATAGCACTCCACTACATCCACCTCCTTATGCAGTCGTATACCCTCACTGTAGAATACTGCCAGATGAGCAAACTAACAAAATAGATAAAAAGTGCAATAAACTGCTTACACGTAATAGGAGTCTCAGGAATAAACGGATTTATCCAAGTTTGGATGACCACCAACCAAGAGGCTAATCTAAGGAGAGTTCTCAAGAAGATTGAGAGGACATGTATTAAAAGGAGAGATCTTATTAAGGAGATTATAACAATACCGATTGCTCCAAGAAGAATATCAGCATATGACATATGAACAATGAATGAGTAAATTATAAATATTACCATTACAATAAGCTGAACCACAAATTCTTTGTCTATTGTTAACAGGCTTGAAGAGTTATAAGGCATTACTGTGGCCACAGCTCCCAAATATGTCAAAAAGACAAAAATGAGATTATTCATAGAGAAAAGATTCAAATATGTGGTTAAGACATAACCGGAAATTCCAACAATGAGCATTAAACCTCCACTAATCTGTAGAACAGCGAATCTTTTTACTTTTTTGTCATACTCATTCAAAATAAACTCAATACGGAGAGTATAAATTAAACCTATCAGGAACACAATTTGTAAAAGTACTATCACTTGCATAAACTCATTCAATTGGCTCACCTATAACAAGTTCCCCATTTCTAATTTCGAATTTATAAAATCCAGTTCCTCCTTTTGGGGATTTCTTCACTCTTATCCCTCTACGTATTTTAAAACCTTCCACGACCTCAACAATATCAATAACGTACGTTGCCAAGTTCTCAAACATTGCAAGGATTCTCTCATCCACAAGACGCTTATCAATGATTGCAGTTAGCACTACTTTCTTTTCCTGAACTATTAATGCAATCTCCGAAAAGAACTTATAAACAGTTGTTGGAGGATGGAAAACCAAAAGGGGATGTAAAAGGAAAAATCCAACATGAGCCCCTTCAAACAGATTTCTAAGTTTAAAGGATATAGCATAAAGTTCTGCTGGAAATACCTCCTCACCAAGTACTATTAATTTCAACTTAGTCAGCTCTGGAATTTCCTTGAATCTATCACGCATCTTTTTTGTTACAAAAGCAACAGCATTTTCTTTATTCTCTTTCAGCATTTCAAGAATAACTTCTTCGCCCAAAGTACCGATGGTTTCCAGTAAAAGAATATTGCCTTCTTCAATTTCTCCAAGTACCTCATCAAGCTCTGAAATACCTATTTTCATTCTCAATCCCCGACAAATATACCTTCCTCACTGTAAATCTCAAAACCTCTGTCCGTAAGCCTATAAGGTCTTATCTGTTCATCAAATGAACTCCCTCTGAATTTTAAGATTTTTATTCCTCTAACGACCTTTCCAGAAATTTCGTATGTTCTGAGCTCTATCACTCCACTAACTAAGTAATCTTCAAGATCAGTCTCATGAAGCTCAGAAGTTATGAGTAGCGTAACATTGTACTTTGCAAGATCCTTTAAAAAACCTATAAATGTTCGTCTATACTTAAGATCGTTCTCTATTGTCAGCTTTACCATAGTTATTGGGTCTATAACAACTCTTGTAAACTCCTCAGTGTCTAATCTCTCTTTTATAGCTTTCACAAGCTTACCAAAGCTTTTTGCGAATTCTTCATGATAAGTTCCTTCAAATATATGGCTTCTTTCTCCAATCGGAGTTGCATCAATTCCCTTAAAAAGAGGTGCACTAATGTCCAACCCCAGCTTTTTCATATCTTGCTTAAGAGCATCTAACGGCTCTTCAAGGGTTATATACAGCACCTTTTCATTATTCCTTACACCTTCCATTAAGAAATGAATGGTCAAAGTCGTCTTGCCAGTTCCTGGACCCCCTTTTACAAGATATGCTCTTCCAGAAATCAAACCGCCATGTAACATCCTATCTAAACCTTCTATCCCCGTAGAGATACGGGCCATAACGGCACACCCTAAAGCACATCTATCGTTATTAAAAAAATATTCAAAATATAAAAGCTTTTCTAACCAAATCCTAATAAACCTCAAATTCTCTATCAATTCTGGTGAGCGATATGCTTAGATATCCCACAGTTGCTGGTAGTTTTTATCCTACTGGAGAAGAGCTCAACATGATGTTGAAAGAGTTTTTCAAAGACCTTGGGGAACTCGGAGAGAAGAGAAAAATAACTGCGGGAGTTGCTCCTCATGCAGGATACGTGTTCTCTGGATTTACTGCTTCAAGAACGTATAAAGCTATTTACGAGGATGGTTTACCAGAAACTTTTGTTGTGATAGGCCCCAATCACACTGGCCTAGGTTCACCAGTGGCTATTTATCCAGAAGGAAAATGGGCAACTCCAATGGGAGAAATTAAAGTTGATGGAGACCTCGCTAAAGCCATAGCAAAACACTCAGGAATAGCAGACTTAGACGAGTTTGCCCACAAATATGAACATTCCATAGAAGTGCAGATACTCTTTATTCAATATATCTCTCAAAAAGCTGAAGAAGAGGTGAAGATTGTTCCCATAACTCTTGGTCTCCAAGATGAAGAAGTGGCTGAGGATTTGGGAAAAGCAATTTTCGAAGCAAGTCAAGAGCTTGGAAGAGATATCGTTGTTATAGCAAGCACGGATATGATGCACTATGGGTATGCATATGGTTATGTACCCTTTAGAGCGAGAGGAGAAGATCTGCTCGGAAGAATTAGAGAGTGGGACTTTAGGGTTATTCAGAAGATTCTTGAGTTTGACCATAAAGGAATGTTTGATGAAATTAGGAAGATGGGTCACACAATGTGCGGCCCTGGAGGAGTGGCTACTGCGATAGTGTTTTCAAGGCTTGCTGGAGCTGTTGAAACGGAGGTTTTACATTACACCACAAGCTTTGAGGTGAGCAGAAGTACGGATGCAGTGGTAGGATATGCGAGCGTCGTTATGAAGAAAGCATAAAGCTATTTCTTTATTCTCTCCATTTGTTTAGTCCTCTACTCTACTTCCTTTGGGCTGATGTTAAAGAGAAGATGGAATAATAGGTTTTAATGAAAGGTGGAAAAATGAAAAACATTATTAAAAAGGTGTTTCAGTCCATAGGAATCCTCCTTTTTATTTTGGCTGGTTTATACCTAACCCACCTTTCCCTCAATCTGGATAATCCCCATCTAAACGATCCAGATGTTATAGAGATCATTACAAAATCTGCCATGTATTTCTTAATAGTAGGAATAGCCTTAATCGCCTTTTCTTTCCTCTATTCTGAACTCAATGGCATAGTTAAACTCCTAGCCGCAACAGCTCTCCTAGGTTTAGCCGCACTACCAGGATATGCTGTTGGGGTAGAACCTTTAACAAGAGGATGTCTACCATGTAGCACCTTTGAGATGCATTGGCTTTCAAACCTTGTTGGCCTGGTTATTTTTGTGGTTTCGATTGGAGGCCTCTTCCTTTTGTGGCTTCCATTTTTAAAAAGAAAATCATGAACCACCAAAAGGAAAATAAATTTAACAAACATACTCTAAAGCATGAAAAATTAGATTAGTTAAGATCATCAAAAGGAGGGACAAAAATGAGGGTTCTTGCTTCAGCACCGGCTAAAATTATTCTCTTTGGAGAGCACAGTGTTGTTTATGGAAAACCTGCTATAGCGGCAGCTATTGATTTGAGAACATATGTAAAAGCTGAATTCAATAAAAATGGGAGAATAAGGATAGAGGCAAAGGATATAAGGACTCCTGGCCTAACAGTTTCTTTCTCAGAAGATCAAATATATTTTGAAACAGATTATGGAAAAGCCGCAGAGGTTTTGAGCTATGTAAGAGAAGCTATAAATCTCGTCATGGAAGAAGCCAATAAGCAAAAAGGAGTAACAGTTTCGATAACTTCTCAAATTCCCGTGGGTGCGGGCCTTGGAAGCTCAGCTGCTGTAGCAGTTGCAACTATTGGAGCAGTTTCAAAGCTTTTGAACTTGGAGTTAAACAATGCAGAGATAGCCAAACTTGGACACAAAGTGGAGCTCCTTGTGCAAGGTGCGTCGAGTGGAATTGATCCGACGGTTTCCGCTGTTGGTGGTTTTCTTTACTACCAAAATGGCTCCTTTGAAAGTCTGCCAGTGGTGGAGCTTCCAATAGTTGTGGGATACACAGGTTCAAGCGGAAGCACTAAGGAACTTGTTGCTAAAGTTAGGAAAAGCTTCGATGAGATGCCAGAGATAATTGATCCTATCCTTAACTCAATGGGGAAAGTCGTTGAAAAGGCCAGAGAGATAATACTAGCAGAATATGATAAAGAAATTAAATTCGAGCTCTTGGGAAGGTTAATGAACATAAACCATGGCCTCCTTGATGCTCTTGGAGTTTCAACAAAAAGTCTGAGTGATTTAGTGTATGCTTCAAGAGAAGCTGGAGCTTTGGGAGCCAAGATAACTGGAGCAGGAGGAGGTGGATGCATGTACGCCTTAGCCCCAGAAAAGCAGAGTGAAGTTGCAACAGCCATAAAAATCGCTGGTGGGATGCCAATGATAACCAAGATCAGCAAAGAAGGACTTAGAATTGAGGAGGTTGAGAAATGATAATCATCAAACTTGGTGGAAGTGTTATAAGTAACAAGAACAAGCCTTACTCATTTAATCAAGAGATTATTGAACAGATAGCCGAGGAAATTACTCAATTTTATCCAAATGAACAGTTCATTCTCGTTCATGGTGGTGGAAGCTTTGGACATCCAAACGCTAGGGAGTACAAAATTCGAGAAGGACTAATGGGAGATGTAAAAAGAAAAAGAATAGGATTCTCCAAAACACACCAAGCAATGCTTAAATTAAACAGTCTAATAGTTGAAACTTTCCTCGAAAAGGACCTGCCTGCCTATTCTGTATCTTCTTCCTCAATATTCCTCATAGAAAAAGGGGAAATTGTCTATGGTGAGCTCGAAGTTTTAAGAAAGCTATTGGAGAAAGATTTCATCCCAGTTCTCTTTGGTGACACAGCAATAGCCCTTGATAAGGGAATAGACATTCTCTCTGGCGATCAAATAGTGAACTACCTTGCAAGGATGTTCAAACCAAACAAAGTGCTTTTTTTGATGGACGTTGATGGGATCTATGATAGAAATCCAAGAGAAAAAGGAGCAAGACTCATTAAAGAACTTACCGAAGAAGAAATTAAACACCTGCTGAAAAGCTCAGAATCAGCTGGAATAGATGTAACGGGAGGTATCGGAAATAAACTAAAGAAAGCTCTAGAAATAGCTCACTACACAGATGTGTATTTTGCCAATGGAATCGTCAAGGGAAATTTAATAAGAATCTTGAAAGGAGAAAATCCGGGGACAATTATTAAGAGGTGGTAAAATTGGATAAAGAAGAGCTTACTGTGATTAGAAAGTTTGAACACATAGAGCACTGCTTAAAGAAGCAAGTTGAAGCTCATGTAAGTACCCAATTCGAGAACATACATTTTGTTCATACATCCCTACCTGAAATAGACAAAGAGGAAATAGATTTAAGCGTTGAATTCCTTGGAAGAAGATTTGATTACCCAATAATGATCGCTGGCATGACTGGAGGAACTAAGGGATCTCAAATTGCTGGCAAAATCAACAAAACTCTCGCCAAAGCTGCCCAAGAGCTGAACATCCCCATGGGCGTCGGAAGCCAGCGAGCAATGATTAGAAAACCCGAAACCTGGGAAAGCTACTACGTTAGGGATGTTGCACCAGACATTTTCCTTGTTGGCAATTTGGGAGCACCCCAATTTGCTGAGAATATGCCAAACCGCTATGGTGTTGAGGAGGCCTTGAAAGCTGTGGAAACAATTCAAGCCGATGCCCTTGCTATTCACATGAACCCTCTCCAAGAGAGCGTCCAGCCGGAGGGAGATACACAATATAAAGGAGTCATAAAGGCTTTGGCAGAACTTAAGAGTGAGCTTTCATATCCCATAATAGCCAAAGAAACTGGGGCTGGAGTCTCAATGGAAGTTGCAATAAAGTTGGAGAGCATTGGAATCGACGCAATAGACGTTGGAGGTCTTGGAGGAACATCATGGAGTGGCGTTGAGTACTACAGAGCAAAGGACGAGAAGAGTAGGAATCTAGCCTTAAAATTCTGGGACTGGGGAATTCCAACTGCTTTAAGCGTTGCTGAAGTTAGATATGCAACTACCTTGCCAATAATAGCAACAGGTGGAATTAGAGACGGAATAACAATTGCAAAGGCCTTAACACTTGGCGCAAACCTTGCAGGAGTTGCTTTACCTCTACTGAAGCCAGCAGTCAATGGAGATGTTGAGGGAGTGATCAAGATTCTTCAAAGATACATAGATGAACTCAAAAATGCTATGTTCCTTATAGGAGCAAGAAACGTAGAAGAGCTTAAAAAAGCCCCTATCATAGTTACAGGTTTTGCAAGAGAATGGCTTGAGCAAAGAATTGATTTGTGGGAGTTTTTAAAAGATAGAAGACTTTGAAGCTTTTTCTTTTCTAATGCACATATTTTTAAACCCTCGAAGCTAGTATACCTTAACCCGGTGGAGTTCCGCTCCACCAGCCAAAGGGCCGAGGCCGACAAAAAGTCCGCCTCAATAAAATAGTGGAGGAACTGAAATGATAAAAGTTTACACAATAGGTGGTTATGAAGAAGTAGGTAAAAATATGACTGCCATAGAATATGAAAATGAGGTTATAATAATTGATATGGGGATTAGACTTGATCGAGTTCTTATTCATGAAGATGTTAACTTTCAACAAATGAGTTCGCGAGATTTAAGAAAATTGGGAGCTATTCCAGACGATACTTCAATTAGAAACAAAAAAGTTGTAGCTATAGCCCTCTCTCATGGCCATCTCGATCATATAGGTGCCATAGCAAAACTTGCACCTCACTATTCTAACGTCCCAATTTATGGAACTCCTTACACAATAAAACTTGCAAAAGGGGAAGTTAGAAGCGAACAGTACTTTGAAGTTACAAACCCCATGTATGAGACTCAATATGGTGAGATAGTCCAAGTAAGTGAAAATCTAGCTATAGAATTTGTCCAAATAACACATTCAATTCCCCATTCGTCTATGGTTGTAATACATACTCCAGAAGGAGCCGTAGTTTATGCCTGTGATTATAAATTCGATAATCACAACCCTCTAGGAGAAAAACCCGACTATAAGAGGCTTAAGGAAATAGGCCAAGAAGGTGTAAAAATTTTGATACCTGAATCTACAAGAGTTGCCGAGCAAACAAAGACCCCAAGCGAAGCTTCCGCAAAATTGCTTCTTGAAGACTTTTTCTACTACGAAGGGATGGAAGAAAAAGGCCTGATAACAACTACTTTTGCTTCACATATAGCTCGACTTCAAGAACTAATAGAAATAGCAAATAACATGGGAAGACAGGCCGTTCTGATAGGGCGGTCATTGGCCAAATATACTGGCATAGCAAAACAGTTAGGATTAATAAAAATGAAAGGGGCTAAAGCCGTTAGAAGCCCAGCTGCCGTACAAAAGACCCTCAGAGAGGTCTCTCAGGCTAGAGAGAATTATCTTCTAATTGTAACCGGTCATCAAGGTGAACCAGGAGCCATCTTAACAAGGATGGCTAGTGGAGAGCTCTACGATATTGGAAAGAATGATACTGTTGTGTTCTCTGCAGGAGTTATCCCAAACCCCCTCAATATTGCCCAACGCTACGCCCTAGAGACCAAACTCAGAATGAGAGGGGTTAGGATGGTAAAAGATTTACATGTATCTGGCCACTCTAGTAGAGAAGACCATAGATATTTAATCAAACTCTTAAATCCTGAAAATATAATTCCCGCTCATGGTGAATTTAGGATGCTTACATATTATGCCGAACTTGCCGAAGAAGAAGGATATTTAATAGGAAGGGACGTTTTCGTGTCAAGAAACGGTTACAAAGTTGATGTGAGGTGATAGAATGAAGTTTGATCCTTTATTCAAAGCATTGAAAGAAAAAAGCAAAGTAGTTGATGAAGCTATCTTTGATCTTGTGCCAGAAAAAGAACCTAAGGTTATTTATGATGCTGCAAGACATTACCCCTTAGCTGGAGGGAAAAGAGTTAGGCCGTTTATAGTATTAATGGCCACAGAAGCTGTGGGTGGAGATCCAGAGAAAGCAATTTATGCCGCAGCAGCGGTGGAATTACTCCATAACTATTCTCTGGTTCATGATGATATAATGGACATGGACGAAAAAAGAAGAGGCAGACCAACGGTTCATAAGATTTGGGGAATAAACATGGCAATACTCGCTGGAGACTTGCTCTTCTCAAAAGTTTTTGAGGCAATTGCAAAGATTCCTACTGACCCTAAAAAAGTTGTAAGAGTTCTGGATGTTATCTCAAAGACCTCTAACGAGTTATGTGAAGGTCAAGCAATGGACTTGGAATTTGAAAGCAAAGATAGTGTTAGCATTGAGGAATACATGAAAATGATAAGTGGAAAAACCGGTGCGCTAATAGACGCTTCAGCCACAATTGGTGGAATTATAGGAACAGACAATGAGGAGTATATTCAAGCTTTATCAAAATATGGGAGGAACATCGGTATAGCATTCCAAGTGTGGGATGATGTTCTGGATCTTATAGCTGATGAAGAAAAACTTGGAAAACCTGTGGGAAGCGATATAAGAAAGGGTAAGAAGACCCTTATTGTAGCCCACTTCCTAGAAAATGCAAATGAAGAGGACAAAAGAGAGTTCTTTAAGATATTTGGAAAATATGCTGGAGATGTACAAGGAGAAGGCATCATAGAGGAAGACGTTCAAGAAGAGGTCAAAAAGGCAATCGAGCTCTTAAAGAAATATGGAAGCATAAACTATGCTGCTGAAGTTGCAAAAGAACTTGCAGAGGAGGCCAAAAAATCCCTAGAGATACTGCCAGAGAGTGAAGCTAGAAGGTATCTCGAACTTTTAGCAGATTTCATAGTAGAAAGAGAATACTAATTAATGCCTGCTTCTCCTATTTCTTAACATTTTTTCTTCTGAAAGCCTCGCCCTTCAAAACAAGGGGGAGATCAGTACTTGAAATTCTAATCCCAAAGGCTCAAGAGCATCCTCTAACACGCAAAACGTTAACACATATAACTTATAACTTAAACAGTATACCGTATAACACGCCAAATACACAGCTTTTAAAAAGTCCAGAGCGAAAAGTTTATATAGCGATTTTGGCTTCTTTCTTTCGGTGCCCCGGTGGCTCAGCCTGGTGGAGCGGCCGCTTGGTAAGCGGCAGGTCGCGGGTTCAAACCCCGCCCGGGGCTCCATATCAGATCTCTGTTTTGAGAATCGTACCATAAACCGTTAAAAAGTCTTAATACCATTCTTATTCTGATACTTATGACCAGCAGAGAAAGAGTCTTAGAACATATTACAAAGAATCCAGGAATAACTTTTCGTAAATTAGCTCAAGAACTTGAGATGGGAATAGGAAATCTCCAGTACCACCTTCGACATCTTGAAAGAGAGAAAAAAATTGTTGCAAAAAAACTTGGAGGTAGGAAATACATCTTCCCTGCAGATTTTAGTGAAAGTTACAAACCCCTTATGATAGCAATTTCAAATGAAAGTCAACGGAAAATCTTAATTTTACTTGCAGAAGATGAAAAAAACCAGCACGAACTGGCAGAGAAGCTCAATCTAACTCCATCCACGATAAACTACCACATGGAACGACTTGAAGCACTGGGGCTTGTGAGGAAAATTAAACATGGAAAGAATGTTATTTATCAACCAAATTATGACAAGGATGTTTTAATCCGTATAATCAGAGAATATAAACCCAAAATCTGGGATAGACTTGCTGATAAGCTAATTGATTTGACCTTAACCTTCAGGGGGGAGGAATATGATTAATCTTCTAGGATATATCCTAGATAGTATCGTAATTGTTTTAGGAGGTTTACTTTCAATAACTGCGTGGAAAGCATACAAGAAGAGCGGAATGAAGAGTATCCTACTATTACTCTTAGCATTCCTCATGTTTACCATCAAAAAGATTATTGAAAATTTCCATTTGCTCAACGGCACAGTCTCATTAGATATTATCGATATTACTTCAACGACTCTAGAACTCGGAATACTTCTCCTATTTTTTGTGGCTTTAGTGAAAAGAGACTGAGAATTTTCCTTATGATCTTAATCTCTCCCCTTCTATATTTACAGCAAGCTGACATCTTCCCGCCCTTAACGGCGAGGCTTTCAAAAGAAAAAAGTAAGATCTCAAACTAAAGGACCATATAAATCATCGAACTATTAAAAGAGGAGGCCTTATATTCCCTGCTATCTCCTCTAGCAAGCTTCCTATTCTCGTCTTTCCACTCTTTCCATAAGCACCCATCACAACTAGAGAATACTTTCCACTATTTGCTTCTTCTAGAATTTTATCTTTCGCTATACCCTCTACAATTTTTATAGAGCAATTCACACCTTCACTCTGACAAAATCTCAACATTTCCCCCATTACTTCTTGAATACTCCTTTTCATATTGTTCCACACTTCCTCCTCAAAGCTACGAATTTTTTCAAAGCTTCCCTGTCTTGCACCAAGGTTGAAAGCAACTGCTTTGGCCTCTCTCCTGTCCAAAACTGAGAAAAGAACTATCTTTGCATTTTTCTTTTTTGCAATAGTGAGTGCATGAAGGGCTGCTTTTTGACTCCATTTTGATCCATCTATTAACACAAGTATTCTCATCTTTCACCACCACACATATCTAAACCACAAAACTCCAATACCAACCCCAACTGTGAGTGTCATTACTATAATTCCCATTTTAAGAAAATCCACAAACGTGATTTTTATGTCTTCCTTCGCAGCTATTCCAATGACCACAACGTTTGCTGAGGCCCCAATGGCAGTTCCATTTCCTCCCAAGCATGCTCCTAAACTTAAAGCCCACCAAAGGGGATACGTATCAAGAGACGTCCCCATAGCCTTAATAAGAGGTATCATAGTAGCTGTGAAAGGTATGTTATCTATAATAGCTGAAGCAAATGCCGAGAACCATGCTATAATCAGCATCGCTTCTCCTTCACCATGCATATAAGACATCATCCAACGGGCTATCTGCTCTATAAATCCAGTTTCAACAAGACTCCCAACTAGAATAAATAAGCCTCCAAAGAAGAAAAGAGTCGCCCATTCGACTTTTTCTAAAATCCCTTCGGGGTTTTCTCGACTCCATAATAAGAGCAAAGAAGCACCAAATAATGCCACCACTGCTGGTTCTACACCAAGTCTATCATGAACAAAAAATAGGGCTATCACAACGAAGATAGTAATTATTGATTTTCTGAAAAGAGCTAAATCTCTGATGGCAGCTCTTTCATCTAAACTATCTAGAGTTCTCAGAATTCTTTCCTTTTTTTCTTCACTGACTCGTAATACCTCCCGGTAAGCAAAATAGACTATAATGATCATAACTACTAGATCTAAAAGAGCTATAGGCCCCATATTACTAATAAATTCATTAAAACTCAGTCCAGCAGCAGAGCCTATCATTATATTGGGAGGGTCCCCAATGAGAGTCGCCGTTCCTCCAATATTAGAGGCAAAAATCTCTGAAAGAAGGAAAGGAAGAGGATTTATTTCCATTAACTTGGAAATATAAAGAAGCATTGGGGTGAGAAGTAAAACTGTTGTTACATTATCCAAAAAAGCACTAACAAGGGCCGTAACAATGGAAAACAATAAAAGAACACGAATAGGTTCGCCTTTAGCTAATTTGCTTGTTTTTATTGCAATATATTCAAAAAGACCGCTCATTCTAGTTGTATTAACTATTATCATCATGCCAGCGAGAAGGAGGATTGTATCTAAATCCAAAAAAATAGGGACTTTCTCCCAAGGAACTATATTTGCCAATAAAACTATAGAAGCTCCCATCATCGCAGCAACTGTCCTGTGAATTCGTTCGCTTATTATAAGAGCGTAAGTAAAAATGAAAACCAGTAATGCAAAGAGCTCCATGTTTGTCACTGTTTCACCCCCTAATAGACTACAGCAGGAATTTTCAGATGTTGGATTATCTTAAGGACTATTGGGCTCAAAGGAGAGGTTTTTGTTATCTCAGATCCATAGGCCCTTGAAATAACAAGCATATCATTATTTTCAGCCAACCTTATTATATCTTCACTTTTGTTTCCAAAAAAGATCCTTCGTTGTACCCTTAACCCAAAATCCTCTAATTCTTTTGCAACCTTATCAAGCATCTCCCTACCTACTATCTCTTCTCTTCGCTTAAATTCTTCACTAGCTTCTTTGCTCAATGTCTGGCTCAATAAATGAAAGATCTCTGAGTCCATGATATAAACTAGTAACACACTTGCATCATATGCACTTACAGTTTCATATACTTCATCGGGAATGTTTTTTACATACCGATCAAGGGGCATGAGGATTGACCGAATCTCAGGTAGCATTTTTTCTTCTTCTGTAAGCAAAAACTCACGATAGTGCTTTATTATATCCTCATATTTTTTACCCGCTATATGTTTGAACTTTCTCCCGATGAATGAAGAGTAAAGGCCCATGTTTCTCCCCCTTGAATCTTTAGCAAATTCCTTAAAAGAGCTTTGGTTCATTTACTGAATTTTGGATTCATGAACCACAAGAGATATTAAATGGCAAAGAGAGTTAAATTAGCGGGGGTGAATAGAATGAAGAAAATGTTGTCAATATTAATGCTAATTTTCTTGCTTTTACCATTTACAAGTGCACAATGTCCAGAGAGTGGAAATACAATTATCCTAAAGGCTCCAGCAGTCTCAAGAACCTCAGATGGTGAGCTAATTGGTATTGCAACGGACTTTATAATAACTGTTGCTCCCGGAACCGGACACGTTTATGTTGAGACTTGGCCCCTTGCAGAAGTAGATATGCAGGCTTCAGCAAGATTGGCAGCACAGATAGCAGGAAAAGTCTTAGGTGTGGATATGAGCAAGTATGATGTTTTTATTCATGTAAAATCTGACGCACCAATCATAGGTGGGCCTTCTGCAGGAGGAACCATGACAGTAGGGATTATTGCAGCCCTTAAGGGATGGAAAATTAGAGAAGACGTAATGATGACAGGAATGATAAACCCAGATGGAAGCATTGGGCCAGTTGGAGGAATCTTAGAGAAAGCTTCTGCAGCATATAATGTGGGAGCTAAGCTTTTCTTAATTCCGGAAGGACAAAGAATCCAAATTGTCGAGACAACAGAAAAGAAACAAATAGGATCAATAGTCGAGATAACGAGTAAGTCAGAAAAAGTAGATGTGGTTGAATATGCCAAAGAGAGATGGGGCTTGGATGTTAAAGAGATTAAGGACATTTACGATGCTGTTTATTACTTTACAGGAAAAAAGATAGAAAAACCTCCTGTACCAGCTAATTTGAATGTCGATACATCTTTCTTAAAAGAGGATGCCGTTAAAGACTATGATGAAACCATTAAATACTACGAAAAGATCGAAAATAAACTTAAAGACAGTGATATTAGTTATACTACCTATTCCTACCTTAAAAATGCCCTAGATGAAGCAAAAAAGAAACTAGACGAAGCTAAGAAGAACCTTGATGAAGGAATGTATTACACAGCTCTAAGCCTTGATTTCCAAGCCAGGATCACAATACGACACGTAGACTGGTATTTAGATATAAAATCAGACGGTGACTTAGAGACCCTGCTAAAAAGTATTGATAATGAAATAAAGGAAACAGAAAACCATGTTTCAAACATTACAATACGGGGAATAAGTATGCTTCAAGCAGTTGCTGCGAGTGAAGAGAGGATAGAACAAGCAAAGTCCCTCCTAAAAGATGCTTGGTCAAACTATTATGATGGAAATTACTGGAACGCAGTAAGTAGTGCTGCCTTTGCTTACGAGAGAATACAAACTGCAAAATTCTGGGCATCTTTAGGAGAGAGATATGCAAAAGGGGAAGTCATTGAAAGAGATTCAATAAAAGAGACTGCAAGAGAATACTTGGACAATTCAAGACTAATAATTACTTATATCACTTCTATGTTTGGCGAAGTGAGTCTTCAAGACTTAATTAATCTAATGAACGAGGGAGAAGAATACTATCTAGATGGAAAATATTCAGCAGCAATATTCTCAGCAATGGAAGCAAGAATCCAAGCTGAGATAATCCTAGACACTCTTGGAATAGATAACGAGACTATTTTAATGGATAAATTGCAGAGAATGAAAGAAGATGCCAAAATCGCAATTGCTCAGGCCCAGAAAGAAGGCATTTACCCCGTTTTAAGCCTCTCATACTACGAATTTGCCCAGAGTTATGAAAAGCAAGGAGGATTGGACAATATCCAAACTGCCATGATGTTTTATCAATACGCCAAAGAAACATCAACTGTTTTCTTAGAAACCACATCTCCTCCGAAAATAACTGAGGAACCCTTGATATCATTAATCCCCAACCAAACTGCAACATCCACTAACACAACTACAGAACCACTACCTGAAACAAAGAAACTCTCAACTCCATTAATAGTTTCGGCTTTAGTTGTAGGCTTAATTTTAGGATTTATCGCCGGAAGAAAATCCTAATTCCTTTTTTTAATTCTTAAAGCAAAGCTAAAATAATATGAAGACATATCTATAACCATGGTATATCGAGAAGTCTCGCTCCTTATAGTGGTTCTTGTATTCACGTCATCAGTTCTACTATTCTTAAAGCCCCGTCTTCAAGAAGAAGGGGGTGAAGTCGTGTATTCAGGAGAGAAGATAATATTACCACAGCCACAGCTGGAAGGCAAGATGAGTCTTGAGGAAGCAATAGCAAAGAGAATGAGCATCAGAACTTATAAAAATGAACCCCTAACACTAGAAGAACTTTCCCAACTTTTATGGGCAGCTCAGGGGATAACCCACGACAACAAAAGAGCTGCTCCCAGTGCTGGAGCTACTTATCCATTTGAGGTATTCGTAGTTATTGGAAATGTCAAAGGCCTTACCCCAGGCATATATCACTACAATCCCTTTGAACATAGCATGACCCTAACAAAAGAAGGGGATTTCAGAAAAGAGCTTCAAAAAGCAGCCCTTAATCAAAAATGGGTAGGAGATGCAGCAATAGATATAGTTCTTGTAGCATTTTATGAGAGGACAACTTCCTACTATGGTGAACGAGGACGAATGTACGTGCATATGGAAGCTGGACATATAGGTCAAAACATTTATCTCCAAGCAACTGCCCTAAGTCTTGGAACCGTTGCCATAGGAGCATTTTATGAAAATGAAGTGGCAAAGATCATTGGTACTAATGGAGTTCCACTCTATATTTTCCCAGTGGGGAGGATTTGATATGGTTGTGCTGGATCACTATACCCTAGGTTATATAACATTTGCCCTTATGAGCCTCTCAATGCTAAGTGGCGCATTTATTTTCCTATCTAAAAGAAGAGAAACATGGGTGAAGGTCCACATCGTTTTGAGCATCCTAGCATATCTTTTCATGGTGTGGACTATATGGATCGTGAGATGACATACCCGACTTGAAAGACAAGGTTTTCAAGGAATAAACTTATTAACACTCTCACCTCAAATTTTATGGTGATAAGAGAATGTTTGTTAGCCACTATAGAGACGTTGAGGAAAAAGATGTCACAATTGAAGGCGTTAAGAATACAACAATCAGATGGCTTGTTTCTCCAAAAATTGGTGCAAAAAATTTTGCAATGAGATATTTTGTTATTAAGAAAGGTGGGAAAATCCCCATTCACCAACACGACTGGGAGCATGAAATATTCATTGTAAAAGGGGAGGGATACATAACAAATGGTAGGAAAACCATAAAAGCAATTCCAGGAAGCTTCCTTTACGTACCACCTAATGAACCTCATGGCTACGAGAACCCTGACTCAGAAACATTCGAATTTTTATGCATTATCCCTGTAAAAGAGGAGAGCATACCACCCGAAGAGAAAGGCTAGTAGTTACAATAATCTGAAATCTGATTATTTTATATATTTTCAAATCTCTTATTAACATGAACTCATCTATATTTCCGAAAATTTTTTAAGCCATATATAACATACGTTGAGCGGGCTTTAATGGCAAATGGAATTAAAATCGGAATCGAAGAAAAAGTGGAATCGAAGAAAGCTGTTCTTTTAGGATTTCAACATGTTCTTGCGATGTTTGGAGCAACTGTTACAGTGCCTCTTGTTGTTGGAACAGCAATCGGACTTAATGGAAGAGACATTGCCCTCTTAATTCAAGTAGTCCTACTAGCCATGGGAATAGCAACTCTTTTACAGACAACTATAGGATCCAGATATCCAATAGTTCAAGGATCCAGTTTTGCCTTCATACCAGGACTCATAAGTATAGGAAATAACTTAGGATTACCTGCCGTAGAAGGAGCTTTGATAATTGGTGGATTAATGGAAGCTGCAATAGGTGCCTTTGGGATCATTGGAAAACTCAAAAAGCTCTTTTCCCCTGTTGTCACTGGGGTCACAATAATGCTGATAGGATTTTCGCTTGCTCATGTAGCCGTAAAGTACACATTTAACTTCTTTGCTGATCCAAATGGAACAAGCATTCCAAAAGCATTCTTTATAGCACTAATAACCTTTGCAACCACTATGCATATAGCACTTAAAGGAAAAGGGTCATTGAGAGCAATGCCTGTAATCGCAGGGGCATTTGTGGGTTATACAGCGAGTATAATTTTGGGAATGACTGATTTCACACTTGTAAGGGAACTCCCACTTATAAATATTCCAAAACCTCTTCCCTGGGGAACTCCGGTATTTAATGCAACTGCAATAATAACCCTTCTCTTTGCTTTCATGGTGAGCATCATAGAAAGTGTAGGAGATTATCATGCAATTTCAGCAATAGCAGAAGCCCCAATAACAAACAAAAACATTAACAGAGGAATCATGAGTGAAGGATTGGCATGTTCAATAGCTGGAATTCTTGGAGCCTGTGGGACTACAAGTTATTCCGAAAATATTGGACTCGTAGCTCTAACAAAAATTGCAAGCAGACAAGTGGTCCAAGTAGGTGGGGTAGTACTAATACTCCTAGCTATGATTCCCAAATTCTCTGGAATTTTGGCTTCAATGCCTCATCCTGTACTTGGAGGTCTTACAATAGCACTTTACGGTATGATAAGCGTCACAGGGCTTAGATTAATAAAGGATAAAGTTGAGTTAAATGATAGAAACATGCTCATAATTGCAAGTGCCCTAATAGTCGGGTTGGGGGCTCCTCAACTACCTCCTGAGTTCCTTGAACATTTCCCTCAAATTGTTAGTAGTATTTTAGAATCGGGAATGGCTATTGGAGCTCTAACTGCCATACTACTTGATCAGATATTGAGGTGAAGAAAAATGATAAAGGATGAAAGATGGGAAAAAGTTTACTCATTTGACGACTCTCCATATTTGATGGAGATTTTAACAGAGCTAAGGAATAAAGAAACTGATTCAATAGCCTTTAGAAAAGGCCTTGTAAAACTTGGAAGATTTATGGGATACGAGATAATAAAAACAATGGACATCGAGAAAATAAAAATAGAAACTCCTTTAGAGGAGACTGAAGGGATAATCGTTAGAGATAGAAGGAATGTTGTGATCGTCACTGTGTTAAGGGCCGCAGTTCCTCTTATGGAAGGACTTGTAAAGGTATTTGAGCATGCCCGTATTGGAATTGTTTCGGCCTCAAGAGGAAAAGCCCCTAAGTTCGAGATAGAAATGAATTACATTAAGATACCCCAGATAACCCCGGAAGATACTGTAATAATAGCCGATCCCATGATAGCTACTGGTTCAACGCTGGTAAAAGTTATTGAAGAAGTCAAAAAGTATGGCACTCCAAAACGCCTCATAGTCCTCGGTGTTCTTGCTGCACCTGAAGGAATAAAGAGAATAAAAGAAGAATTTCCAGAGGCCGAAATATTTGTAACAAAAATAGACAGGGAACTTAACAGTAAGGGCTATATCCTCCCCGGTCTTGGAGATGCAGGTGACAGAGCATTTGGTGCCCCAATTAAAATCTCAACACTGCCCCAAGTTCACACAATAGAATAGCGAAAAGTTAATAGCTCCCTTTTCTTAATATTTTTCGATCACCATGGCAGGTATTGATGAGATAGACAAAAAGATTCTGATAGAACTTAGAAAGAATGGCAGAGCCACGCTTACCGAGTTAAGCAAAAAGCTAGGGCTATCTGTAGCTAGTGTAAAGAATAGAGTAAGTAAGCTTGAAAGACTTGGAGCTATAAAGGGATATTCCACTCTTGTTGAACCTACGTTTCTTGATGAATACCTGCAGGCTCTAATAGAACTGGAGCTTTTAGTGGAAGACCCTAGAACAGACTTAGTTCTTCATGAAATTGGAAAGTTAGATAATGTTTTAGGAATTTACAAAAAAACTGGAGAGTTTCAAATCCTAATACGAGCCAATTTTAAGAATATGGACGAGCTAAAAGAATTTTTGAACCTCCTTTCTAGAAGATACCTACGCAAAAATCTACGCCGTTGGCGAGTCACAATTGTACTAGAAGTCCTCAAGGATGGAGGCATATCCCTCTCCAAGGAGAATCAGAGAAAAAACAACCGGTGATTAAGTATGCTTTTCGTGGTCAAGAAAGGTAGAAAAGAGAGCGAGCTTGAAGCCTACTATATAGAAAATGAACCTGAAAAACTTTCCAAAATCCAAAATCTGAAGGCAGAACGTATTTTTAGACTTATAATGAGAGATAGACGACTTTTTAAGGTTCTAGAAGGAAGTAAGTATCAGAACCCCAAAGAAATTGAAAAAATGCTAAAAAGTGCGAGAATAGTCCTCACTTCAGAGGCCTGGGACAAATGGAACGAATATTTCAAAGTAAGACTTCAGAATAAGAGAGTAGAAAAAGCCGACCTTTGTAGACTCTGTCTTTTGAACGGGAAAATTACTACACTCACGGAGGGAAACAGAGTAAAATACCACAAGGAATATATTTGTCAACAGTGTGCTGAAGAAGAATTAAAAAACGAGCTTAGATATAGATTTAGAAGCATTGGGATGTTTGACCAAGCTAAGAAACTTCTTGAAAGATTTAAAGACCTTGATAAGGTACTCGTTGTTTTTGACCCTCGGTTTGATCCAACAAAAAACCCAGAAGTTACAAAGTGGGATGAATTAAAACCAAAAAGGATTAAAGTGCGAGAAGTCTCTATAGATGAACTCCCAATTCCAGCCGAATTTAAACAAATATTAAAGAAAGAAGGGGTTTATCAACTCCTTCCAGTCCAAGCACTAGCTTTGCAACATGGTCTTCTTGATGGTGAAAGTTTATTAGTGGTCTCCGCAACTGCAAGTGGAAAAACTCTAATAGGAGAACTCGCTGGTGTTCCAAAGGCAATGACCGGGAAAAAGCTTCTTTTTCTTGTTCCACTTGTAGCCCTAGCCAACCAGAAATATGAAGATTTTAAAAGAAGATATTCTAAACTCGGGCTCAAAGTAGCCATAAGGGTTGGAATGAGCAGAATAAAAACAAAGGATGAACTTGTAGTGGTAGACACAGGCATAGATGCAGACATAATTGTTGGAACTTATGAAGGAGTTGATTACCTTCTTAGGGCAGGAAGGAAAATTGGAAATGTTGGAACGATTGTAATAGATGAAATCCACATGCTTGATGATGAAGAACGAGGAGTAAGGCTTGACGGTCTTGTTGCAAGGCTTAGGAAACTATATCCAAATGCCCAATTTATCGGCCTTAGTGCTACTGTTGGAAATGCAAATGAGCTCGCAAATGAACTAGGGCTGAAATTAGTGCTTTATGATGCAAGACCTGTGGCATTAGAGAGACACGTCATCATAACAAGAAACGAGAGCGAAAAATGGAGATACGTAGCCCAGTTATGCAAGGCAGAAAGTATGAGAAAATCCCCTCAGGGATTTAAAGGACAGAGCATAGTTTTTACTTATTCAAGAAAAAGATGCCACGAGCTAGCGGCATTCTTAACTAGTAAAGGACTTAAGGCCAAACCCTACCACAGTGGTTTGCCATATCACCAAAGAAAACTAACTGAAATGGAGTTCCAAGGACAAATGCTTGATGTTGTAGTAACTACAGCAGCATTAGGGGCAGGAGTTGACTTTCCAGCATCACAGGTTATCTTTGAAAGTCTCGCAATGGGCAACAAATGGCTTTCTGTTAGAGAATTCCACCAGATGCTCGGAAGGGCAGGAAGACCTTTGTACCATGAAAAAGGCAAGGTTTACCTTATAGTCGAACCTGGAAGGAAGTACTCCGCTCAAATGGAGAGTAGTGAAGATGAGGTAGCTTTTAAACTTTTAACGGCTCCAATTGAGCCTGTCTATGTTGAATGGAGTGACGAACTTGAACAAGATCAGGTTTTAGCCCATTCATGCGTATTCTCCTATTTAGATGACATAGAAAAAGTGCAAACTCTTTGCTTGGGAGCAAACCAAAATGCTGAAAAAGTCTTAGAGAAACTTGAGGAGTTTGAATTTGTTAGATTGAAAGGTAAGCTTGTTCAGGTAACTCCTTATGGAAGAGCCGTTAGCATGAGCTTCCTCCTTCCAAAAGAAGCCCAGTTTATCAGAAAAAATCTCTTTAAAAAGCCTCCGAAAGAAATTGCAGTCAAACTCTTGCCTTTTGAAAACGTCTATTTAAGCGGAAGCTTCCAAAGAGAACTCGAAAGTGCTGTAAGAGGAAGACTGAGTAGCAACATCTTTTCACCCAGTTTTGCTTCCATACTGGAAGAACTTGAAAAAGTTTTACCAGAGGTTAGTCCCAACGTTCAGGATAAATTATTCCTAATATATCAAGACTTCTTCATGTGTGAAGCAGAGGAGTGTACAGAGTATGCCATGGAAAGATTTTCTTCCCTTGTGATAGAACTCCGCCGACAGGGGATGCATCCCACTCAAATAGCAGAATACTTCAGAAAGCAATATTCTCTGATACTCTACCCTGGAGATGTCTTTACCTGGCTCGACGGCATAATAAGGAAGCTCGAAGCCATTGAGAGAATAGCAAAGGTATTCAGGGCAAAGAAGGCAGAATTTGAGGCAACTCTCTTGAGAAGAGAGCTTGAAGAAGGAAGAAAACTAAGAAAAGATTAACTCACGATCTGAAGGATCATTTGGGCCGGATCTCTAATTGCTGGCCCAAGTCCTAGGACATAAACAGCCAGATACCAGAACTTCCTCTCCTCTTCATCTGGGACAAGATATCTCAGACCATAATAAACCACTACAAGAATGAACACTATCCACGGATAATAGACAAAAGCCCCAAACTTTTGAACCAAGATATTCTCCAGCCAGTGTACTTCTCTATAACCATAATAGTGGATTGCAACAATTGTAGAGCCTATATCAAAGATGTGGGCAAACACTGGGAAAAGATATATCTTTTCAAAGGGTTTGAATCTGTAATACCCCAAAATTGGCAGTAAAAACACTATTGTATAGAATACCGTTAGCTCATACGGCCTCCAACTTTTAGCATTGATTATAAGAAGATAGTTAACATAAAGGGCCAGCAAAGAACCCCATCCTATTGTTATTTTCGGATATGTCTTTAGTTTCGAATCAGCAAAAATCGCAGGCACAATTAAAATAAATGCTGTGAAAAATATTCCGGGAGTCAAAATAAGAGGATGTGGTTTTAGAATTCCCCCATCTACAAGGGCCCTAACAGTAGAACCAAATATCACCATCGGGGTAACAGCATAGAAGAGTTTTTCATCCACTCTTATCCTTAGTGGTCTTATTATCCATTTGTAAGTATAGATAATTGCAAATCCTAAAACAAGGGCATAAACAAGAGTGTTATATGGATTGTAGCCTTCTCTTGTATACATTGGTCTTACAAAATATTCCCATATAAACCTTTCAACTGATTCCATCTTACTCCCCAAAAGCCCTCTTTTTAATTCCTTAAATTTTTTTCTACTCCAAAATGAAAAAGCTAATAAGGTATGTATTGCAAATATCTGTTCTGAGGTGATGTGAAATGATGGGGGTACCTATGGGGGCTCCCTTTGTTCCAGGACTTTTTGCTGCAATGGGATTCATGGCAGTGATAGTAATATTGATCGTTCTTGTGATTGCAGGGTTCTTCTTGATGCTTGGAGCCAAATTTGCTGGAATAGAGGATGTAACACTTGGAAAATCTATGATAGCAGTAGTTGGCGGAGGAATTTTGGCCCTGCTTATAGGATGGATACCCATCATAGGGTGGATACTAGGAATACTAGTGTATGTTTGGGTCATAAAAACAGTGTTCAACACAGATTGGGGAAAAGCAGCGATAGCTTGGCTCATGACAATAGTAGTAGAAATAATAGTAATGTTTGCTTTTATGGTACTCTTAGGCATTAGTGTAGCACTCTTTTGATTTTTAATTTTTATTGTAAGTAAAATAAGAAAAGAAAAGTCAGTTGCTCTTCTTATGTCTGTATTCGTATGCTATGCCACCGTCGATTATGACATAAATGTCCTCTCCACCTTCTGTGTAATGGAGAATTGGTTTGTCTAAAAGATCGAAAGTCTTCTTCAGATCATCTTTTGTAGCTAAGATAACTCTCTTCTCTACTTCAACAGGGGCCCCTTCTGTAATGTAGGGAGCTAGATCCTTAAATTCATTCTTTGGTCTTTGGCTTTTAATAGTATAAACGCCTCCTATCAATGGAGTCAAGAACAAAAGAGCCAACAATGGCATGACCTTCTTCGCAGTATCAGCATACATAGTTACGCCATATTTACTAATTCTTGTTCTTTGGGTCTGTCTCTCTATTATTGATTTTTGAACACTTTCTTTTTCATTTGTGAAATAGTACAAACCAATCCCAGTATCTTTAACTAACGTAGATATATGTTCAAAGTTTTCATTTATCTCCTTTCCAAAGGCTTTACCTTCAACATGAACACTTGTTGTGAATACTATTTTCCTATTCAATCTTTTTAACCCAAGCTGATCCATTATTTCGGCCGTTCTCCTATCAAGTTTAGTTAAGTTCAAATTGTATTCGACAATGAATTTACCATCTTCTAGTTCTCCGGAGTCTTCAAACAGTGTGTCCTCCCAAAGAACTATTTCTTCACTACCTCTCTTCACACTGTATTTCACTATTCCCCAAGTCCGATATGTGCCCTTTATTTCCGTCATGGGAGTAAATCGATAGCTGTAAGTTAAAACAAATCTTTCAACCAGCGGAATTGGATATTCCGCTCTTCTGAGGCTTTCTCCATACAAGGTGTTATTTTTCAAAATAGCCACATGAATCAACTCGCCCTCCTGAGTGTATTTTCCAAGCACACTCTGGGTAGTTACTGTTGAACTAACCCCCAAAAGTTTCACTGAGTAAAATGCAAAAAATAAGAAGAGCACTAGTGATACGGCTAGAACCTCTCTCCTAGTTACCAATTTTTTTAAGTTTTCTACATTAATCATACTTTTAATATCCATCTAAATTTCCTCCACTACTTCAACAACATTTTTTGCTAGATCCTCCACAATCATGTTCACAGTTTCCGTCGTCTTCACAATCCACATCAGCTACAACAGTGATATTGTTACTTGTAATATTGTATCCTACAATTTTTGCACCCTCGTTTAAGGGGTAAGTTCCACAAGTTGTAAATTCCCATTTTCCACCATGTCCAGTTTCTACCCATCTTGTAGAGATGGTTATATTCATATGGGCACTCTCTCCTGGACCCAGCTCCACGTCCCATTCCAAGTGATCTGACTTTCCATGTCTAGTAAACGCATAAGTACCTTTACTTGCACTTGTTCTGTTTAGATCTACATTGAACTCCCCTGGGATAACATCCTTTATAGTCAAGTTCCTTGGAGTTCCAGAATTGTTTACAATTATCTGGAATACCCATTCCTGATACGTTTTTAGTGGGATTCCTGTAGTGTTTCCGCTTAAAAGAACCTTTCTAATCGTTGGACCACTTAAAATTATCACTCTTATTGAGCATGCTTCTATAACAGCGTCCCCATCGTCCCATCTGGCATAGATGGTAACAGGTACTATGTAAGTACCCGGATCAGCGGTATCTACTGTTATGTTTCCCAAGAACGTGTAGTATTGTTGAGAATCTATTGGTTTTTCCACACCATTTTCACTCTCGATCCACATTTCTGCTCCTGTGGGAAGGTCCGAATAATCCGGATCAAGCCAGATCCATACTCTTTCAAGTTCATTTAGATAGTTGCCAATTGTTAGTGCGTCAAATTCAACCTGACTATTTTGATCAACAACCACAGTCGCTGCATATCCATCGTAACACATGAAGCTTATATATTCCTCATCGTGAGGAACTACTGCAACTTTTACCTCTCTCTCTGTATTAAAGTAGACAAAAGTCCCACTCGAACCAATGACTATCAATGAAGATAGTAGCAATATAAGTATGACTGGGATTATTTTTTTCATTTTCCAAACACCTCCATTTTGATTTGCCTTAATAAGCCCGATCTCCTATTTCTGATTTTGAGAATGTCCTCATTTCCAATTCCTGAGATAGCATAAAGCAACCCCAAGAAGATTGTCGTCTCTGCAAGAATTGCAAAAAGCGGGGCAAAAGGCCTTATGCCATAAAGCCAGTCAATTACAGATCGAGGCAACACTGGCATATAAGCATTAACCTTGATCTTATCCACAAATAACGATGTTTCTTGCGGAGTGTTTATTAAAACTTTGATTGTCTTCTCCTCTTGAGGGTTTAATTCAAAGTGAGTTTCTGATATTTCCACTATCCTTGGGCTTTCTGGTTCAAGATAATAGACCATGGAATAAAAGTTCCCATTTTTAATCGTGATTTCCTCCTCAAATGTGGATCCTGGTAAGTACCACCCTTCTCTCTGTCCACCAGCAGAAGTTACTGCATACTCTATTGGAAGAACTTGCCAAGAAACAAACATTGAAATTGAGAGCATGACAAGTAGTAAAACCGAAGCAAGGATGTATAGTGTCTTGAATTTAATTTTAATAAACTTAGCCCTCTTTTTTCTGTGTTTCGTGCTCTCACCCGTAAATGCAAGAGCCCCTACAATTACCAGCAATGCAGCAAGTATAATTTTGGTCCTTCCTGAAACTCCACGTTGAAGATAAGTGCCTACTTGAGGAAGCTTAAGAGGAGAACCTCCAATCATAATAACCTTCCCAGCAATTTCTTTAGGTGAAATTGGATTTGTTTTCTTTCCTTGTTGGTCCGTGGCAACGTTATTGTCGCCTTTTGTTATATACCCACCTTCAACGATTCCTACAACTCTATGGACAGTCCAACTACCTCTTAGATTGAAGATTATTATATCACCAATATCTGCACTCCTTGAAAGAGGATTTATGAAAAACAAATCCCCCCTATTCAAAGTAGGAGTCATGCTATCTGAATAAACATAAGAAATAAAAACGGGCCTATCCAGAAAAGCTCCCAAAATAGACCCCAAGACAATCACGGAAATCGTGAGAATTAGAAGATACTCAATGAGTTTCTTCATTCACAAGGACCTCCAAAAGCCTGTATTGTAATGTTCTGGTCGTAATTCCCTAAGGATAGACCTATGGTATTAAAGCGCATTCCTACCTGCACAGTTTGATTTGCCAAAACAGTAAATTCTATGCTTTGACTCCAAGTATTATTGTAAGGAGTTACAAAGAGCCCAATTGTTAAAGTTGGTGAGTTTATAGTAATACATATTTCACTAAACCCTGTCTCACTTTCATTGTTGTATATCTCAAAAACACTATCGAAGACGTAAATTGAATTCAGCGAGAGACCTTCTCCAAAACCAGGATAAAGAGGACTCTGATTGCTGATATCTATTTTTAAATATCCTTCACTTAGATAAGCATATGGTGGGAGGGGAGTCTCGATTGAAGGTGAACCATTGTTATCAACAGCAAGAACAACAGGAATTGGCTTCACCACAAAAACCCCCCAAGCAAAAAACATTATGATTAATATAATTGGTAGAACAGCAAACTTGACTATCTTTCTCACTTTTCTCTCCCCCTAATAAATTTAAATGTAAGGAGCAAATGCCCCAAAAGATAGAAAGATTAATCACTCCTCTTCACATTCACCGAGTACTGCATCAAAGCTTAAAGTCCCGCTTAATGCATCGCCATCGTCCAAGCCTTCGCTGTCGATGATCATTCCGATCTCCACAGTTTCTCCTGGAAGAATAGTAACTTCAAGCTCATCTACACCAACAGTCTCGTTTGTGTATTCTCCTTCAAAGAAGCTAATTGCTCCACTTCCACTGTACTCAATATGCATACAAATAGTGACGTTTTCCCAAAGGTGGTTGCTCACGCCAAAAACATGCTCAAACACGTAAATTGAGTCTGGGCTAACACCTTTACCTATTGTCAAGTTTTGTAAGAACAGCTCCCAATAGTTCGCATTCTGCATACTCAAGTCTATTACAAGCATTCCATTAGCATTTATGTATGCATAAGGCTGAAGGGGTACTAAGTCAATAAGTTCATCATCATCTGGAACCATTTCTATGTGAACTTCTCTATCTGCTTCAAAGTATGCAAAAGTGGCACTGCTTGCTGTTACTGCAATGACAATTCCTGCAATCAACATGAAAATTCCTAGTATCTTCTTCATAGTATCACCCCACACTGAATTGGCTCTTCTCCTAATGGCCATGCCTTAATTGTTATGTTTCCATAGAAGTCACCGAGTTGTCCGCCTGCTATTTCCATTCCAATACCGAGTTCTTCTCCAGGGAACAGAATGAAACATACGTCTCCAGCTGCGGTATCTGAGTTGTAAGGCTGTCCGAAACTATTGGTTATCCACATATTGTATGTGGGGTCGTAGAATGAGAATGTACCTGGGTCAGATGAAATAACCTGGACCACTATAGGCATTTGTTCCCAAAGGTGGTTGCTTACATAGAACACGTGATCAAAGTTGTACCTTGATTGCGGACTTATCCCAAGACCTCCTGTCCAGTTGGGGATGTAGTATGGTGAGTCTATATACCCCGGCCAGTTTGGATTGTCGACAGAGAAGTCTATAACGAGCTTTCCTCTGTCATTTATGTAAGCGTATGGTTGGCCCGGATGCAGATCAATAAGCTCAACGTCATCTGCAACTACACTAACGTGGACACTTCTTTGAGCTCTGTAATCTCTGAAGGTTGCAGTAGTGCCAAGGGCCATTGCAAAGGCCACTAAAAGGCCCAACATTCCAAGTGCTAAAACTTTTTTCAAATCTTTCGCCTCCAATTTTTCGAAGGGTGCCTCACCCCAACGGTGAAGCACTCACCTTCTTCTTGCCCTCTCTTGTATATAGTTAATTCCGACTTACCTCGAATTATTTGTAGGTAATCTCTCATTACTCTTCACGACTTCCTGAGCTAAGCACTCTATAAGTCTTAAAATGCTGAATTATTGAAAGGCCTAGGTAGATCCCGGATACTATGACAAGAGGAAGATTATTGAGCCATAAACCAGTAATGGCAAATATTATAGAAACCCCCGCATAAAAAGCACTCCAACTTATATCGTGTTTTCCTACCATCTCCATGTATACATCAACATTTTCAGGAATCTCTAATAATGTGACAGTGTGATGGTCAAACTTTATTATTCCTGCTCGTTCCATTTTTGGGATATGTGTTTGGATCAAGCTAACATAAACACTTTTCCTATGTCTTCTATCAGTTTGTCCTTCTTCTTCGGCTATGAAGTCCACTATATCCCTCAAATCGGCCTTTCCATCGCATTCTTGAAGATATTTAATCAGGAGCATCCTTCTATCATTACCCAATATCATTGAGGAAGGGCTCATTGTATTTGCCTCACTCCTCATTTGAACCCCTCCACGTACTTCTCTCATTGCACCACCAACCGATAGTGCCTTCTATGGTTCCCATTTCTATAGAAGAACTCTACAATTCCTGCTCTTGACATCTTTTCGAGTGTTTTTTCAACTTTTTGGCGAGTACACTCAATACCACTTTCGTTTAAAAAACGAGTAATGAAAGCAACTGTCAACTCCCCTTTTTCCTTAAGAATCTTCAAAATTTCTTTTTCAACAGAAATTTCTGACTTTTCCATATAATCATCTCCCTAATACCGATAGATTAGATAACCATTGATTCTAAGAATAGTTATTGCCCTTCAAATTACAACTATCCTTTGGAAGTTATTGACATCCATATTATTTAAACCTTTAGGAAAAGTTCGATTTTCACTTTTTAAGATATATTTTAGTTCAAAACAACTATCACCGATATATTATTCTTTGAGTATGTTAAAAAAAGCTTTTGAAGGGTTTTAACACCTGAGCTCCCTTTTCAGATATTGAACAGTTTTTTAGAATTTTTACAATCAACTATAAATGTTCCATTAAAATGTCGTTTACCATAGAGAGTAAGCCCACAATTTCTCGAAACATCAAGTTACTAAAGGACAACGGAATATGAACGTTGGAGAATATCCAAAGTTTGAATTCCACAGATAATAAAAGAACAAAAACACTAAAACAGCTTAATATATCCAACCCTGAGATAATATCTCGCATAAATAGCAACAAAAAATAGTGAAATAAGTACTCCAAGAGATATGTAATCTTTGGTTTCCATTTTAATACTATGAAGAAAGGTCCTCCTTTTACTGGCACCAAAAGCCCTACTTTCCAAAGCAATGCTAAGCTCGTGAGCAGTCTTTATTGAAGCCACTATTAAGGGAATTAGGACAGGAACCGTATTCTTAGCCCTTTGAAGAAAGTTTCCTTTTTCTAATTCCAAAGCTCTTGACTTTTGAGCATCCATTATTGTCTGTGTAAGCATGTAAAGGGTCGGGATGTAACGAAGGGCTATTGTGAGTGTAAGTCCAATTTCATAGGGCATTCCCATCTTGATAAACCCAAGTACAAGGTCCTTCTGCGAAGTTGTCATTATGAGGCCCAAAGTAAGGAGGGCCACTGAGAGCAATCTAATTCCATAGCCCACCCCTATTAAAAGACCAAAATACCAGGGCTTTAGAATAAATGGCCATATCACCATGGCAATTAATACTATGGGTATAAGAGGTTTCAATGCTTTAAAGATCTCCCTGTACTGTATCTTACCTAAGAAATTGAGAATTAAAATGAGCCCTAGAAATATTGCCAGAAGGAGGTATGGAGAGTTGAATAATATAAGGGCCACTACGCCAAGAAACGATCCAATTATTTTAACTCTAGGATCCATACTATGGAGGAATGAGTCTCGTTCTAAATAAAGAGTATACATCATGTTCTCATCTCCAAGGCCTTCACAAAATCCTCGATATTCCTTACAAATCCAATGCCCGCTCTTTGGCTGATATCTAGTAATCTGGGTCTATCTAAATCATATTTTCTCAGCTCAAGCTCAAAAAATTCTCTAACATCCCCATCAAAGATTTTTTCTCCTTCATATAAAAGAACCACTCTATCAGCGAGTTCAAGAACGAGTTCCATTTCATGTGTTATCAAAAGAACTCCATGCCCCTCGGAGTAGAGATTTCTAATTATCCTCTTTATACTTTCGGCGTTTTCTTCATCAAGACCTGTAGTAGGCTCATCGAGAATAAGATATTTTGGCCGCATAGCTAGGACACATGCAATAGCTAGTCTTTGCTTTTCTCCTCCACTGAGTGCATATGGGGATCTGTCTTCATATCCTTCAAGGTTAACCTCTTTCAGGGCCCATTTAATCCTTTTCTCAACTTCCTCATCTGATAGTCCAAGATTTTTTGGTCCAAATGCTACCTCCTTTAGCACACTCTCCTCAAAAAACATGTGCTCAGGATTTTGAAAGACATAACCTACTGTTTTAGCAAGTTCTGCTACACTATGTTTTCTTGTATCCATTCCATCAACTATGACTTTCCCTCTTGTTGGCTTTAAAAGACCGTTTAGATGCTTCGCCAAAGTGGTCTTCCCTGAGCCGTTAGGCCCTACTAATGCAACTATCTCATTTCCAATAGTTAGATCTACTCCTTTAACTGCCACTTTCTTCCCATTGTAGATATGCCAGAGATCCCTTACTTCTATCATCGTTCAAACTTTAGCTCAATACTTTAAAAGATTGCCTTTAACAAATGGTGATTAATCCTCAGGAATAATACTCTCGTGAACTCTAAAAGATTAATCTCTTTACCAAGCTCTCTTTTTAGAGAGGTTGCTTCCTCAGGAACAGGGTTGTTTACATTTACCCCCACTCCGATTATGGCATATTTAAGTAAATCAATTTCTCCCTCAGCTTCAATTAATATTCCTGCAAGTTTTTTATTCCCCACAAAAATGTCTCCATTAGAGGCCATCTCGGCGGAAATGTCATATTCATCCAATATCTCTACAATAGCACTTGAAATAGGGAATACAAGCTTATCTACATCTTTCAGTGGTATTTTAGGCCTCACAACAAGAGAAAAGTATAATCCTCCCTCCTGAGAAATCCAATTCCTACCTAGTCTTCCTCTCCCTCCTTTCTGTTTTTCTGCTATTATAAAGACGTTTTCTTTTCCTTCTTCTGCAAGTTCTTTTGCAATATCCATTGTGGACCAAACTTCTTTAAAATAATACACTTCAAAATCCAGTTCCCATGGATAAGGCTTGTGAGCTTCCCTGATCAAGGCATATCCTTTAGGAGTAGAAAGAATTTCGTAGCCTAACATATTCAGTTCTTTTATATGTTTCCAAACAGCTACACGAGAGATCCCCATTCTCTGAGCAATTTCATCACCGGACACTACATCTTTCCTCCGAAGTTGCTTCAATAGTTCCCTCTTTACTGGACTATCTCTTATCCCTCCTCTCATGATGTGTCTTTGGAAATGAGAGGTTAAAGGTTTATTGCTAAGAGACTCGTTAACCGTAAAAATTTTAAAGTTAACCAAAGGGAGAAAAGTGAGGTGGTAAAATGAGGGCGAAGGATATTGCATACCCATCGTTATTTGCTGCTTTAACTGCAGTTGGAGCTCAAATAGCAATTCCAATAGGAACTGTTCCAATAACACTTCAAGTTCTTTTTGTTTTATTAAGTGGTTTTATTCTGGGTTCCCGCCTAGGATTTTTGAGCCAGCTAATATACCTCCTCATGGGCAGCCTTGGCCTTCCAGTGTTCGCAAATCTAAGTGGTGGCTTTGCTTACATTTACGGCCCAACAGGAGGTTATTTAATAGCATTTCCTCTAGCAGCATTCCTAGTAGGCTTCCTAAGTGAAAGACAAGAGACCTTTTTGAACTATACTCTCGCAATGCTTTTGGGAATCTTAGTGATCTACCTTCTTGGATGGTTCAGATTAGGAATTTTTATGGGAGGAGATTTCAAAAAGGCATTTATAGTGGGCGTAGCCCCCTTTGTGATAATAGACCTGATAAAGGGAGGAATTGCAATCATAGTTGCCAAGAGGGTTAAACAAGCCGTTACAATCTAGAAACCTCTCTTTAAATTTTCTTTTACAAATACCAAGTCAAACGAATTTCTGATTTTAAAAAAGCTTAGTGTAACTTTAGGATTCCTTTTGCTAAGTTCTTCTATACTACTTCTCTTATAATCAAGATATTTTGCAATACAACCCAATCGCCTCTCATTCTCAGCTAAACAAATCTCAATCGCCTTTTTTAGAGCTCTTGCATCATAGAAAGCATGAGTTATTTCGAGCTCCCCACTAGCCCATGATGGTATTAAAGCTTCACTGTCTGACTCATAAAATAGGGTAGAGAGGTAATTTACCAAAAAAGGCATTACCAAAGGCATGTTTCCCTCAATAAGAAAGATATCTCCTGAGAAAGGCAAAACTTTATAGAGAGCCTCAAGTTTATTTCTCGCATTTATTCCCTCTGGCCTTGATATATGAAGGGAGAATTTCTTTAACCGATCTTTCCTAACTATCGTAATAACTTCATCAATTCGTTTTGCTGTCAATAATCTCCTCTCAACTATTTTTACTACTGGTTCCTCATTTATTGGAAGTAAATAGTTCTCCCATCTTCTCTCTGGAAAAGCTAACACATAGGCACGCATATTCTACCTATAAAGGAGGGCATTTAAAAAGATTCCCAAGAGATATATTTAATAATTGCAAAATGGAGATAAAATATGGGATGAAAAATGGATGAAGTGAGTCCAGCAATTGCTGTGCTATTATTCCTAGAAGACTTCGCCAAAGAAAACCCCTCAATTAGAAAAGGGGCCAAGTACTTCAAATGGCAGAAACGATACGATGGATATGATGTTGCATACTCCATAGTAGGAGCCACGATAGCAGAACTTCTGCATGAAGGATACATAAGCCTAGAGCTGAAAAAACGGTTTCTAAAAAAGAGTGTTATTTTTTCAAGAAAAAGACTCATCCCCAAAAGATATGGAGTTCTAGGAAAAGGGTTCAATACAATAAGCGAATATGAACCAACCCCCCTCAATTTAGCTCTCTTTTTAGTATTCCCCGTCTCAAGATTTCCAGCAGCCTATTTGGGAACATACATTGCTGAAAAAGAGCTTAAAGACAAAGATCCTGAAGAACTTCGAAACAACAGCGAGATAATAAGGTATAAAGAAAAATTAAAGGCCCTTTTTGAGGAGTTTAAGCGAGACTATCCTGAGTTGTGGATAGGGATAAAAAAAGAAGTCGATAAAGCTTGCCAGTTAGTCAGAGGAAAACAAGGATACGTCTTATACTCCCCCTTAGACATGCTGGAGGAAAAGAAAAATGAGAATAAAGATTAGAAGAGATCTTCTCCAATATCTTCTCCAGCTGGCAAGAGACTTTTATCCTAATGAATTTGGGGGATTTCTAAGAGAAAAAGACGGTATTTTTGAAGAGGTCTTGATAATCCCAAAAGGATACTTTGGAAAAGAATCAATTTACTTTGATACCTGGCTCCTTCCTCATGACGAAAATATAAAAGGAACTGTTCACTCTCATCCCGGCCCTTCCTCACGACCATCACAAGCCGATAAGAAGTTTTTCTCTAAATTTGGTGGAGTTCATGTGATAATCTCATATCCCTTCAAAGAGTGGAGTGTGAAAGCTTACAATAGTGAGGGTGTGGAAATAGAAATAGAGATTATTGATTAGGGGTTTCATTCATATGAAAATTTTTATAAATGGGAGTTCTTTAAAATATCTGGTGATTAAAATGAAGGTGAGGGAACTTCTTGAAGGACTTAACGAAAAACAGAGAAAAACGGTTCAGAAGTGTCTGGCCTCATGTGAAATACTTGACCTAGAAGAAGAAGTAGAGACAGAGTTGTCCCCTAAACTTATGGAATTTATTAAGGTTCTGTCAAACCCAATAAGAGCCGGGATAATAAAGATGCTCAAAAACAGATGGATGTGTGTCTGTTTAATAGCAAAGGCACTAAATCAAGACCAAACACTCATAAGCCATCATTTAAGAACTCTAAAGAGCATGAACCTTTTACATGAACGACGAGAGGGCAAGTTAAGATTCTATAAAACAAACATGGAAGAACTTAAAAAATATCTCTCTGTATTGGAAAAAGAGCTCTTTTAGCCAATTTCTATTTTTTGGTGATGAAACATGATGAGTATCCAAAAGGAAGTTGATGAGCTCATAAAAAAATTTGGGGGATATTGGGAACCTTTTGCAATGCTAACTGCGCTTATTGAGGAACTGGGAGAATTATCTCGGGAGATATTAAAAGCGGAGGGGATAAAAGATCAAAAAGAACCAGCTCAAATTGTAGAAGAAATCGGAGACGTCTTATTTGCTCTTTTATGCATTGCAAACTACTATAATATTGATGCAGAAAAAGCTCTCCGCAAAACAATTTCTAAGTATTCATCTCGAGATAGAAAAAGATGGAAATCTCCAATTACATAATATTATTCAGAAGACATAACCTTTTACTGATAATGTTATAAAACTACAGATCATCATGTTAGTAATTTTCGAAATATTTATATAAATCGCCATCTAAAAAGTATAAGGTGACTTGTACATGAAAAACAAAATTGACAAATTTGATTTACAAATTATGAGTGTATTAGCTAAAAACGCCAGGATTAATTATAGACAGCTTGCAGAACTTCTGAATACGACAAGACAAAGGGTTTCTAGACGACTAGAGAGGCTCGAAAGGGAAGGAGTAATAAAGAAATACACTATAATACCAGATTTTGACAGGCTAGGTTATATTTACGTGGCTATCGGTATTTCCTTAAAACCTGGAGCTCCAATTGAGAAAATAATTGAGACCTTAAAAGAGGATGAAGAGGTAAAAGTCATTCAGAGGGCTATTGGATATCACCAGTTAATAGTTCACTTAGTAGCTCCGAAGAATATGAAAGAAATCGAAAGAAAAATCCATGAACTCTCTAAAAAAGTTGAAGGATTAGAAGGTATGGACATGAGTTTTGTAACAGACATTGTTAAATTTGAGCTCGTCTAAACCCTTTCTCTTTTTCGGCAATAAGTGAAGGAAAGACTAATAAAACAAAAAAGAGACAAGAACCCAAACAGTAAATTTCAATGGTGACAGCAATGAACATCATACTCAGCGTAACACTAGTGGGAACACTTGGAATTATGGCATATAAACTGAGAGCATTGGACAATAAAGGCGCATTAGCTGCCACTTTCTTAGGGATCCTAACCTTAGGATTAGGGGGAGTATATCCATTTCTTGCCCTCTTAGCCTTTGTAATACTTGGAATTCTAGCTACCAAGTATCACTTTTCTGAAAAAATCAGAAATGGAATTGCACAAGAAGGCAAGGGAATTAGAAGCTGGGAGAATGTTTTTGGGAACGGTTTAGCTGCATTAATATTTCTGCTTATAGAATATTACACAAGGCAGGACATTTTTTGGACTGCCACATTTTCGGCAATAGCTACTGCAAATGCAGATACCCTAGCCAGCGAACTGGGAAAAATCTGGGGGAAAGCTCCAAGAATTATAACAACGCTCGAACCAGCACTACCAGGAGAGGAAGGTGCTATATCCCTACAGGGTGAAGCAGTTGCAATAGCAGGGGCATTCGTCATAGGCCTGTTTGCCATTCCCTTAAGCAATAAGTGGATTGAAATGCTTACTGCGATAACTTTGGGTGGATTCTTGGGATGCAATATCGATAGCATTATTGGGGCCACACTAGAAAAAAGAGGCTTGGTGAACAATCACCATACAAACTTTTTAGCAACCTTCCTTGGAGGACTTGCTGGAGCTTTGATCTTCTCTCTCTTGCTGTGATGAGATGGCGGATTACTGATCTGTGATGAAGACCTTAGGGCCTGAGCCTATTCCTCTTTAATTCCTTTTTTCCTGAGTTCTTCTTCGTAAATAGTCCAAAGAGCTATTAAAACTGCAGGGATCCCATGTTCTGTTGCAAACGTCATGTATGGAGCCAAGTCAAGCACATAGTCAGCATACCTAAAAAGGCCTCTTGGAATACCTTCTCTTGACCCTATGAAAACAACAACCTCCTTAGCATAATACAAATCCTTCGTAAGATTTTCCTTCACTTCGGGAATAGTATTCCCTTTGGGGTCTGTTATTATAAGAAGCCGTTTATTCCTTCTTTTATCTCTTATAACTTGATAAAGATCCCAAACACTAATTGGGACTTTCTCAACTTTCCAAGGATAAGCTTCCTTCTGAATTTGATACCTCGACTCTTGGCCTGTTCTAATACCTTTTATAAATTCCATCAATTCATAGGCATTCATTTTTTCTTTAGGTGCAATTATTAGCTCTTTAACTTCAAAGGCCTGAACAGCTCTGCCAATTTTTTCACCAAAGTTTTTACATGCCTTATAGTCTCCCCAATAAGGCATTTGCACTATAGTAACCTTCTTGAACAGCTTTCTTGCATTAATCTTTTCAGGGGTGAATTTCTTCCACTCTTCTTTTCCAGCAATGGAAATGTAAGCTCTCTCACCTATAATCTCTACAAGAACTGTCTTGTCCGGAAAAGACAGGTCAACTGCTGCGTTCGTAAGTTCTCTAATTTTTTCACCCAGAGTAATATTTACATCTATACTTGAGAACTCATGCTTTCCTCTTCTTTTTGTTTTTACTGCAAAGGTTTCTTCTTCGCTTATATAGTCTGCAATTTCTTCAGCTACACTTACTATTGCATCAAGGCTTGCTGGAACTTCAAAAAGAACTGGAATAATCCTTTCAATCTCAGGAATTTCAAAAAACTTTTCTTCGGCCTTTGGGTCTTTAGTATCAACAAGAACTAAACCCGAATAACCTTGAGGAGTTACCCATATTTCAGTCTCATCAAGAAGATCTTTAATATAATTTGCAGCTACTGCTTCCATATCCTTTTGAGTTTTAATCAAAAATTTCATAGATCCCACCAAAAAGCTAAGAGAAAAGAAAAATAGTCATGCTTCTGGTTCAGCAAGAACCTTTATCTTTCTTATCTCAGCTCTTTTAAGTGGATATATCTTCTTTGCTTCTCTTGCCAATTCAGCACCCATTCTACCAGTAACTGCTTCTAAGATAAATTCAGTAAAGTTAAGTTCCTCAGCCTTTTTGCGGATTATATTCTCCATAATGTCTCTAATTGCTCTTTCCTGACTGGTCTGAATTCTTCTTATGGCAATGACCATCCCCATGACTCTGAGTCTGTACCCATCTTTAGTGGTGACATTGAATATTCCATCTATTCTTGTAGTTCTTCTTCTTACAAGGCTCCTTATATAGCTTCTAGAGAGTTTGTGTCCCTTGAACTTGGTGTATGCATTCTGACCCTTAACATCATGTATTTGGAAGTAAAGTTTAACATGACCCTTTGTGAAGTCTCCTGTCACATCTTTCAATGTGGTTTCAATAACCCTACCTTTAACCTTTTCAGGATCCGCTGCAGGAGTGAGTCCTATTTCAACGTTTCCAAAAAACTCTGGAGCGTATACTATATACCAGTCCTTAAGCTTCCACTTATCCTTTGCGGCAGCAGCTCTCTTTCTCGGATTAATTCTTGGCATCTTAACACCTCCAATTCACTTCTTTATGACATCCTCAGCGATCTTGATTGAAAATACCAAATCATCCAGCGCCACTATCAAGCTTTCAATCTCACCAAGGTATTTAACTTTTGTTATGACTCTACCATCTTTCCAGTAAGTTTTAAATTTAAAGTTTTCTGGTAAATCCAAATTATCAACATCAACTGCCTCAGCTATAGCTCGGGCTACATTCTCATTTTCGTATTCCCATACTATCTCAGCCCTAGCACTAATTTTCATTCTTTTCACCACGTGAATTCTGCTCTCCAAGAAGTTTATCTATAAGCTCTGTAAACTCATCAAGCCTATCTTTTGGTATCCTTATCCCTGCTGCTATAGCATGACCTCCGCCTTCTCCTCCAAGCACTTCTGCAGCTTTTCTTAGGGCTTCTCCAAGATCATACCCCTTTTCAATGCCCTTCTTTGTGGTTCTAGCAGATCCCTTAATAAGTCCATCTTCCTCACTATCTGCTAAAACTATCACCGGTTTTTCAGCTTTAGCTAACTGGGCATTTATTGCCATAGTGGCTGCTATCCCAACCATAGTGTCTTTAATGTTCTTTCCAGCGTAGAAAACATAAGCATGATCTTTCTCAATTGCACTGTTCCAATTTTGAATAAGATATCGTCTCATCTCTATTTGCTCTCTTTTGTACTCATCTACAAGTTTTAAGGCATCTTTGAATGCTTTTTCGTCTCCTAAGCATATAGCAACACCAAGCGTGCCCATGTTAAGTCTCCCAGTTGCATTTAGTAGTGTGGCAAATTCTCTTGCCTCGTGCCGTGGATCCCCTTCGGGATATTTTTTAATAAGGATTACATCCCCTATGAGCCTATCGATGTCTTCTTTAGAAGCGTTGTTTTTAATTAGATGGATGACTAGTACATCATGAAGTCTCCTTTTCTCTTCCTCTTTAAGTTGCCAGTAATTCATATCTGGATCAAATCCCTTGCTTCGGAGGAACTCTATAGCATTCCTTATATCTCCTGTTATCCCTGGAAGTTCTGGATTTGACGCGTAAGCGAGCATTTGAGATAATGTTCTTGTTTCCCTTCCAAAAAGTCTTATCTCCTTCTGTACTTCTATAAGATCGAGCTCTTTTGCATCCTCTATTATCTCAATGTTCATCCCATGAAACTGACCATCTACTTCTTGCATATCTCCAACTGCACCAACTAGAGCTAAGTAACTCAAGTCCGCGTTCTTTTCATTTAATGCCTTCGCAATGAAGTAAGCAACGCCCGAGCCACTCAAATCCCTAACACTATCCGCCCCAAATTGTGTAGGATTCACAAGAACATGATTCTCCTGCTCAATCTCTCCATCTTCAGGGGGATGATGATCAGCTATCACTACTGTGGCATCTGCTAGATACTTCTCAATTAGGCTTATAGATCCACTTCCCAAGTCACTGAAAACATATATCTTTTGATTCTCTTCAGCCAGCTCTTTAATTATGTCCTCGCTGAGTTGTTTTACAATGCTTAGGTGAAAATTAGTGCCTTCCCTTGCTATAGCTTTTGCTAGAATCGCTCCTGCAGTAATTCCATCTGCATCTCTATGGGAGATTATACGTATAGTATGCCCTAACTCAATGTGCATTTTTATTAATTCTGCCCCTTCTCTAACCTTATCTAAGAACGCATTTTTATCCATCATATCACCTTAATAATAAAAAGGTGAAAAATCAGCGGACAAGCAACTTTGCCTGTTCTGGATCATATCTCCACTTGGCTGGTAACTTTCCAGTTCCTCTGTAGTACTTAACAAGTCTTCTGATTTTGCTTTCTGTGAGTTGAAGTCCTCTTCTTGAGTGAAGATCCTTGGGGTGCTGTTCTAAGTGCTTCCTTAGTTTAACTGCTTTCCTGATAAGGAACATTAAATCCTCTGGTAACTCTGGTGCGAGACCATTTTCATCGAGAATCTGAGTTATCTTCTTTCCAGTGATAAGCCTAACACTAGGTATTCCATACTGGTCTCTCAAAATAGTACCAATCATAGCAGCACTGTAACCTTCTTTCCTAAGTTTGATAACAAGATTCTCAACCTCTTCAGCAGTATATTCCACCCAAGTAGGTGGAGCAGTCCTCGGTGGTTTTTTTGATCCAGATTTTCCTCTCTTTCTTGCATGTAACCGTGCCATTTACAACACCTCCCGGTGACGGCCAGCTCTAGCCAGCCGTCCCTTATAAGATAGCCAATAGTGGGTGATAAAAGGACTTTAAAAAGTTTGCCCTTAACCTCCTTTTTCATCTGCCCTTTTCAATTTGTTAAAAAACAAGCGAGGATACTATTTCCATTCGAAATTCTTATTAACACTAAAAGCAAAGATAGTATTTGAAGCGGAGGGGGAAATTAATGAGAATTGAAATCAAGCTTAAACCAGAAAATAAGAATCTTATAGTTCCCTTCAACTACAATGATGAAATTCATGACCAATTGCTCGAAAAGATATTCCTTGCAGCACCAGATTTAGCTGAAATATTGCAAACAGAATACAAGGACTATTTTACCTTCTCTAGGATAATGATTAGAGAAAGAGAAATTATTCCAGAAGAGGGCATTAAAGTCCTCTCAGATGACGTGTCCCTCTATATATCCTCCTCACTTACCGAAATCATAAAAGCAATTGCAGAAGGCTTTGTCTCAAATCCTATTCTCAAGGTGGGTAATGCTACCTTTTCGATGGTCAATATTGAAATACTCAGAGAACCACAGATATCTGAAGGCACACTCTTCTCGACACTAAGCCCCATTGTTGTTAGAACTGCCAAATTTGAAGATAATAAGGTAAAGATCTGGGATTTATATCCTAACAGTCCTGGATTTCAGGACAAACTTAGAAAGATTATGCTCACAAAATTCTCAGAAATATATGGAAAACTCCCAGAGGATACCGATTTTCACATAGATGTCATAAAATTCAAGCCAGTACGAATAAAAGTGGGCAAAACATACTATAGAGGATCACTGATGGTCTTTAGATATTACGGTTCAAAGGAGATAGCAAAATTTGGATACGAAAATGGATTTGGAGATAAAACCAGTTATGGGTTTGGTATGGTTAAAGTGATTGAAGAAGAAGAGCAATAATGCCTAGAAAAGCTTCTATTGTCCATACTATTGCAACAAGTTGATATTCCTTCACTTTTTTCATTCTCATTATAAGGCCTAAAAAGGTTAGATAGGGAGGAGCTTTAAGTGTGCCATCTTTCTGAACCTCTGTTTTACCTAGAGGCCTACCTTTAAATCGTATCTTTGTCTTAAGGAGAAAGTCTACAAAATGTGGAAGGAGAAGAATTGCCACAAAGAGTTCAACTTTTCCCAAAATCCCTACAATTCCTATTAGTGCCCCTAGAGACAAAGTACCAGTATCACCTGGGAAAATCTTTGCTGGATATTTGTTCCACCATAAAAATCCTAACCCAACTGCTGCCCCTGTAAAAGCCAAAACCTGTGCACTCCCAGATGTTATTAACCCTAAAAAGAAAAGGGCTATTGTTGAAGTCCCAACTTCTAATCCATTAAAACCCGCCAATAGATTCACCAAGTTTGCGGCTCCAGTTATAAAAAGAACAGAAAAAATGTAATAAAGCACGCCAAGTTCGATCGAGAATAATAACAAATCTACGTTGGTGCTTAAGGGTAAAGAGAATACTATGAGAGATGCTAATAACGAAAGCACAACTTTATGTGATTGTTTCAATCGGGTTATGTCATCAAGTATACCAATAATTCCAAAGAGCACGAAAATTAAGATGGCCTTACCTATTGTTTCATTTAAAATTATGAGCAAACTTAAAGGAAGTGAAATCAAAAACACTATTCCCCCCATCTCTGGTACTTCAGGTTTATCCAATTTATGAATGTCTCTACCTAAAATGCCTGCTTCTCTCATTAGTGAAGCAATATATGGCGTGAGGATCAAGGAAAGGAAAATTCCAATAACCGCCGTTATCATTATAATCCCTCACGCTAAATTGGGGAATAGATTAATAACTTTTCCGATGCTATCTAATAAAGGGTCGGTGGAGAAGATGGATATCCAAGTGGTGGTCTTCGATCTCGATGGAACACTCATAGGTGCCCCAATGGACTTCAAAGAAATAAAAGAGAGACTACAAAATAAATTACTAGAAGAAGGGATTCCAGAAGAGCTGATAGGTAATTTAACTCCCATGTATGAGACACTAATTCGGATCTCCCAAAAGACTGGAATAGATTTTGAATATCTACATTCATTTCTTGTAGAACTTGAAATCGAAAGGGCCAAAGAGAGTTACTTATTCGAGGGGACGAGAAAACTTCTCGAATTTTTAAGAGATAATGGGATAAAATTAGCCCTAATGACAAGGAGTTCTCGCAAAGCCACTGAATTCACTCTGAAAAAACATGGAATTATGAATCTTTTCGACCTCGTAGTAACACGAGACGATGTTCCTTGGAAGGAAGTAAAACCAAATAATGGACACCTAAAGGCCATTTTAGATCATTTTAAAGTTCCCTCTACAAAAACTGTGGTGGTAGGGGATCATGGATACGACTTGATTCCTGCAAAAGCCCTAGGAACTTTAAGTGTCCTTGTAACATCTAATGAAAGTGGCAGAATGAGTTTTCAGATAGATGAAAAAGCCAATTTTGAGATACCCACAATAAAAGAGGCAATACCTTTATTTAAACGATTGCTTAACACTTATGTGGTTGTTCCCGCATACAATGAAGAGAAGACCATTGGAATGGTTCTAGAAAGGTTACTAGAATACTTCAAGAAAAGTGAGATTATAGTAATAAATGATGGAAGCAAAGACAGAACAAAAGACATCGCAGAGAAAAAAGGAGTTGTAGTACTAAGCCATCTAGTAAACAGAGGACTAGGCGGTGCCCTCGGTACAGGGATAAAATATGCGCTCCTTAAGGGCGCAGAGATTGTCTTAACTTTTGATGCTGATGGACAACACCGAATAGAGGATGCCTTAAAAGTCATGAAACCTGTAATTGAGGGGAAAGTAGATTTTGCAGTTGGATCTAGGCTAAAAGGAGATGTCACTCAAATGCCCTTTGTAAAACGCCTTGGGAACTCTATATTGGATTTTATAACTGCGGCTTTTGCAGGAAAGTATGTCACTGATTCTCAAAGTGGGCTAAGATGCTTAAATAGAAAATGTGCCTCAAAATTGAGGATAACGTGCGATAGATACGCTGTTTCAAGTGAGATAATAATAGAAGCCGCTAAAAATGGGTGCAAAATTAGTGAAGTTCCAATAAAAGCTGTTTACACAGAATATACTAAAAAGAAGGGAACAAACATCATAGAGGGAATTAAAATCGCCTTTGATTTGATTATAGAGAAGTTGAGGTGATTAAGGTGTACGTTATCCAATATATTGCTATCCTTGCATCTTTGGGAATTATGGTATATGTATTAGGAAAATATGGAAAGAAAGAAATGACATGGCAAGGATTTATTTTCTGGGAATTCCTCCTGATAATCATGCTAATAATCTCTTTAAAGCCTATTGAGACATCGATCTTCATAAAAAACTTATTAGGACTTGGAAGAGGATTAGATGCCCTGTTTGTAGTATTGATTGGACTTAACTACATTCTCATGTTCAGGATATACATGAGAATAGATAAAACCGAAAGAGAAATAACAGAACTCACTAGACAAATGGCTATTGAGCTCCAAGAAATCAAAGAGAGTCTAAAAAAACTTGAAAAATAATTTACTCTGTCAAAAGATCCTCTCTAAAGAGTTCGTCCAAAAATATTTTAACTCTCTCTTTAGGAACCTTGAATTGTCTTATTTTTACAATACCCTTTTTTTGGGCCTCTTTTAGGAGAATTTCAGTAGCTTTATTTGGATACATCTCTTCGTAGACTATCTCCTTAACTCCTGCATTAATTAACAACTTAAAGCAAGTATCACAGGGAAAGTGAGTTACATATACAGTGGCTCCTTCCAAACTTATTCCCTTCCTAGCAGCCATTGCTATAACATTTTGTTCTGCATGAACCGCTCTGTGACAATGCCCATCAACTAATAAACAACCCACATCAATACAATGCTCCATATTTCTAGGCGCTCCATTGTATCCAGTGGCTAAAATATATCCATCCTTAACAGCCACAGCCCCGACCCTAAGTCTTGAACAGGTTGCTCTAAGCCCCACAAGTTTCGCAATAAGCATAAAGTACTCATCCTTTGTAGGACGTACGTTCTTTATGTGTTCTGCTTTTTTCTTGTTGAGAATTATCTCTACTTCCATAATCTCCCCCCATACAAAAATGGTAAAAACTTTAAAAGAATTTTTCAAAATTAATTGAAGATTCTTTCTCTTAAAGTCATTGCATCAACTTCCGCCATTATTCTCCAAATCCTCTCATCATAACTAGGATGGGTAGTGAAAAATGGTTTTTGTGACTTTCTTTCAATACTTGGCTCTATTGAAGGTAACACTGGATCCTTAACAGTAGTTCTTAGATCTTCATAATATTTCAATTCCTCAAGGGCTTCTTTTAATGCCAAAGGTTTTGAAACTAATCTCAGTGCAGTCTCATCCGCCTTGAACTCTCTTTTTCTTAGATGACGTGACCTCTCAACTTCATACGCAATGTAGAGCAATATAGAAACTACACTCACTAATAAACTCTTGGAAAATGCTGTATTCAACAAAGCTAGGCTAAGCATGAGATACCTTAGGTAGGAGATTAATGGAAACATGAGAGTATCACTATTCTTGATGTGCCCTATCTCATGAGCAGCCACGGCAAGAATTTCCTCCTCATCAAGCACTTCAAAAAGGCCTAATGAAAGGACAATTGAATTTCCAAAGGAGTATGCATTCGGGATATAATCATCAAGTATATAAATTTCCGGAGGTGCTATACCCGCTTTGTTTGCCATTCTCATTATCCCATCATAAAGCCACGGCATATCCTCAAAAGAAAGGAGTCTCTGATCCCTTTGGAGAGACCGTCTAATCGTCCAGAAGTAAAGGCCCACAAGAATAAATATTGTGAGTAGAGTAACAGCTAGGCCAATCCTACCCAAATATAATAAGGTTATCAATAGTTGGGCCAAAAATATCAGCTTAAGCATTAACTATCACTTCTTTATTTTTGATAAATATGCTACAGTGGCTTCTTTAAAGTTGTTCATGAGTGCATTGAGTATGCTCTCAACTACTTTCTGTTCAAATTCCTCTTTACTTGTTACAACGCTGTATACGTACTTCATTCCGCCCCTTCCAGTATCCACGCTTCTTTTTAATAGCCCCCTTTCACAGAGCCTGTTCATTAATATGCTCACAGTGGAACGTCTCAGGGTTTCATGAGTTTCTTTAAGATACTCATAGACCTCCCCAGCAGTGGCTACTTTGACTTTCCACATATACTCCATAATCTCCGCTTCCATAGGGGGAAGAATTGCCTTCAACCCATCTTCATTTATTTTGAACTCATGAGGTTCCATGGAACATCTCCTCTCGGGTCTATTTTCTGCTAACCATCTTATTATTATCAGCACCCATACATAAATTTTTGGGTTATAAATAATACTTTAGAAAAGCTCTTTTGGCGGGCCGGGGGGGATTCGAACCCCCGACCTGCGGATTAAGAGTCCGCCGCTCTAACCATGCTAAGCTACCGGCCCACACCCAATCCAATAGGGATTGAAGGCCACTTATAAACCTTTCGGTTAAAGAAGACAGAAAAATTTATAAACAAACTAAGAAGACAAATAAACGGCGCTCTTGCGGGGGTTGCCGAGCCTGGTCAAAGGCGCGGGATTGAGGGTCCCGTCCCGTAGGGGTTCCGGGGTTCAAATCCCCGCCCCCGCACCAAAAATGGCTCTTCTGCGGTGGTAAAAATTAGAATTAAGAGAAAATAAAGGAGATCTACTTACCAAATTTTTCTCTGTACAGCGTGGCAACTTTCTCAATTCCAATTGAAATATCTTCCTTGCTCGGTCTTGAGAAATTGAGTCTAATCGCATTCTTTCCAGTATCATCAGTGTAGAAAGGTTCTCCTGGAACCACTACAACTCCTTCCTTCCCCATTAATTCACTAGCAAAAGCAATCCCATCTGCCCCCTCTGGTAAAAAGAGCATTACAAACATTCCTGCAATGGGCCTTGTGAATTCAGCACTTGGTAAATGCTCTTCAAGAGCCGTTAACATGATATCTCTCTTCTCCTTATAGCCTAAAAGAGCCCCTTTAAGGTGATATTTTTCGAAATATCCCCTCCTTAAATATTCCAGGGCTATATATTGAGAAATGGCTGGAGCACAAAAATCAATGGGTTGCTTTTGCATAAGGACTTTCTTGAGAATCTCTCCCTCAGCTATTATCCATCCAATCCTGAAACCAGTCCCAAGAACTTTGCTTAAAGTTCCAGCAACAATCACTCTCCCATCTTTATCTAAGGCCTTTAAGGGGAGTATGTTCTCTCCCTCGTACTTCATGAAATTATAAGCTGTGTCCTCAATTATCAAAAGATCATATTTTGAAGCTATCTCAAGCAATGCCTTTCTTCTCTCCATACTCATGGTAACTCCCATAGGATTTTGACCTGTTGGGATCGTATAAATGAATTTAATCTTCTGCCCTTTAGTTTTGAGCTCTTTAATCTTCTCCTCTAGAAGATCTACCCTCATCCCATCGTTGTCAACTGAAACTCCTTCAATTTTTGCTCCTAATTGCTCAAAAGCTAGAAGAGTGTTTATGTATGATGGATTTTCTGTGAGAATTACATCACCAGGGTCAATGAGAACTCTTCCCAACAAATCTAGAGCTCCTGTCCCACCTATTGTAATGACGATATTCTCAGGAGATACCTCCAGCTGATCGTGTTTTTTCAAAAATGAGGCAATCTCTTCTCTCAATTCTGGGATTCCATTGGCTGGAGTATACATGACTGACTTCGGTTCTCTTTCAAGAATCTCCTTTGCTATTTCTCCAAGAACATTCCTTGGGATTAAATCTGGGTCTGGATCTCCTGCAGCAAGCGATATCAATTTCGTCCCCTTTTTTTGGAGCTCAGCGGCCTTTTTCATAACCTCTGCTAGAGCTGAACCTTTAATCCAGTTGGCCCTTCCAGCAAGGTATTTAGTGTATTCCATAAGACCCACCAATATTAAAGGTATTCATAAAAATATTTATACGTTTTGATAAACGTCTTCTAGGGTGATATTAATGAAACCAAGGGTTTTTATTACCAGGCAAATCCCAGAAAATGGCATTAAAATGATAGAAAGATACTACGAAATAGATCTATGGAAAGATCAAAGAGAGCCTCCAAGAGATGTACTTTTGGAGAAGATAACGAATGCAGATGCGATCGTAACTTTAGTTACAGACAAGGTGGACAAGGAGCTCTTGGATAATGCATCAAAACTTAGGATAATAGCCCAGTATGCGGTCGGCTATGACAATATAAACCTAGAAGAAGCCACCAAAAGAGGAATATACGTCACCAACACTCCAGGGGTTCTTACTGATGCAACTGCAGATTTGGCATTTGCTCTCCTCTTAGCCACTGCCAGAAGGCTAATAGAAGCAGATCAATTTGTGAGAAGTGGGGAATGGAAGAGAAGCGCTGTTGGATGGCATCCATTAATGTTCTTAGGATATGGTCTTAAGGGAAAGACACTCGGGATAATTGGATTCGGAAGAATTGGACAAGCAGTTGCAAGAAGGGCTAAAGGATTCGGAATGAAAATCATTTATTATTCAAGAAGGAGAAAACTAGAAGCTGAAAAAGAAATCGGAGCAGAATATGTTGACTTTGAGACGCTTTTAGAAGAAAGTGACTTTATAAGCCTTCATGTCCCTCTTACTAATAAAACACATCACATGATTGGAGAAAAAGAACTAAAGATAATGAAACCTACTGCAATTTTAATCAACACTGCAAGAGGTCCAGTTATTGATACGAAGGCACTAATAAAAGCTCTCCAAGAGAGGTGGATTGCTGGAGCAGGGTTAGACGTTTTTGAAGAAGAACCTTACTACAATGAAGAGCTCTTTAAACTGGAAAACGTTGTTCTGGCTCCTCATTTAGGAAGTGCAACACATGAAGCAAGGGAAGGTATGGCAGAATTGGTGGCAAAAAACTTGATAGCCTTTGCAAAAGGAGAAATTCCTCCAAACCTAGTGAACAAAGATGTGATAAACATTAAAAAGCCAGGATTTGAATGAATCTCCTCGCATCTTCGCACATATAAGCGTTATTGAAATAGAGATAGCTTTCTTTTTTATTCCATTCTTTAATCCTGCTTGCAAGTTCCTTTAGTTCTCCCTCCCCATATTTGTGTTTATAAATTATCCTTCCCCTTTCATAAGCCCCATGAAGTCGGTAGTAGTTAATGTCACCTCGATGAACAGGTTTTCTAACAAGAGGATCTGAAACATCAATAAGCTCAAACTCCTTCACAAACTCCTCTATCCCTTTCTCACTCCAGCCTCTAAGTTCTACCGCAATCGTGAAGTCTCTTTTTTCAATTTTAGAGAAGAACTTTTCTGCATTATTGAAGTTTTCCTCAGTTTCCTTAAAACTCTTGGGAAGCTGAATAAGAACAAATTTCGCCCCTAAGATCTCTGCTTCTCTAAGAGTTAACTCCCAATACTTAAAAACGTCTGGGGTTGGTCTTAAGAGGCCCACTTCCGGGGTGGGTTTTACATTGCTTCGTCTCCACGTAGGGCTAGTGGGAGGATGAGTCACACCTTGAAAAGCCTTTATAGAGAATATGAAATCTTTTGGAGCTTCCTGTTTCCATTTCTGAAGAGTTTTATCTTGGATAAGCTTGTAAAAAGTTTGTTGAACCTCTACAGTGTTAAAATCTCGGAAATACTTCTCTCTTCTTTCACAAAAGCCACATGTCCCTACAACTATCATGATAAAAAATAAAGTAGAAGAGGTTAAAGACCTTTTTCCTTAGCTTCTGGTGGTTCTTCTATAAGATTGTCACTATACTTATCATAATCTGCTAGTAAGAAATCTTCGCTTATCGCAAGAGCCTTTACTGCCTTTTCTTCACCTGGGAACTTCTTGCCTGGGCAAACATCCACGCACAAAGCACAGAACATACATCTCGAAACATAATGCCTTATTTTCCTAAGCTCGGGTATCCATTCCATGGCATCCGCTGGACAAACGGTAATACAGAACCTGCATCCAATGCATCTCTCTGGATCATAATGGATCTTTCCTCTAAAGTCTTCTGGAACTGGGACTGGAGGATGTATCTTTACTTCTCCCTTTTGAACCTTCTCAATAAGTGCAGTAACGTTAACAGGAGCATGTTTCACTGGAAAAGGATTAGTGAAGGGCTTTTGAAGTGCTTGTTTTATCATCAGGAACATTGCTTTGGTAGGCATTTCACATCACCTCCACCCATATTAAGAGTAGACCTAGCAAGGCTATTATGTTCACGTAAACCCAGAACAACTTTGAAGCTTGTTCAATTCTGAATCTTGCGAAAGATGTTCTAACTAAGGTCACTGCAGATACGTAGAATAGCAGTACTTTGAATAAGAACCACAAGCCCTCAGCTATATAGAGCATCGGCCCTGAGAGGTTTAGACCAAATAGGTAACTGAGTGTAAATGGTATGAAAAGAACAACTTCTATTGCTATCATTGCAAAGCCCCTTACTGCGTCTGAGAGATAGAATAAAGCGAGATTTCTTCCACTGTACTCAGCGAGCATACCCTCGGCTATTTCTGTTTCTGCTTCAGCTATATCAAATGGAAGCTTCGCAAGCTCTGCAGGAGTTACCCAAAGGAATGCTATTAAAAGTAAGAAAACTCCTAATCCTCCCAATGGACCTACAATAGTCCATACAGGTGTTGAAGCTATAGTGCTTAGTGAAAAGCTCTTGTAGATTAGAGCAAAACCCGTTATCACTATTGCAAATGGCATCTCGTAACTCATCATTAAGACCATTTCTCTCTGTGCACCAACTGAGGAGAATGGACTTCCTGAGGCAAATCCTCCAATTGCCATTGCAAGAGCTTGCAGCGTTAAAAGGTAGAGGATTACTACCAAATCACCATAACCTTCCAAAGGTGCCTTAATAATGCCAAAGGGAATGTAAAGGAGGAGTGTCATTGAGGATGCAAGAGCTAAAACTGGCATTGCATTGAAGATCCATTTTACGGCATTTGCTGGAACTACAGTTTCCTTAAGAAGTAACTTTCCAACATCCCAGAAGGGCTGTCTTATTGGAGGCCCTATCCTTGATGTCATTCTCGCAGAGACTCTCCTATCAATACCCTTGTAAAATAGTCCAAGAAATACTCCAATAAGTGGCATCCCTATCGCATAAAAGATAGTTTCAGGGGTCATCTTCTCACCCCCAGTTCTTTTTCTAGCATCCTTGTTTTTTCGATGGCCCTCTTATGAATGTAAGAGTAATCCAGCATTTTACCCGTTGAATCTTTCACAACTGCTATTCTGTCATTACAGCACATACAAGGATCAATGTATCCTACGACAACGGGAATATCCGCCACTTCAGCACCTAGGAGACAATATGCCCAACTGTTGATATTGTTGTAACTTGGTGCTACCACCTTCCACACTGCGGGACCATCTCTTGTTCCATCGTATCTAAAGTAATGTATAACCTCTCCTCTTGGAGCTTCATGGGCACCTATTCCTTCTCCTTCTGTTTTCTTGATTTTGTTCAAAAGGGCAATATAGTTAGGAATGGCCAGTATCCTTCCTTCAGGAAGGTTGTCGATACAGTACTCTATTATATCTAAACTCTGCTCTATTTCATAAATTCTAACCATAGTAACGTCATAAGCATCTCCTCTAGCTTCACCCACAATGTCCTGCGGCACCACTGCCTTCACATCTATATCTGCATAAGCGTCGTAAGGAATATCTTGTCTGATATCCATCCTCAGACCAGCGGCTCTTGCTACTGGACCTACAAGATTTAATTTAAGGGCTACATCCTTTGAAACCTGTGCCACTCCTCTAGTTCTTGCTTCATATACCGGGTCAGAAAGGAAAACTTCTTTCATGTGTTCAGTGAATTCCCAGTAGTATGTTATCATATCTTTGAGGGCTCTAATATGACTCTCCTTTAAGTCTCTCCTGACTCCACCTATCATGTACATGGAGTAATTTATTCTGTTCCCTGTAATAGCCTCTAAGATATCTAGAACTTTTTCTCTTCCTTTCCACGTCCAGAAGAGTAGAGAGTCAAAGCCTATTTCGTGGGCTATAACTCCAAGCCAAAGGATGTGGGAGTGTATTCTTTCAAGCTCAGCAATTATAGATCTTATGTACTGGGCTCTAGGAGGAGCTTCAATTCCAAGAGCTTTTTCACTGCCTATGACAAATGCATATGGGTGAGAAATTGAGCATATTCCACATATTCTTTCTGATAAATAGAGGGTTTGTATTGCGTTCCTCTTCATACCCATGTACTCTATTCCCCTGTGAGCAAAACCTCTCTTTACATCAACTTTTACTATCTTTTCTCCCTCAACTTCTGCTTCAACCCTAATTGGCTCTTTTAAAGCGGGGTGAATTGGACCAATGGGGACATAATAAGTTGTTTTAGCCACTTTGCTCACCTCGTTCTTTCCTTATTTCTTTAACGCTTTTGTGAGTGTGTTTAATCATGTCATCAACACCATATTCGTCTTTTCTCCACGGATACTTTCCTTCGGGCCAGTCGTCCGGCAAGAAAAGATGTCTCTTGTTCTTGAGACCATCAAATTCAACCCCTAGCATTTCCCTGATTTCTCTCTCGTTAGTTTCAGCTCCCATCATAAGATCCGTTATTGTAGGTAGGACGAGCTCGTTCTTTGGAAGGTCAAATTTTATAACTATGCTCACCTCACCCCAAGGATGCTCGTGGAAAAGTCCAAATGAATAAATCATTCGTATAGATTCTCCAATGTCCTCACCAGTTATGAAGTGTAAGTGAGGATACTCTATCTTGAATATTGCTTCAATTGCCCTCCTGAAGGCACTTTTGTCTATCTCCATCCAAACTTCTTTATAGGTTCTGGGCTTCTTGACTCCCATCTTATATTCTTTGAGCTCATAGTTTAGTATAGCATCTCCAAGCTCCTCTTTTAATCTATCAAAGATCTCCTCAGCAGTTAATGTCATTCTTCCTCCCCCTCCAATTGTTTTTCAAGCTTCTCAAGTTTAAGCCAAGCTTTCACCACTGCATCTATTATGGCCTCTGGCCTCGGAGGACACCCTGGAACATAGACATCTACTGGAATTATTTCGTCTATTGGACCAACTATATTGTATGAGTCATAGAAAACTCCTCCACTGGTCCCACAGTTCCCTATCACTATCACTGCTTTTGGATCTGGCATTTGCTCATAGACACGTCTTAGCTTGTCAGCAAAGTCTCTAGGAATTGCCCCCGTTACCAAAAGCACGTCAGCGTGCCTTGGACTCCCAACGAGTTTTATTCCAAATCTTTCTGCGTCATATCTAGGGGTTAATGCTGCAATTATTTCGATATCACATGCGTTACATGAACCTCCTGAGGCATGAAAGACCCAAAGAGAGCGCTTAAAATTGGTTAGTTTTCCCATATCACACCCCTCCAATTAAGATGAATGTTATTATAGCTCCAACTCCCAGGTACCATAGGATATAGTCCCTTATGTCTCCTGTATGCATAGTTTGAAGTACGGTGTAATACCCTTTTAGAGCCTCTATGAATCCCCAATAAATATCACCTGCTTTTACCTGGACTTTTTCCTTTGTTGGTTCAATGTTACCACTTAAGTAAGGTTTCACCTGATCGCTTTCCTTCTTATATGAGGGGTTACCTCTGGAATAAATGAGGTAAGCAACTATTGCAAAGAGTGCTAGGAATATCAGCCAGAGTAAAGGATTCCAAAATCCAGATGGAGTTGTTAGTGTAAAGCTCATGCTAAACCACCCCAGCTATGATATTGTGCAAAGTTAATTAACGCATCAACTGCTGGATACACAAGTTTATCCAATACTAGGTTCGGGAATAGACCGAATAGTATACACAATACTGCCAAAATGAGCATTGCTATAACCATGGGCTTCGGAACTTCTCGTTTATCTTGGAATTTCTCTAATGGCGGTCCAAGGAAGGCTGATGCAAAAACCTTAACGAATGAAGCCAGTGTCAGGACACTAGTTACCATAGCGAATACCGTAAGGAGGGGGTTTAACCTATAGGAAGTCTCATAAATTAGGATCTTACTTGCAAATCCGTTAAATGGCGGTAAACCAGATATTGCGGCAGCTCCGACCATGAAGCTTATTGTTGTTATTGGCATTTTTCTTGCTAGACCTCCCATTTCGTTGAGATTCCTAGTTCCAGTGACATAAAAGAGTGCTCCCGCCGTCATCAGAAGTAAGCTCTTGTAAATGATGTGGTTAATTATATGGAAAACTCCTCCTGCCATTGCATCCCTTCCAAATTCTGCGAGCTTAGATGGGTCATGTAACACTGTTAATCCAACACCCACACCCAAAAGCATGTAACCTGTCTGAGAGATAGCGTGATAGCTCATCAATCTCTTGACGTCTTTTTGCACAAGAGCCATTGTAACTCCAATGAACATTGTGAGCACTCCAAGGATGGACATTATCCAGCCTACCCGAGCGAGGTCTATTACTATGTTCGCAAAGAGCGTAAAACTGACCCTAAAGAGAGCGTAAAGGCTTGCATATGTTGCTACCAACAAGGGTGGGTTTATTCCAGCTGGCACTTCAGTATAAGCATCAGGTACCCAGTAATGCATTGGAACTGCACCGCACTTCATTGCAAATGACGTAAATAACAACCCAAGAGCTATCATGTCTACCATGTTAAAGGATACATTTTTTGCTATGTAAGCTAAATTCAGGTTTCCATACTGACCATAAAGTATAGCCACTGCAAATAGTACCATAAGAGAAGCTACAGCACTAACGATAAGATACTTTATTCCAGCTTCACTTGCTTCCCCACGGTAGTTTCTAAAGCCCACTAAGGCTGAACCTGCTATTCCTGCTATTTCTAAGAACACAAACAGGTTAAATAGATCTCCAGTGAGCACCATGCCCAAAATTCCGGTTTCTAAGAGCATTAGCAATGCATAGTATTTTTCCAACCCCGCCTCTTTTTCAACATGTGTATATGAATATATGGCCCCAATAAAGCTCATCAAAGTGGCAGAAATTGCCATGAAGGCTCCCATTGCATCTACTTCAAACATAATTCTTATCGGAACTGCGTAACCAGAAGGCAATACTATAGATGGCTTGTCTGCTCCAAAGACATATACCATTATTCCATTAGTGACTACTTGCTTTGCCAGCAAGAGGGAGAGAATTACAGTACTGCCAGTGATCAAGGCGGCCCACATCGAGACCCCTTTGTAATGCTTCTTGAAGAGCGGTGCTATAAACGCTCCAAAGAGTGGAACCGCCACCATCAAAGCAGGTAAGTGCTCAATCATCCCCTCAACCTCCTTACTCTTGTAATATCTAGGGTTCCATAGTGCTTGTAGATGTTAACCGCAAAGGCAAGCATCAACGCAGTTACTGCAACACCTATGACAATGCTCGTAAGAGTCAATGCTTGGGGAGTCGGGAGAACCATTCTTCCCACAGCTTCCTGTGGTGCTTGAGTGTAGATTGGCACATATCCACCTTTGATGTATCCTACAGCTACAATGAACATGTTCACAGCGCCTTCTAAGATTTCAATTCCGATAACTACTTTTATGAGATTCCGCTTGAAGCCAATAGTGTAAAATCCTAACGCAAGTAGGATTGCAACTACAATAAATGGAAAGTTCACAAAGATGTTACCATTCATCTCTCTCCCTCCTTAGAATCAAGAAGAAGATTAGTATGATGCTTGTAAGACCAGCCAAGACTTTTGTTCCAACGAAGATGTTAAGGTATGAGAGGGTTCCTCCAGTATTCAAGTATCCAGGATTTATCCCCTCTGGTGTGGGGGCGCCAAAGAGAAATCCACTGTTTGCTATTGCATTTTTCAGGAAGGTATAGCCCATTAATCCTAAGAGGCCGATGCCCAAAAATCCAAGTGCACCAATGCTTTCCAGTTGAGTTAAGGGAGTTTTTTCAAAGAGTTCTTGGACTTTGTCTTTGCTGTTAGCCACGATCAACAACGCCAAACCACTTGCAAAAACTGCTCCTCCCTGAAAACCACCTCCTGGGGTTAAATGTCCATGGAGGATTATATACGCTCCAAATACAAGTATCAATGAAGCTAGAAATCTAGTAGTTGTCCTTATGATCGTGGTAGTCATTTTCCTCTCCCCCCGTACTGTCTCAGTGCCATTAAAACTCCAGCAACTGCAGTAAACAGAACTGTGGCTTCACCAAGAGTATCGAAACCCCTGTAGTCAAACACAACGCTTGTAACGACGTTATTAGCTGACGCTTCTTCTTGAGCGTGATCTATAAAGTATGCATCCATTTCCATATGAGGAGGTTCTCCAAAAGGCCTTATACTTATGGCCGCTGCAAACAGGAATAGCGTAAATGCTAAGAACGCAAAAAGTCCCAATGCTCTCCTCATTCTACCACCTCCTCATCGGTGGTGTTTCGTATAGCAAGAAGGTACATCGCCGTTGTGAGTCCTGCTCCAACACCAGCCTCTGCTATTGCTACATCTGGTGCCTGTAGAATATAGAACTCCACAGAAAGAGCCAAGCTAAAAACGGCCATTGCAATTACTGCTGAGATTAAGTTCTTGAACCTAATGGCTGCTATTGAACTTCCAATTAAAGCTATGGCTATTAGAACTTGAATTGCCCAGAAAAATGTTTCAGGATTCATAGTCTCCCCTCCAATTCATCTATTACCGCACCATATGGCCGTATACCTGATTTTCTAGCAGCTCTACCCAACGCATGAGCTCCTACTGGATTTGTTAAGACCAAGAATATGACCACAAGTGCTGAATGAATTCCCATTGTAATCCATGCAGTCTCATGGCTAAGTCTCCAGTTGTAGATTGAATAAACGATCGCACTGAGTACTATGAAAATAGTACCGAACGTGGTACACTTTGTAGAAGCGTGAATCCTTGTATAAACATCGGGAAATCTAAGGATCCCCACGCTCGCTAACAGATTGAAACCCACTCCAATGGCAAGCAAGAGTAATAATAGCCACTCGATCATGCCACTCCCACCTTCTTTTTCACTAGATATCTAGCTATGTAAAGGGTCGCAATATAGCTTAACACGGCATAAACAAGAGCAACATCAATCATCACTGCCTGTTTGGTAATAATGCCATACAGAACCATTGCGCCAGCAGTTGTGGTTGTTAAAGCATCCAGAGCTACGGCCCTATCAGGTATTGTTGGACCGATTAACATTCTTATCATGGTTAATGTAGCCGAAACAAGCAATAGTATCATTGCAGTCATAAATATACTCTCAGGCGTCATTCCGCAATCCTCCTTGCCCATTTTGGTAAATATCCACAAAGTTCCTCAGGAGTTGGTTTCTCTTTTCCAGGAGGCACATTAATCCAGTGAACATAGAAATTACCTTCTTCGTCAATTTCAAGTGTAAACGTTCCTGGTGTTAGAGTTATTGAATTTGCTAGAAGCGTTCTGCTTTCATCTCTAGTCAAATCTGGAGAGATTTTGACAATTCCTGGCCTTATCTTGCCTGTAATGACTCTATAAGCAACATCAAGGTTCGCTTTTGCCATGGCATAGAAAAAGGGCCCTAGTGCATATACAATAAAAAGCACCCATCTTTTTGGATTAAAGAAGTAATCCAGTCTTTCATCCATTATATTTCTTGTAACATAGCCTATTATGGCTGCTATTATAATGCCCGCCACTAGTTCTTCTGGACTCCATAGTAAAACACTGCCTGAACCTGCAGTCAAAACAAGGTATACAATTAACGACCAAAGGAAAGATGTTGCAAAGGACATTTTCTCACCTCATCTTTAGGTTCTAAACCTTTTGGGAGCATATTTCAACCTAATTCCATTACTCGCTTAGCTAAATTCCATTAAATACGTTTCTTTAACGAAAGGTTAAAAACATGAAATTTGACAAACATAAAAGTAATAAAGCTTTACATAAAATAGAACATTAAGCTGCAAGAATAGACTAAATTGTTCAATAATGCAAAAAATAATAATTTTGATCCTCAAAAATGTACAAACCCTAAAAGAATATATAAAAATAAATCATAATAATATAGAAAAAAGATCACTCTTCGTATTCTTCTATGGCACCAAACTTACATACTGTAGCACACACACCACATCCAACACACTTATTTGGATCGATTTTGTGAACTACCCTAGGTGCCCCTTCAATGGCATTTTGTGGACAATTTCTAGCACACAGAGTACAACCCTTACATTTTTCAGGAATTATCCGATATTTCTTTGTCTTTCCTCCCTGTTGAGCAATCATCTCCTCGATTTCCTCCTCTTTAAGCCATCTTAAGTTATCATCATATTTATTGTAGGTAGCCAATAGAAACTCATTGCTCATCTCTAGGGCACTTACGGGACATACATCCACACATTGCTGACAGAAGACACATCTGCCCAACCAAAGTGTCACTTTCTTTATTTCTGGAACGTATTCGAATACCCCCGCTGGACATACATTTATACACAACTTACATCCAATGCATTTGTCCACGTGATACACTAACTTTCCCCTGAAACCTTCCGGAGTTGGTAAAGGCTCGCTTTTAGGGAAAGGATTTGTGGCTGGTTTTTTAAATAAGTTTCTTAGAACTACTGAAAGTGTTGGAGGAACTTTCATGCAATCACCCCCACAATATCCATCGCCAGCAAGATTGCTCCAATGATGCTCGCAGGCAATATTCTACTCCAGAATAAGTTGACAGCCTGTGTAATCCTAAGCCTTCCTGTAACCGCTCTAAACACGCTCATGCTAACAAAGAGAACTATGAAAACCTTTATTGTATGGAACACCAAGTCTACGAATATTGCCCCAATACCGCTCATCCCAAGATATCCGCTTAATCCCCAGGGGAAGAATATTGCCACCACTAAGCTAGCACTTGCGAATTCTTTTAATGCACTGCTTAATTTGAATAATGCGAGATGTCTACCACTATATTCTGCCATAGGTCCCTCAGCGACCTCTGTTTCTGCCTCAGGGATATTGAAGTAACCTACTTCAATTTCACTTGCAAGCCAAAAGATAAATACTATTAAAAGAATTAAGGTGCCGACAATTGTTAATGGCGTCCCAATTTCCCATATATTGTACTGATATAGGGTTTCTAGACTAAAAGGTCTTTCTGCGCCGAGTTTAGCTAGACGCCACAATATCGCAAAAAGTCCAAGCATCATAGATACCTCTCTTGAAGCCAGCATTATAATTTCCCTTTGAGCTCCTATCTGGGCATAGGGAGAACCTGAACTCACTCCTCCTATTACTCTTATGAAAGCTATTAACGCGAGTAAGTAGAGAAATACAAGCACATCTCCTTTTGTGGCAAAGAGTGGACCAAATCCAAGAGGAGTATATGCCAAGAGGGAGATTGATGCTGCTAAAGCCAACACTGGAGCTATTTCGAATAACTTATTTGAATCCCTCGGAATTATAGCTTCTTTACTAACGAGCTTTAAGAAATCATAAAAAGGCTGGAGTAGAGGGGGACCCATTCTTCTCTGCATTCTAGCAACTAACTTCCTATCCAAACCCTCCCATAAGAGAGAAACAAATGAAACATAAATATAAACTCCCACTAATCCAAGGGTTGCATATAAAATATTCATAGTCTCACACCCCCACATGTAGTTCCAATTAGTTCAGGTTTCGCTTTTATATTTGGGTTGATCTCTCTTGTTTTATCTATTGAAGCCTTAAGCAGATCTTTTTCAGTCAATATTCTCTTAATACCAGTATTTGAATCTATTACGGCTACTCTATCTGTACAACTTAAACATGGGTCAATTGAGGCTATCGCTACCGGCACATCTGCAAGTTGCTCTCCAACTAATGCCCTTGCAACTGCAAATAAGTTTGGAAAAGTAGGTTCTCTTGCCTTCCACTTTGCCGGGCCATCTGTCCCAGGATTTGCCCTCACATAATGGATAGTCTCTCCTCTAGGAGCCTCATACCTCCCAATTCCCATACCATCTGCTTTTTTCAGCTTAACCAGTGCTACATTGTCCTTTGGAAATGTTTTTATTTTCCCTTCAGGCATTTGATCAAAAGCTCGCTCTATAATCTCCATACTTTGCCAAAGTTCACCAACTCTAACAACCATTCTGTCAAAAACATCTCCCTTTATTACCCCAGTGAACTCCTTTGGAGTTATGGGTTTAACTCCTAGATCAGGGTAAACACCAAGTTGTTCATTATATCTTATATCTTTCTTAATTCCACTCCCTCTTGCAGTTGGACCTTGGGCACTATATTCAACTGCAATTCTTTTTGGGATGACTCCTGCATCCCTTAAACGTGCCTCTACTGTGGGATCATAAAGAAAGATCTCCTCTATCTTTGGCATTATCTCCTCCCGATAGTACTTTATCATCTCAAGAATTGCTCTTTTATGCTTATCTTCTATGTCCCTTCTAACACCACCAATTGTATTCATAGCATAGTTCACTCTGTTACCACCAATTGCCTCCAAGATATCCATCACTCTCTCCCTAGCAAGCCAACTCAAGTGAAGAACAGTGTCATATCCAATTGCATGTCCAACTACTCCAAGGTTGAGCAAGTGGGAATGAATCCTCTCCAGCTCTCCTATGATTGCCCTAATATATTCAGCCCTCTCAGGCACTTCTATACCTGCCATTTCCTCAACGGCCCTAGTATATGTGTGATTATGAGAAAATGAACATATTCCACAAATTCTTTCAACTAAATAAAGCAATTGGATATAGTTTCTTCTCATAGCAATCCATTCAAGTCCCCTTAAATTGTAACCCAACTTAACGTCAACGTTTATTATACGCTCTCCATCAAGGGTTATAATAAACTTCTCCGGTTCCTCTAATGCTGGATGAATTGGACCAATTGGGATTTTAACCCAATATTCAATTCTGCCATTCATTATGACCCCTCCTTTTTGACTTTGTAAGGATGTCCAGCATTTTTCACCATCTCTGGAGTTATGCCCGTCTCATCAAGTCTCAATGGATAGACACCCTCTGGGAAGTCATCAGGGAGGAATAATCTTCTTGGATCAGGTATGCCTTCAAAGACTATTCCAAGAAACTCCTGATTCTCTCTTTCATATGGTACCGAGCTGGGAAATACGTCCCCAAGAGAGGGTATCTTGGGATCTTCCTTTGGACAGGTTGTTGTCACAGCTACTGATAGACTTGGTTCCTCTTCACAGAAAAGCTCCAAGTGATATGTAGCACTTAGGTAGTCTCCTCTATCCTCACCAATTATTATTGAGAATTGGGCATGAGGGTCAATTTCTTGAAGATACTTCATGAGGCTTTTGAAATTCTCCCTATCAATCCCTATCCAAATCCTTTTCCTAGGATAGGGTGTTTTAGTCTGTGAGGTATGAGTTTCAACCTCAAATCTCTCTTTAATTTTTTTGATTAATTCTTCCGGAGTCATTCTTTCTCACCTTCTATCTTTTTTAGAAGCTTTTCCAAGCCCAAAACTACACCATGAAGAACTGCCTCAGGTCTTGGAGGACATCCCGGAATAAACACATCTACTGGGATATGCTTATCAAGTGGCGCATTCGTGAAAGGACTCTCAAAAAATACACTCCCTCCCGTCGGACAAGCACCAATAGCAATAACAACTTTTGGGTCTGGAGTTTGTTCATAGATCAACTTAACTCTCTCAAGACTCTGATCAGTAATCGGCCCAGTTACAAGTAAAATGTCTGCATGTCTTGGTGTTCCTACTAGTTTAACACCAAACCTCTCCGCATCATAACGAGGAGTCAATGCAGCAATTATCTCAATATCACATCCGTTACATGAACCACTATTAACGTGAAAGACCCAAGGTGATCTTCCAAGATATTTACAAAGTTTTGAGATCTTTTTTTCAAGCATTTCTCTCTCACTCATCATTTCACCCCCAAATAACCATGAGACCAAGCAGTATCGCTACAGTAATTAGCAAATAACTAACATAATCAGTAAGCAAACCAGTGTGTTCCCTTCTAAAAGTCAAAAACATTCTGTTTATTCCCCTGATTAGTCCCCACATGACATGTCTCCCTGTAAAATACCCTCTAAAATGTTCAAATTGAGGGATAACCTTATCCTGGTCTTCTCCACTTATAAAGATCTTAGTACCATCTCCTGCCTTTCTAGTCCCAGCACTTACATTCTCAGCCCATTTCATGAGCAAATAACTAATCAGCAGACCAATAACAAAGGCATAAATAAAGTAAAGGGCATCCCAATAACCAAACATCTCACACCCCTCCCATGAACTTAACAAGTGCCATTATGTATTCCCCTTTGAGCTGCTCAAGCATTTTTGCCACTGGTAACATGACTTTCTCATTTATTTGCCAAGGTAAGAGACCCATTAGAATTATAACCCCCACTAAGAGTAGCATTGGGATAAGCATTGTTTTCCCTGGCTCTGTAGCAGTTTTCACTCGTTCACTCTCAATTCCTAAAAAGGTGAATAATACTCTTGTATAAGCTGCTAATGAAAACACAGTGCCGATCACTGCAATCACGGCCAAAATTGGATTATACATTGCAGAGCTTTCATAGATAAGCCACTTGCTTGCAAAACCGTTTAGTGGAGGAAGTCCTATTATTGCTGCAGCGCCTATTAAAAAGGAGAGAGTAGTAAATGGCATTCTTCTTGCTAATCCACTGAGTTCGTTCAGATTTTTTGTTCCAACTTGATGGATCACTGCACCGGCCACAAAAAAGAGGAGTGCCTTTATGACTGCGTGATTAACTATATGATAAACAGCGCCTGTTAAAGCTATTTCCCCAGCCTTCTCTCCGTATGCAACTACCCCAATTCCAATTCCAAGAAGGATATATCCAATTTGACCGACACTTGAGAAAGCAAAGAGCCTTTTCATATCCGTCTGAATAACTGCCATTGCATTTCCAACAATTAACGTTAAGCAACCGAAAAATATTATTGCCCACCCCAGTGTATTCACAGCAATAGAAGGCGCACCCAAGGCCTTAAGGTATTCATGCAACCCTGGATTAAAGATTCCAAATACTATCCTGGCTATAGCATAAACACCACCCACTTTAATAACAAGACCAGAGAGCATTGCTGAAATAGAGCTTGGTGCTGCTGGATGAGCATCAGAAAGCCACATATGGACTGGAACTGCGCCACTCTTAAATAATAGTCCACCAATAAGAAAGGCAAGGGCAACTCTACTTACGAGAGTTGGATTTTCCGCTATTTTTACTGCTAGATACGCCATTGTGAGTGTGCCATACTGCCCGTATAAGAGTGCAATTCCCAATAAGATAAAGGAGCTTGCAAGAGATCCCACAAACATGTATTTAATTCCCGCTTCGATTCCTTCCCAAGTCTCATTTCTGAATGCAACCAACACATAGCTTGCTATACTCATTATTTCGAGGAAGACATAGAAGTTGAAAATGTCCCCAGTAATTACTATACCCAGCATTCCAAGTTCCAAAAGGAGTACTAAAGTGTAGTATTTGTCTAACCCACTATCCTCTTTCATATATCCTAGAGAGTATACTATCGCTAGAAAACTTACAAAAGTCACCGTTAATGCAAGCAAGGCCCCAAACAGGTCAACTTCCCATATTATCCTAATTGGGAACTTAACTCCCTCTCCAATTGGAGTTACATCACCCAACGTATAGAGCAGTATCTCATTGCTCCTCCAAATCCCGTAAAATATCCTTGCGGCAATTGCAAATGTAAACCCGCTGATAATTACTGCCCAGTATTCTCTAACTTTTCTTCCTAACAAACCAAGTATTGGCATAGAGAATGCCCCAAATAATGGAGTTATTATAAGCCATGGAAGGGCATTCATCCTCTCAACCTCCTTAGTTTGCTCACATCAAGAGTTCTGTAGTGCTTATATGCATTAATTGTCAACGCCATTGCAAGAGAAAGGACACAAACTCCAATAACAATGCTAGTAAGCACCAAAGCTTGGGGAATCGGCCCCACCATTGGAACTCCTTCTAGTGTTTCATACCCGGTATATATTGGAGCTGTTGGCAAAATGCCATTCTCTAAGCGATAACCTAGACTTATAAGCAATAAATGAATTCCTGCATCGACTAAATTTAATGCCAAAATTAGCTTAATGAGATTCCTCTTGTACAAAAATGCATAGATGCCCATGAATATCATCAGGAATGCAGTTACAAATTGCAAAGGTATCACTTTTTCCACCTCCTGAACAATGCCATTGCGAATAACGCACTAACCAATCCTGTGTATACTTTTAGACCTACAGCTAAGTTCATTATGGGCAAGTATCCCGCCGAAAGAAGGCTTCCAGGTTCTCCATTGAAAACCGGTCCTTCACGCCACAGAGTGTTATAAAAGAACGCGACACCGAAACCAAGCATACCCATTGCTAGAAACACCAATCCACCGATACCTTCAAGAGCAGAGTATAACGTCTTGTTAATCCTGTTCTTTGTCTCGCTAAGACCAAAAGCTATTAAGAAAAGAACTCCTGCACCTGCTACAGTAGCACCACCTTGGAATCCGCCTCCAGGTGTGAGGTGCCCATGAGCAATCACATAAGCACCAAATATTCCAATAAGAGGTATGGTAACTCTCGCCATTGTTTTAACTATAAGACCCATGTCATTATTTTGACTGTTCATTCTTCTCCCCTCCATTTTCTAAGTAAAGCAATTGCACCTGCTATGGAAGTAAACAATACTGTCGCTTCCCCTAGTGTGTCGTAACCTCTATAGTCAAACACAATGTCCGTGACGATATTTGTACCACCCACCTCTTCCACACCATGCTCTATGTAATATTGATCAGTATAGCGGTATTTTTGCCACTCTTCGCCCCCTAAACCAAACTGTAAACCATAGTTTGGATTAGCAACTACTAAGAGAACACCCAACATGAAAAGTAATGACAATGCTCCGAAAGTTGTTTTCATGGTGCCTCACGCTCCCATCTCTCGGTTTTTGATATTCCATAAACAACAATTGCAGTAACAATGCCTGCTCCCACTGCAGCCTCTGCTATCGCTACATCAGGAGCATGAAGCATGTAAAACTCCAAACTAAGAAGGAGACTCATAGCAGTTGATGCCAAAGCTGCTGAGAGCAGATCCCTAGTAGTTATCATCCAATATGAAGACATCAATATACTAATTAACAGAATCACTTGGATCGCCATATCAACATTAACTACATTCATTGGGCCTCACCTCGGAGTTTTGTCTCATATGCATCAATGACAGCTTTTGCAGGTTTGTAACCACTGAGATGGGCTGCTTTTGCTATCGCGTGGGCTCCTGTAGGGTTGGTTAACATCAGTGCTATTAGTGCCACCAAGCTGTGAAGAGCCATCTGAAGATACTTTGGATTGTTTGTCTCCTTTATCTGCCAGATAGAATGTATAATAACCGCAAAAACAGCGAATATTGTTCCAAATGTAGTGCACTTTGTTGCTCCATGAAGTCTAGTATATACGTCTGGAAACCTGTGAAGAGAAAGACTTCCCAATATGTTAAATATGATACTTACAGCGAGGAGAGCATAAACTATGAAATCGATCACTCTAATCCCCCCTGTAGATATTTAGCAACCACTAACGTACCAATGTAGCTAAGAAGAGCATACACTATTGCAATATCAATGTAAATTACCCTATCATAAGCTGCGCCCAGCAGGATCATTCCTGCAACTATGAGAGTATTTAGTGTATCAACCCCTACAACTCTATCAGGAACACTTGGCCCCAACATCACACGAACCAAAGTTATGACCCCTGCAAGAATCACTCCTAGTATCCCATAGAAAAACCCGGTGAAAATCATTTTCCTAACCTCCTTGCCCATTTTTCAAATGAGCCTGCAACGGGCTCTGAACTCTCTGGTTCCTCTTCTGTTACGTGTATCCAATGAACATAAAGGGCATTTTCCTCGGGACAAGCATCTATTGTTAAAGTACCCGGAGTTAATGTAATGGAATTGCTCAAAATAGTATACTGGGCTTCATTTTCCAAATCAACAGGGACCTTAACGATTCCTGGTTTTATTTTACCTGTGACAACCCTATAAGCTACATCTAAATTGGCTTTCACCATGCCCCAGAATAAAGGCCCTATTGCATATACCAAGAAGCCTACTACCCTAATAGGGTTTAAGAACCTCTTTGCTTTTTCTCCTACGATATTCCTAGTAGAGAATCCAATTACGAACGCGAAAATAATGCCCGCTATAATCTCTTCTGTACTCCAGAGCATGCCTTTGCTACCTGCCGTAAGTACAAGCCAGAGCACAAACGACCACATGAATGCAACAATGAAACTCATTTTTCCCACCTCAACTTTTGGTTTACATCCCAGTCCTCACCTATTTTTCTATTTATCGATATTAAATTCAATTGTTTCTTTTAAAAGGGTTTTGTAAAGGGCTAAATTAACAACAAAGGTATATAAGATCTCGTTTCCAACCAAAAGTTATGTAAAAACCCGTTTTTTGATGGCAGATTAGAATGAACAATGTACTAAAATACACGATGCACAACTTTTATTAGCACTAATGTTTACTTCCATGCGAAGTTAGAATAAAAATGCAAAAGTTTATAAACTCCAGAAAGAAGTAAGTTTGGCGCTCTTTTAAGGAGCGTTAAGAATTTGAAAGGAGATTGTTGGAAATGTATGGAGATAGATTTGGTGGAAGGAGATTTGAAGCCCCAGTGAAGGTTGGGGAAAGATATAAAGTGAAGATAGAGAGTATAGGTCAAGGTGGAGATGGCATAGCTAGGATTAAGGGGTTTGTAGTATTCGTCCCAAACACAAAA